>CAKRWZ010000006.1 GCA_934418295.1 uncultured Mediterraneibacter sp.
AGGATGGAGGTCACTCGTTTTTTCATGTTTACTCCTTTCTTTTAAATCTGTTTGTGTTGCTTTCTGTTAAGTAAACACTTGAGCTCGTCCATCCTTACGCGAAATTTTTAATAATAATACAAATTTTTCAAAATTTCTTCAAAAATCTCCCGATCCACCGTTCCTTTCAGCCGGTAATAAATCCCCTTATATTCAAAATTCGCCACATATCGATAAGTTTCCGTTTCTTCTACCCAGTATTCTTGTACTTGTATCGTCTGTTTGTCTGTCTTTACCTCAAAGTTATCCGTCTGATCATCAGCCTGTTGTTCACTGTAAGAACTGTCTACACCATTAACATAAACACCATATAGTATAGTCATACCTTTGTATTTATAAAATACTTTGGCTACCCGTTGCTGTTCATCAATATCATAATGATCTATTCCCATATCCTGCCATACTATCCTTGGATGCGAAGAACGGATCTGAAACGTATCATCAATTTCTCGATATGGATTTTCTTTTTCCTTATCTGTATTTTTGGAATCCATATCTTCTACTGTTGATACTACGTTTTTCTGATTGCCTTGTTTTCGCTCATACCAACTTTTCCAATAGCTTCTGCTTCCTACAGCTGTTGCACCCACTGCAAAAACTAAAACCAGAGCAGCTGCCAATACGATCCACGCCTGCTTTTTCCCCAGGGACTTTTTCTGTGTATAGCGCAATTCTCCGTGAAGCATTTTTCTTCCTAATTCCAGTGCTTCCCGATCCTCGTCAGATAAAAAGAATTCTTCTGACCAGGCGCTTTCTTCCGAAATCTCCTCCGGGAGTTCGGACTCGGTTTCTTCGACCGGAATCTCTTCCGGCTTCTCCTTTTCTTTCTGTTTCTGCTTTTCGTATTCCCGAATCTTTTCCATCAAAGCCTGATCCATAGCCGCCGTGACTTTTAACTTCTCGTCCGGGACCTCCTCTTCCAGCTTTTTTTCTATTTGCTCGGTTTCTCTTTTGACTTCCTCCTGTAATGATAAATTCGTTCGCTTTTTCATCAGATTCCCCCTTGCTATGCTGTTTTGTTCCCGTTTTTTGTACCCGTTTTGTCTATCCCTTTTATATCTTGACTTTTTATTAAATAAGTTTAATATGAAAATGTGTGTATATTTTCACAGATATACCGCTTTTGTCAATGTCGGAGTTCTTTTATCCGACCCATTCTTTTAGAATGTTTTTTATATTCACAAATCGTGTAGCAATAAATTTTATCATGGAGGCTTATCGTATGAAACGTATTATTCTTACCGGCGGAGGTACTGCCGGACACGTCACCCCTAATATAGCTTTAATTCCCCGGCTTCAAGAGCTCGGGTATGATATCCATTACATCGGTTCTTATGAAGGAATCGAAAAGGAACTCATCGAACCTTTCGGCATTCCTTACCACGGAATTTCTTCCGGTAAACTTCGTCGTTACTTCAGTCTTAAAAATTTCAGCGATCCGTTTCGCGTACTTAAAGGATTCAACGAAGCCAAGCATTTGATCCAAGAGCTGCAGCCCAATGTCATCTTTTCAAAAGGCGGCTTTGTCTCTGTCCCTGTCGTATTAGCCGGCAAACGGAACCATGTTCCTGTTATCATTCACGAATCCGACATGACTCCAGGTCTTGCCAATAAGCTTTCCCTTTCTTCTGCTGCAAAGGTTTGCTGCAATTTCCCGGAAACCTTGGAGCATCTTCCGAAAGATAAAGCAGTACTGACCGGTTCCCCGATCCGGCAGGAACTTCTCTCCGGCAACAAAATCGCAGCTATGGATATGTGCAATTTTTCTGCCGATAAACCTGTTGTCCTTGTAGTCGGCGGAAGCTTGGGTTCTGTCGTTGTAAATACTGCTGTCCGTCAAGCGCTTCCGGAACTTTTGGAATCTTTTCAGATCGTTCATCTCTGCGGAAAGGGTAAAGTCGATCCCTCTTTAAAAGATGTAAAAGGTTACGCACAGTTTGAATATATCAAATCGGAACTTCGTGATATATTTGCCTTGGCTGACATCGTGATCTCCCGTGCCGGTGCAAATGCGATCTGTGAGCTGCTGGCTCTTCGCAAGCCGAATCTCTTGATCCCGTTATCTGCCAATGCAAGCCGAGGCGATCAAATTTTAAATGCCCGTTCCTTTGAACGCCAGGGCTTCAGCCTGGTCATAGAGGAAGAAGAATTAACGAAAGAATCCCTTCTTGAAAACGTTCAGCGCCTTTATCATGAACGAGATTCTTTCATGAATGCCATGAAAAAATCACAGCTTCAAAATTCCATCGAAACTATCACAGATATTCTGGAAAACATTTGCAATAAATAAGTGTTGATTCGTTTTGTTTATTTAAAACAGGTGTCTAAAAGGCACCTGTTTTTTCTAATTTCCCCGTTTCATTTCCTGATACTCTACTCCGTATTCTTTTTGAATCCACTCTTTGGCTCTGTGCAGCATGCTATATAGCACATTTACCGAAATTCCCATTTTCTCAGCCACCTTTGTCTGCGGAATTTCCATCACATAAACCATCATGATTGCTTCGTGCCAGCGGGGATTTTTACCCATCATGTCTGTCATGATTCTTTCATGAAGACAGGCTGCTTCCTCTTTTCCTTTTCGGCGGAACACTTCTGCCTCTGCACTGTCTGCGACACCACTCAGCCTGTCTATTGTACTGTCTTCTGATTCTTCCAGGACTTCTTTGTCAGCTTTCCTGCGATAATTGATCGCAGCATGCTTTGCTGTCGTATACAGCCACGCTTTCAAATTATCCTGACGCATATTTTCAAAATACATATACAATTTGAGAAATGTGTTTTGCATGATATCCTCTGCTGCATCGAAATCGCCCGAGTAGTCATAAGCTACTTTTAATACGAGATTTTTATATCTGTCGTAAACCTCGTAATAGGTCAGTTTCTCTTTCACATTTTTTCTCCAAAATCGTATTTACCGTTCACTCTTCTTTATTTGTCTATCTCTGCCAGGATCTCATCTCTGTCCGCATCCGTCAATTCGTGCGTTTTCCAGCCAAAACCGGCATCATCGCCCTCATATCTCGGAATCAAATGCATGTGAAAATGAAATACTGTCTGTCCTGCTGCTTCTTCATTATTCTGTACTACATTATAACCGTCGCACTTAAAGATCGGGCGCATCTGGTTTACCATTTTTTTCGCCAGAAGAATCGCATCTGCCGCAAGCTTATCATCCAGGTCGTATAAATTCCGGTAATGTTCCTTCGGCAGAATCAAAGCATGTCCCTTCGTTGCCGGACCTGCATCAAGGATTACCCGAAACTCATCATCCTCATAAAGTGTTGCTGTTGGGATCTCTCCGTTGGCCAGTTTACAAAAAATACAATCCGCATCTTTCATTGAGTTTACCCCCTCTCTTTTCTGATTATAGCTTTAGTTTAGCACATTCCCTTGCTCTGTCAATGTCAAATCCTGTCGAAACAATCTTGTTGTACACTTTTCTTTCCGGTGCTACACTAAACAAAAAACAGGAGGAATACATATGCTTGCTCACATCGATCTTCAGGCAATGAACACTTTAATGGAACGCGACGAAGACGCCGCACGCATCATTCATCAGCTTTTGGAAAACCAGCAGATCGTCGTTTCTGCAATCGCTCACGAAATCCGAAACCCTCTTACCCTGGTCAGTTCTTCGCTCCAACTTATAGAACGTGATCATCCGGAAGTACTTCTGTTTTCCGGCTGGAAACAGACCCGTGAAGATGTTTCTTTCATGTGTCAGCTTTTAAACGAGCTTTCTTCTTTTAACAACGGTGCTTTTTTGAAAACACAAAGCTTTTCTTTCGAAAAATTTTTAAAAAGTATTGCTGTCAATTTTGCCATGTCTCTGACTGACAGCAACATCGAATTTTCCTCTTCCATCGCTCCGAACATCGGATATTATACCGGTGACAAAAACAAACTTCAGGAAGTCTTGCTAAATCTTTTAAAAAATGCCCGTGAAGCATTTTGTGATACATTCGCTGATTCTCAACCTCAGATCCGTCTGACCGCCAGACAAACGCAGGATGGGATTTCTGTTTGCATACAGGACAACGGTCCCGGTATTCCCGAAGAAACTTTCCCGGAGCTTTTCCGGCCTTTTTATACGACAAAAAGAAGCGGTACCGGCCTCGGCCTTCCGATTTCCAAACGGGTCATTGATGCACACGAAGGCAGGATCTCTATTCAAAACATTCCATCCAACGGTTGTTCTGTCGATATCTTTCTTCCCTTTTCCCTCAGCGGATCCGACGGCGATATAAAAGGATCGCTGCCAAAAAACCTGTGATCAAACCGCCAATATGCGCAAAATTATCTACATTGCTGCTTGCAAATCCAAAGTAAAGGCTTAGTCCCACCATCAGAAAGATTCTTTGCCCGCGGATTCTTCCCACCGTTCCTCGGTTTTTCAAAAGCATCCAAACAAGAACCCCCATCAGGCCAAAAACCGCTCCGGAAGCTCCGGCTGAAACACTTCCCGCTGCCTCGTTGATATGGACCATAAGCGAAAGCAGATTCCCGCCCAGCCCGCTCAATAAATACGCTGCCAAAAAACGGATACTTCCCAGTTCCGGTTCCAGATAAAGGCCAAAAGCTCCAAGCATTACCATATTATTCATCAAATGCGAAAAATCAAAATGCAGAAACATGCAAGTAAACAGCCGATAATACTCTCCGTTTTCCGTCACATACGGTATATACATAGCTCCATGTCCCGCCATAAACCCGCCGTCTCCTGTGTTTCCGATCACAGAAAGTCCTAAAAATACCACTGTATTTATCAAAATCAATAAAATGGTCACTTTATTATTTTTCCATTTAGCCATACCAACTGCTCCTTGCCTGCGTTTGTTCCTGTACCACTTGCTGTTATCGTTTTCCTACGTTGTTGCCTATCATAGCATTTCCGCATTTTTTCTGCAAGGTACCTCCCGGCTTTCCTGCAACAGATCTTCCCATTGTCCCCAGGAGCGTTTTATATAAGCTGTTGCTTTTTGTAAAACCCCTTTCCTTTTTCCCCGAATGGGCATCTCTTTTGGGCACACGCTTTCGGGAATCTCCTGTTCTTCCTCCATAAAAAGCATGTCCGGATTTCCTCTTTTATTGTTTTCTTGCTCCTGTTCCGATTTCTCTTGCTTCGTTTTCTTCCGTTTCCGGCTTTCCTGATCTGCCTTTTCCCGTTCATCTGCCTCCTTTCCATATTCCTCCAAAAGTGCTCGGATATCACATTGTTCTTCCAATGTTCCACGGTTTAGTTTATGTGCCAGAAAAACACACTCAATGTCCTGATAATCAATTTTGTGTACCCAATAGTCCGTCAGGTCATGGAACTGCTTTTGAAGCGGTACCTGGATAACCGGAAAATAACAAAATCGATATACCTTTTCTTTTTGATAAATACATTCCGGTTCCAGCCAAAGACAATCCGGACAGAGCATATAGCTTTTCATTTCTTCCACCGTTTCTAAAAACTGTTCCAAAAACAGTTTTAAATCTTCAAAAGAAATTTTTTGCTGTTCAAAATCCGTTTTCATAGAACACATTCCGCCTACATCATAAGAGAAGCGGCTGACATTTCCGATTCCGTCGACCTCCATCTGTAAAATATGGGGCAGCAGATTATTTCTCAGCATAACGATCTGATAATCTTCTTCGTAATAATCTTGATACTCTATAAGCAATCTCGTTCCGGCCAGATCTCCCATCATTTCTTTCTGCAGTTTTTCCCGGTCAGGCACCGCTCGTTTTCTTTCACTCACCTTTATCTTCTCCTTTCAGTTTCCCGGACAAGTCAAGATAAATCACTTCTTCCGGCCTCATCCGCATTGCTTTTTGCTCCGCCCGGATTTTCCAACCGCTTCTTTCCGCCTGTATCTGTATCGTCAAATATTCCAGATTCTTTTTTACCTGCACCTTGATGTCTGAAAAAAAGAGTAATTTTTTCTGAGTACGCCCCTTCAGATATTTTTCCAATTCGGCATCCTCCAACTCTTCTCCCCGCATATTCTGCGCCCCGATCACAGCTGTTTCATAGGCTGTTGCATACAAGACACATTTATCGTGAAAATAAAAGACAACTGTTACCAACAATAGGAACAGAGAAAGAAACAAAGGCATAATATAGGCCATTTCCACGGTGGCACTCCCCTTATTCTCTTTTTGTAAAAACGCATCCAAGCTAATCGAAGCATTCTGTCTTTTTTCTTTCATATCAAAAGTACCCCGGCATAAGAAACCGCCAGAAATGGAATGAACGGAAAGGAAAATTTTCGTGTGAATTTTCCTGCTATCAGTCCGGCTCCCGCAAATATCGCAGCCAAAAAGAACGCTGCTGCCAAAAGTATCAACAGTCTGCTCGCCCCAAGAAAAACGCCCAGTGCCAGAATCAAACCGCTGTCTGCATATCCCAGTCCTTCTCCTGTCACTTTGCTGATCAAAAGAAACAGTGCCCCGATCCCCGCCCCTGAGAGCACTTCTGCCGCTGACACGCTGCGGATCATCAGCCTGCAAAGCAACGCCAGACCGAGCAACAAAAGTAACACCCACAACGGGAATTTCCTGCACCGGATATCCCGAAACGCTAAAAACAATAAAACCAGCAACCCGGTCAGTTGTGTTAATGTGTGCATTTGGAACACCCTCCTTTCCCTTTTACTTCTTCCAACGGAACTGCATATATCGTCCTTTTTAATCCGCTGCAGCTTAAAGAGCTGTGATATTTTTCTCCATACTCCGTTATATAATATCCGCCCATCGCACTTGAAAATGCAATGCATTTTTCGCAGGCCCGATACTTCCCGCCACTGTCATTTCGCACAGCTGTCAGGTCTTTTGCTGCAATATAATGGATCGATAATTTCAGATATGTACAATTATAT
This sequence comes from uncultured Mediterraneibacter sp., assembly GCA_934418295.1. Taxonomy (GTDB): domain Bacteria; phylum Bacillota; class Clostridia; order Lachnospirales; family Lachnospiraceae; genus Mediterraneibacter_A. The sequence continues at coordinate 6,906 of CAKRWZ010000006.1, forward strand.
TTCATGTGATATACACTCGCTGTATCTGTGATATATACAATCTTCTCTCCATCCGGATCCTGCGTATTCCTTTCATTTTCATACCCCGTCCATCCTTTTACCAAAAAGATTTCCTTACACGGAATACTGATCTGAGAAAATCCCGGAAACGGTATTTTCAAGCTGTAATTAACCTCCACTTCCACCTGATTTTTGCGGTTTATATGTGTTTTCCCACAGATAACGCCTGCACTTCCGCCTTGGATCATGCTTCTGTCCAACCGTTCTTTACCCGCAGCTTTTATCAGTTTACTCTGAAACAGCCAGGCACCTGCATCCGGAGCGATCGCCATCTGTTCCGCCGTCTGCTTTGCTGCCGCATGGGCGCTCATTCGGATGGTGGTTTTTATCGCGTGTATTTCTAACAGATAGATGAGACATAAGGCCGCAAAAAGGAAGAACGGAACCGCTATGGCGGCCTCCACTGTCAAACTTCCTCCAGAGGTATGCAGCACTGCTCTTTTGAACGGCAAACACTTAGTTTTCTTTGCGAATCGTATCAAAGTCATTCTCCTTTCCTTTTATTTTTCATCGTTTCACTTTTTTCCGGGGGATTATTGGCAGATACTGCCAAACGAACCGCCAAAAGAGCAGTGCTGCATACCTCTTTTTCTCATTGATAAGCAAATTCTGTCGGATATTCATAAGAAATACTTTCCCTAATCCAGACTGTGCTGTGCAGTTTCATTTTTGCGATACAAAGATCAACTTTAAAATTTCCTCCTTCTTCCGCCCGGATCACCTGTTCCATCATATCCAAACTCCTCATCGACAGTTCTTCTTTATCCGCACAAAACAACAGAATACGCACGTAATCTTTGTATTCCAGACCTTCGGAATACTCTTCCGTTTTTACCGTTTTACTGCCCGGAATAAAAACACTTCCCAGTGACACCTTCCAGCTTACGGAATCTTTTTGCAGAGGAACCTTACCACCGGAAAGCAGTGCTTTGATATCTTGTATACTTTCCTGATAAGACCAGATCAACAGCAGCGCCTGTTTAACAACTTCCGTCATCCCCGGCAACAGCAACAGCGTACAGACCGTCGCCGCCATCGTTTCTGCCTCCGCCTTTTTTTCTGTACTCGTCTGCAAATAGAGATAATTCGCCGCATAGCGGATCAACATCAGTTTTCGCACGACACTTTCTAAGTTTTCTCTGTCGCTCCCTTTCCCTGCCAACAAATATTCCACTTCATACTGAAGCCCCGCTTTTTCTGTCTCATCACAGACATTTGAGAAATGCTCCAGCAGATACTCGTGAAACAGCAGGCGGTTTCCGACTCCGGACCGGTCTTTTTGCCGAAAGGTTCCGTATCCGCAGTTTAAGTTCCTGTGCGAAGGCTGTTCTTCCAACGTCAGTGCTTTATTCGACACCGAAAAATTTTCCGGCAAAACCCGTTCCAAAAGGAATGAATTTTTTTGATCCTCCAGCACGTCCACCGTATGTTCTGCCTCTTTCTGTGTGGCCTCATCTTCCGTTGCCGCAATTTCTTCCATGTCTACTGCACCGTTTACTTCTTCTAAAATTTCCCGCTTTTCTTTTTCTTGTTTTTCTCCCTGCAACACATATTCTTCCCACTCTCCGGTCAGCCCCATAAATTGTTTCACGTATGCCAGGCCATATTTTAATTCCATATAATACAAAGCCTGCTCATAAAATGCCGCTCCGTTGCGATCTGTCAGGAACTGCACATCTGTTATTTCCTGCTCTTGTGCTTCCGCCCCATAATAGCGCAGCCTTCCGATCACGATATCCTCCGAAAAGTTTTTTTCACTTCCTCCATACCCTGTATCCATTCCGAAAATGTGATACTCCTGCTGCAATTCTTTCCGATATTCTCCGAATACGGAATATATTGCCAGGTCCGATTTTGCTCTCTGATAACACTTTTCTTCATGTGCAGCAGCCACATCCGCCACTGCACAGATAAAACCAGCCATCAAAACAAACAAGATCGTCAGAAACGCCGTTACTTCTCCTCTGTAGTCTCTTCTGTTTTCTTCCGGCATCTTCAGACATTTGAGCTTTCGCTTGTGATCTTCTCAAAAATACTTTCCACCAATGCCGTCAGCTGTTCTTTAAAAATCAGCACTAACCCGATCAAAACGACCAGGATCAGGATGACTTCCACCACACCGATCCCCTGAGTCTCCCGATTCAGGAAACGACACTTTTCTGCCAGTTTCTGCATCCAGGATCTTGCTTTTAACTGTACATAAACTCCCATATATATCCTCCTTTGTATTTTGTTTTATTTCTTAAAGTTGTATCGACAAAAATGCCGGAACGATCACGATCAGCAGGACTACCGAAAGCATCAGGAACATGGGCAGGAGTAATTTGGTGCCTGCCTCTTCTCCCATCCGCAGTGCAGCCGCTTTTCTCTCCTCAAAGGCAAGATCCGTCTCTGCCCGCAAAAGCTCCGAAAGTCCCTTTGTCCCTTTTCGCAGATTTTGCGAAAGCAGGGCTCCCAATTTCAGATACGGCTGCAGGCGGCATCTTTCTCCAAAATGCTCATAACATTCCTGTTCTCCTATCCCGCTTTCCAGCTCCCTCCAAGATAATTTCATTTCTTCATAAGCGTACCTTTTCATTTCTAGCCTCTCACTTTTTTCATATTCCATTACGATCTTTTCCCAGGCTCTGCGTATCGTCAGACCGGCTCCCGTATAGATCGTAAATTTATTTACGATTTCCGGATAATCCAGCAACATCTGCTTTTTCTTCTTTTTCTCCTCCTTTTCTTCTTGTTTTCTCTCCTGCCAGAACATCATTCCGGCTGCAGCCGTTCCTAACAGTAATAATAACGGCCCTCTGTTTTCTTTGTTGTATCTCCATGTCACCGTTTTCCCGTCCTGTTTTTCCGGCAAAAGCACTTGCTTTTCTTCCCGTTTCGCTGCCGCTTCTTCTTTTACATTCTTCGACAATTGCTCCGCGCTGTTTCCGCCGCCCTCTGCCGCGGAAAGTACTGAAACAGGAAACGACTGTAAAAGCTGCTCTTCCTCTATTGTCAAAATTGCCGTCAGTTCCAATATACAGCCCTCTTTCGGAATGTTTTCTGTTTTGATCCGGCCGCCGGAATCGATCACTTGGTTCCCGTCTTGCGTTTTTTCAATCTCCCATTCTACTTCAATGTCTGTGTCTGGTATTTTTCTGATAAGTGTCAGATCTGAGCTCACTTTATCCAGACTTTTATTGTCTCCTAAGATCAACGACTCCAACTGCTCAGCCGCTTTTCTCAACAGTTCTCTTTGCTGTTTCTTGCTGTACGTCTGTGCCGCCACTTTGACGTCTACTTCAATTTCTCCGGAACCTTCCGTCTCCGCGATCAATTTTTCCTTGCGTTCTCCCGTTCCCGGATCATTCCGCTCCAGATAAGGGGTCCCGTCCTCCGTTACCGGAAGTCCCGTTTTGCTGTCCTCCCGGTAAACCACCGCCGCCAGAAATACGCTGGCACTCAAGATCACCGCCGCTTTTTTTGCCGCCGGTCTTTTCCACAAAGCAACGATCTTTCTCTTCACTTTTTCTTTAAACCGCGCCTGAAACCGTCCGTTTTCCACTGCATCACCCTTTCATCTTCTGATTTCATTTCCGTCTTTTCACTCGAGCTTGCTTTCTTGCCCTTTATCCGCTTTCCCGTCAGACTTCGATCTCTACCATTTGTTTTCCTAATTTCCAGGCGGCCAGATACACACCGAGACAGATACTCATCACGGAAACACCTAAGGCATTTCCGTATAGAACACCCATAAATTCTGAGAAAGCCAGCCGCATATAAAGAATGATCCCAAAGGGAACCACTGTCATAACCCGGAATTCCATCTGCTTGGCCGTTATCAAAGTTTTGATCTCCTGACGGATCTCCATCTTTCCGCAGAGAACTTTTATGGTATCTTGCACGATAGCAATGCTGTCGCCTCCTGCTTTTCCGGAGACAACAAATACGGAAACAAACGCCTTTACATCCTCCTGTGGAATGCGCCGGGCAAACTCTTGCAGTATGATATCCACCGGAATGTTCATATTCATCTGATGCTCCATATAGCGGAATTCTTTGCGGATCCGACTGTCTGATTCATAGATCAGCTCCAGATCTTTTTCGGTTTCCCGCAATGCATTTTCTGCCGAATATCCGACGCGCAAAGCTGCAGCCAACGCTTTCATTCCATCCTGGAATTGCTTACAGAACGCTTCTTCTTTTTTGCGGAAACAACCTCTCTCCCATTGACGGGTATAGAAAAATAAAAACCCCGGAAGCAGTAAGAGCGGATACCAGGCATCGTAAAAAATCCATACGATCATCAGATAAAGCAGACTGCCTTTCACCATGGCGGCGGCATATTCCTTTTTCTCAATATCCTGCTTCCAACAGCTTTTCTCTGTGAAAGAGTTCATTTTCCTTCACAAGCTGTCCATAAATTTTTTCATTTCTTCTTTCCTCCTCTTTAAACCGATACAAGGTCCTCGTCTGTATCTTCTCTTCCTGATAACCTATCACTTCTGCAATCTCCAGCACTTTTCTGCTTTTATCCGGGAGACGTCCCAAGTGGATGATGATATCGATTGCAGAAGCAATCTGTCTCTGGATCGCCGGCAACGGGAGATCCATTCCCATCAAAGTCATCGTTTCCAGGCGGTTCAACATATCCTCCGGGCTGTTAGCATGTCCGGTACTGAGCCCTCCTGCATGACCCGTATTGTAGGCCTGCAGCAGATCCACCGCCTCACCGCCTCGGACTTCCCCGACAATCAGGCGATCGGGCCGCATACGCAATGCGGTTTTGATCAGATCCCGGATCGTGATTTCTCCTTCCCCTTCCAGATTTGCCCTTCGCGCTTCCAGGCTCACCAGATTTTCAATCCCCTGGATTTGCAGCTCCGCATTATCCTCAATGGTTATGATCCGTTCATCCGACGGGATAAATTGCGACAATGCATTCAAGAATGTGGTTTTTCCGGCACCAGTTCCACCGCTTATAAAAATATTGTATTTGCTTCTTACGAGTTTGTTTAGAAATGTTTTTATTTCTTCATTGATGCTTCCAATCTCCAAAAGGCGATCCATTGTGATCCGCTCTTTCGGAAATTTCCGGATCGTTACCGCCGGTCCGTTCACTGCTACCGGCGCAAGCACGATATTTACCCTGGAGCCGTCCTGCAAACGGGTATCTGCGATCGGAACCGCCTCATTCACATACCGGTTCGCTCCGGATACCATCTGTCGGATCACATCTTCCAACTTTCCCGCTGAAACAAAGTATTTATCCGATTTGTAGATCCGTCCGTTCTTTTCCAGAAAAATCCCGGAAGTCCCATTGATCATAATTTCCGTGATCTCTTCATCCTCCAACAATTCCTGTAAAAGATCCAACTTGCGAAAGGTATTAAACAAATCTCTGCTCAGCCGTACTTTTTCTTCCAATGGCAGATATTCAGTCTGTGCCCCTTTCAGTAAGACCTGGTGGATCAATTCCTTTAATTCTTCATCTTCCAGATCCCTGCTCAAATCGATCTGCTCCAAAACTTTCCGCCGATACCACTCTTCTTTTCTCTCTCCGCTTTCCTGTCTTTGTTTTTCTCTTCTCATCAACGGGTCAATTCCTTCTGTATCGTATGTTCCAGTACTTCCTCATAACCGAGTCTGCAAAGATTGTCCGTATATTGTCTCAACTTTGCCCGGGCACCTTCTTGCTCAACAAAAGGTGTATATACGGTGTCGCATTGTCGCAGGATGTCAAATAATCCTTGAACGCCTTCCCCCAGATCCAGCACCACCGTCTCATAGATGCTTTCCTCCAGAATACGCCGGAACAATTCCAGCCATTCCTCCGCCTTTACCGCCCGCAGATCCATCGTCACAGACAAGGGCTCGATGTAATCAAGATTTCCTTTCTGGCAGACCATGGTACTCAGACGATATCCAAAAGAATCGTCCGCCTGTTTCATGTAATATAACAAATCTCCCAGATTCCCTTTTCCGCAAAACGGCAGACAATACTCCAATCCGGAATACTCTTCCAGATTTAAATACAAAACCGGCATCCCACCTCCAAGCTCCCCCGCTAATTTCAGTGCAAACGTTGTCTTTCCGATCCGATGCACCGGTGAATAAATACCGATCAGGCCTTTGCCGCCCTTTACCGCCTCCTTTTCACTCGGTTCCCCCAATGTCTTTTCAACGGTCACTTCCGGTATCCTGGCCGCCGCTTTTTCTTTTTTGCCGTAAATTTCTGTCGGATGCTCTTCCATCAGCTGCGTTGCGATCTGCTCGGCAGACTGATATTTAAAAATGCCTTTCTCTCCAGAGCCTCCGTATCCTGCCTTTACCGCACTTGATTCTCTGCACAGCAGAAACTTCTTTTTTGCCGGTATCTTACTGCGGATTTCCTCCGGATAACATTCTTCCATCAAAAGCATTTCTATTTCATGCTTTTTACTGTACTGGAACAACTGCCCTGCATCTGAAAAAATGCGGACCTGAAGGGAAGCATCCCCGTGTCGGCTGATCCACTCCATAAGACATCTGGCATACACCGGTTCACTGTCGCAGACAGCCAACACTTTTCTGCCCAAATCCTGTCTCCTTTCTGATATTCTGTTTTTATCACCCTGTAAATATGGAATTTTGCTGTGATACACAGCTGAATTAAAAATGAAACGATAGATATGAGTTCTCTTTCGAGATACTTGTGAAACGTATTATAAACAGCCCTTTACAGTTTGTCCATAATCTTTTTTTATTTTCTGCTTTTTTGTGAAATCCTGCCAAAGTTTATAAAAACTGAATCCCGTAAAGCAGACAGACCCCAGGTATTCCCAGCAATCCGGATGTCAAAAACGTCAGCACATTCTGTCCCACTTTCCATGTACTTTCCGGTTCTGCAAAACAAGAATTGATCAAAAAAATGAGACCCGTTCCTACGATCGCTCTTATGATAAAATTCACTGCCAGCTGCAGTAACTTTTTCCCCGTTTTCATCGCTTTTTCTTCCTGCCGTTTCCGGACTTCTCCGTTTTTATTGATTATGTATATGGAACAGGCAGGAATTTTATGCCAGAAATCCGTCTATACTATAGGAGACGGAACCCCCTTCCAAATCACTTTCGGTTTCCGTCTGAAAGGAGCCGCCATGAAAAGAAAGCTGCCTGATCAGTCTGTGGATTTTTACGATATTTACGATGAGATCAGCAAAACAAAAAACGAGATCGACACGGCTTACTGTCACTTTCAGTATGCCGTAGATCCCGATTTGATCGATTATTATATTTACCAAGTCAATGCTGCCTGGAAAAAATACCAGTTTCTTTTGAAAAAGGCCAAAGAATTGTAACACGCCTTCGTCTGCCGCTTACAACAAAATGGTAATTTCGCGGTTGGAATTTTGATATTGATGATATTTCACACCTGCTGCCTCAAACATCCGCATAGATGCCTTTACAGACGGTGTATCCCCGTATTTGTTGCTGTCGTAGATCACTTCTTTGATCCCGCTTTGAATGATCGCTTTTGCACACTCATTGCACGGAAACAGCGAAACATACAGCTTGGCACCTTCCAGGCTTCCGCCGCGGTAATTCAGGATCGCATTCAGTTCACTGTGCACTGTGTACACATACTTGGTAGTCAACGGGTCCTCGCCTTCCCGTCTCCAGGGGAATGTGTCATCCGAACATCCAGACGGTAATCCGTTGTAACCCATAGACAAAATCTTATTGTCCTGGCTCACAATGCAGCATCCCACCTGCGTATTCGGATCCTTTGACCGAAGCCCCGACAGCTTCGCCACGCCCATAAAATACTCATCCCAGGAAATATAATCGCTCCGTTTCTCTCCCATTTCCCCCTCCTTACAACTCATTTAATATTTTTGTTAATGTTTCTATCTCTTTTGCTATTTTTTGATAGCATTTTTCATACTCATCTAACGGTTGTCCGATGGGCTGCGGCATCTCTTCTTCGCTTCTCGTAAATTCTTCCAGTGTAAACAGATCTCCACTGAGTCCTTCCAATCTTTCCAGACTTTTTTTCTGTGCCTCATCCATCGTCAGGATCAGTGTATCTTCCTCCGTCTCTTCCACTGAAAAAACATTCGACATATAACCATCCAAAAGAAGACCGTGACTTTTCATCACAACCTCTACTTTTTGGTTTACCGGCTCCGGAAACAACACTACCAGCCCTCTGGAAAGAATATCATACTCCTTGTCCAATTTCTGATTTCGAAGCATTTCCGCTGCCATAGGCCCTCTGATCACATCCGATTCACTGACAAAAATAATCTTGTGATATTTCTGCTGCTTTATAACCGCTTCCGCATCCACCTTCTGGTGTCCTGCCGCTTTCTCCAGCCGGTTCATGATCGCCCGTCCCAAACCTTGCACTGCAAAGGATTCACTGTAAATGATCCGAACATCTTCCCGGTCAAAATCTCTCAGGATCGCATAAAGGTTTCGTGCAACCGATTTTTCGCTGCTGCGTGTTCCGATCACTTTTACCAACCCATGTGTATACTGCTTCTGGGTCTCTGTCGTGGCGATCACGCCCGCCTTTTCTCCGCGGCACACCCGCCCGTACACCAGCTGGCGGATCGCTTTCACTTCATTTTCCACCGTACCTTCTACGATCACCAGATCCGCTTTCGGCGCATAATGCCGGTATTTCATCCCCGGCGCTTTCGGCGGTTCTTTGCTTTCCGCCGAAAGGATCGTCTGATCCACGTCAACCTCTCCCAGCACTTCCTGCGCCATCTCTTTTGTGATGGCACCGGGACGCAATATCATCGGCGGAACCACCGTCATATCCAAAATCGTAGATTCCAGGCCAATCTCCACATCTCCGTCATCCAGGATCATATCGATCTTTCCGCTCAGATCCTCTGCCACATGACCGGCGTTCGTCGGGCTCGGTCTCCCGGATGTATTGGCACTGGGGCCGGAAACGTATCCGCCTGCTGCCCGGATCACCTCCAGGGCTGTCTCATTTGACGGCATGCGCACGGCCACCGTATCCAGACCTCCCGTTGTCCCATAAGGTACCAGATCACTCTTCTGAAAAATCATGGTCAACGGTCCCGGCCAAAAACTTCTCGCTGCAAGCTCTGCCTGCAGCGGGATCTCCTTTACGATCGCTTTCAGATCCTCCCAGTCCGCAATATGCACGATCAACGGATTGTCGGACGGCCTCCCTTTCGCCCGGTATGTCTTCGCCGCCGCTTCTGCATCCAGCGCATTGGCCCCCAGTCCGTAAACGGTTTCCGTCGGGAAAGCCACCAACCCGCCATTTTGTAAGATCTTGCCTGCTTCCTCTATAATCTCTTTTCTATTTTCTTCATTTAGTTTTTCTATTCTCGTTTCCATGTGGATATTATAACACCTTACCTGTCAAAAAAAAACTAATTTTCATCAATTCCCAAATACCGAAAGATCCCGCTTTTTATGCATTCTGCCGCCTTTTTTTGATACTCTTCCCGACACAATTTTTCCGCTTCCTCCGGATTGCTTAAAAAACCGCACTCCACAATAATCACCGGTGATTCTGTTTTCTTCAGAATGTAATAGGTCGTATTTCCTTTTGCCTGCCGCGTGTTTTCCGGGTCTAACGCTTTTAATGACTCCTGCATTGTTTCCGCTGCTTTCTTTCCCTCTTTTGAATGCGTGTAATAAAACACCTGCGCTCCTTTTATTTCCGGACTTTTGTAACTGTTCTGATGAATGCTTACCGTAAGATCCGGCTGCTCCTGATCGATCAACGCGACCCTCGCCCGCAGATCCTCCGCTTTTGTCCCTGATATTTCCCGGCCCTCCGTCCGGGTCATCCGCACTTCTATCTGATCTTCTTCCAACATTTCTTTCAGCCGGTTTGCAATCTGGAGATTGATCTCACTCTCCAACGCTCCATTCACTCCGACCTTACCTCCGTCTTTTCCCCCGTGTCCGGCGTCGATCACGATCTTGACCGTTCCATTCTCCCGGGGAACGGAAGAACTTCTGATCACATAGCCGCTCAGCTTCTGGCTTCCCCACACTAAAAAACCAAGCAACAACAATACCAGCAGCCCGCCTGCTTTTTTTCTCAAAAAAATATCCTCCGCAGCCTTTTTCTTAATATATGCTGACAGAGGATATTTTATATCCTTCAAGGGATCTGCTGTCTCGGACAGATACTCTTCTTGGTTGGAACGCTTTGTATTTCTATACTAATTTACGTATTGAAGGATCAGATCCCAGATCTTCGCATTCTCATACCCCAAGCGCCATTCTGCCACACCGGCCAGCTTATTTTCCTTGATCAATTTTAACTTTTCTTCTATGGAAGCACTGTCTTCCAGCCAAATCTTGCAGGTACCGTTCTCGGTTTCCCACTCTGCATAATTTTGACGTGTCTTTTTATCCCATTCCGCAGTCACTCCTGCTGCTTCGACCTGGGCTGCCGCTTCGTCCATTCCCAGAGCCTGGCTGCTGATCTTCTTCGAATACTCAGCGGCCTCGGTTCCTTCCTCTTTTTTCAGCTCTTCTTCAGTCTTGTCCGTCTCCGTCCAAAGCCTTGTATAAAACGGGATTGCTGAAATCAGTTTTTTGGCCGGAATCTTTTCCAGCATGTTTTCAATTCCGTCTTTTTCATAGCTATAAGAAGCAACCGAACCTGCTTCATAGGAGCTGTTGGTGTGCTCATCATATCCCATCATGACCACATAGTCAGCCACAACGCCCTGCTCCTTGATATCATAGTGCTCATTGTAAGGCATCGGAACATAATTATCAACGGATAACACCAGTCCATTCTGCCGGCACTTCACACTTAGTTCCCGCACAAACTGAATGTAATGCTCTCCGCAGTCTGTGGAAATATGCTCAAAATCCAGGTTGATTCCCTGAACCCCGGTCTGAATGGCGTCTCCGATCACCTGATTGATCAGCTTCGTTCTCTTGGATGTATAGCTTAACACCTCATAAACTTCATCAGAGGTCTCCACGCCTCCGTGGAAATCACGCAGCACCGCCCACACTTCCAAGCCGGTCTGTTTCGCATAATTTACATAATCCGCACTGGAAATCGAATTCAGATTTCCGTCGGTATCTGCAATGCTATACCAGGTCGGTGCGATCGTCGTAAGTCCTTTGGTCTTGGCAACCATTTCCAAAACACCGCTGTTGGCTGTCGTGTTTGTCACATTATGCCAGGCCATATTGATGGTATAATCCTTGGAAATATTTTTATATTCCGGTTCCGTAAATTCCCGGGAAATTGTCGTTTCTTTCTCATTTTTCAACCGATTGGCCTTTACATAACCGATCATTCCGTCAGACGTCCGGACCTTTTTCCAATCATCCAAAGGCTCGATCACCGTGACCGTTTCACCTTTTTCCAGATCTCTCAGGACAGGACTTTTCACTCCCGCCTGATACCGGACCTGGGTCGGCTTTTTGATCTCGGCCTGCGTCGTTTTGCCCCACCGGCTGACGATCATGACCCGATTTGGTTTTTTATACACTTCAAAATCAATATTGGCATACTGCTGTACGAAGGAAAGCGCAACATAAGCCGTCTGGCCTTCCGTTTTCAGGATCACAAAATCCTCGGATTTTTTCTCCGAAACTTCCGTATAATCCTTTTCGCCTACCTCCACCGACACGTTTCCGTTCGGCAAGGTATACAACATAATATTTTCATTAGAATCCCAGTAAAATCTGCTGTTGATATTATCTCTCAGCACAGAATATTCAATATATGGTATCCCGTCTATCAAACGACCTGCATTTCCCAGCACCTGGTTGTCCACAACGATTGCAAGATCATTTTCTCCGGAAATTCCATAATATTCGTTCAAATCGGCTTTCTCCTTAGATGGGCCGTATTTCATCCAGAACAATGCTCCTGCCGCTGCCAGCAGTAAAATACACACAAATAAGAAGATTCCTACTCGGCGGTTTCGTCTTCTTCGTCTTGCTCTGCTGCTTCGTCTCGCACCAGTGCGGGTTCTCGTCTGGTTTACCGGCGGGCGGCCGTTACCATTCTGACGTCTTTTCTGTACGGGCTGTCTTCTGCCGTTTCCGGCGCTTCGTACCCTTTTTCTTTCGTCCATGCGGCACCTCCTGTTCACAGCCCATATTATACCATATTTTCAATATTCGTCATCAACAATTTCGCTTTTTTGCTGAATTACCGGCGCGGGGGATCACGCTCAGCTTTCGGCTATATTGTTAAATGCCAGTTCCTCTATATATCCGCTGGGATTCAAAACGTAGTCCCGCATATAACATCCGTTTTCTTTAACCATATACGCCGTTACCACCTGCATGGGACTGACCTGGCTTCCTTCCAGCTTGATCAGCACTCCTTTCTTTTCAAAATTTTCCAGTTCCTTATACAGTTCCTGCATGAAGGGATCCTCTGTGTCCATAACTTTCCTCCCTTATCCTGTCTGTTCCCGCTTTCTGCCGATCCGCTTTCCATAAGGCTTTTCGTGATGTATGCCGCTCTCCGGATCCGGATCGCCAAAGAAGACGTATGTTCAGTTGAACTTCTGTAATAAACGTATTATTCTGTGAATCTCACCCTCCGACCGGAAGGTTGTGGATTTGATCTGTTATAGAATGATCGAAAAATCATTTCGATAGATAAAAATAAACAGAAATGTAAATTTTACCCTGTGCTCCTCCTTTCTGAAAAATAAATTCGGGAACAACGCCTTCTTGTGCCTGTCATTATAATCCCGCCTGTACTTTTTGCAAGTAATTTTTATTTCCCTTTACATATTTGCCCGTTTTGTTTATACTAATAGTGAGTAAGTGTATATAGCCTAAGAAAAGGATGTGATTTTATGAAAATTGAAAAGTTAAATGATAATCAGATCCGGTGTACATTAACACGTGCAGATTTGGCAGAGAGGCATTTGAAGGTAAGTGAACTTGCCTACGGCACCGAAAAAGCAAAAGCGCTCTTTCGCGATATGATGCAGCAGGCCTCTTTTGATTTTGGTTTTGACGCGGAAGATATTCCACTGATGATAGAAGCAATTCCTGCTTCTTCGGATTCTCTGGTCCTTATTATCACAAAGGTCGAAGATCCGGAAGAGCTGGATACCCGTTTTTCACGCTTCACTTCTCCGAGTGAAAGCGAAACCGGACTTTCCGAAACACTCGGAAAGCTGGAAGGCGCAGAAGAATTTTTAAATCTTCTGGGGAAAGTAAAAGAGGCTGCCGCCGATTCTCCGACATCCACAGTCTCTGGTTCCGCAGAAACTGACAAACAACCGGAAAAAGAAAAAGCCGCACCTCCGCAGGTACGCCTCTTCTCTTTTGACAGCCTGGATATGGTCATCCGCATTGCCCATATGCTTGCGCCTTATTATAATGGTGAGAATACTTTGTACAAAAATGCGCCGGAAGAACTCTTTATCCTGGCATTGCTCCAGTCCGCACACACGACATCCGAGTTCAACAAAATCTGCAATATGTTATCCGAATACGGTACACCGGAAAGAGTTTCCGGAGCTACACTGGCTTACTTGGAAGAGCATTGTGAGACGCTCGTTTCCACCAATGCACTTCAAAAACTCTCGGAAATCTGACAATAATGACATAACTAAAAAAGGTCCTTCGGACCTTTTTTGTTTTATGATTTATTCTGCTGTCGCAATCTTTGCATTAATCTTTTCTACAAGAAGTTCTGCATCAATTCCGTGTACCATTGCTGCTTCTCCGATGGATTCCATCTGTGCGGACGGACATCCCAAGCAATGCATTCCAATCTCTAAGAGGATCGGCGCTACATCCGGATGATCTCTGAGCAATTCACCTATGGTCGTGTTTTTAGAAATTGCCATTTCTTTTCCTCCTTTACCTTGTTAAGTGCGCTCTTATTATAATCCCAAACCGTTAGCTTGGCAAGAAACCTTTTCAAATTGTTTACACATTTTTTTCAGTATTACGACATTTAAAAAGTCAAGTCATTTTCTTCTTTTTTTCGACACATTTCTAAATTCATTATAATTCAACAAAACGTTCGTTCTTTTTTTCCTCAAAGTAATCCACCAAAAACCGGGTTTTTTGTGTGGATAATGTGGATAACTTTTAGGAAATCTCCTGTTTTTCACGTTTTTTTACTTTTTGGGTGTGGATAAGTTGAAAAACCTTCTTTCTTTTTTTTCGACACATTTTTACCTTTTTGGTCATTTTGTCCAATCTGAGATTTTTCTTCCCGACTTCCGCTTTTCTTTGTCCCACTCTAAATCCACAATTTTATTTCTCATTAAAACATTCGTCTGATAGTTATGATGGACGTATACGTCGCATTGGAGATCCCGATCCCGTGAGCCTGGTCAATTGCATTGACAATTGTCCCGTTTCCCATATAAAGACCGACATGTCCTTCATAACAAATGATATCCCCCGGCATCGCATTTTCATAACTCACTGCATAGCCTGCATTTCGCATTTCACGGGAAGTCCTTGGAAGAGAAATCCCAAAATGCAGATACACTGCCTGGACAAATCCGGAGCAGTCCGCCCCGTTGGTCAGGCTGGTTCCGCCCCATACATAGGGATTTCCGATAAACTGACAGGCAAAATCGATCACAGCCTGTCCGTTAGCCGCCTGTTCCGTTGTGACTTGCAGCCGCTCTGCAGTTTCCTGTGCAGCCGCTTCTTTCGCTGCGATCTGCGCTTCCTCTTCTTCTTTGCGTCTCTTCTCTTCCGCCAGACGCTGCTCTTCCTCTTCTTTTGATTCGGCCGTTGAAAACGTATCTTCTATATAAATGTAATTGCCGTTCACCCAACCGGCTTCTCCCCTTACTTCGATCGGATACCATCCATCCACAGCCTCTCCGGAGATCGAGTATTGTTCATTCTGGGAAATGCACGTCAGGATCTCTGCCCCGGTCCCGCGTCCCTTCCGGACATTCAGAGCATAAGCCGTCACCGTTGCCGATCGGCCTGTCGTTCCTGCCGCAAACTTTTGCGCCTCTTTCCCGATATACAGCTGCTCCGTCTGCACATAACCTGTGACATTTCCGGACTGAATATAGATCCAGTCACCGCTGATCCCTTTTATCTCAGCCATCCCATTGCTGTAAAGCTTTCCAACCCATTCACTGGTCATTTTCGGCTCTTTGCGAATGTAAGCAAAATCCGTTACATTCGCAAAGACCTTATCTGAATACTCCTTATTTTCTCCCGATACCAGGTAGTCTGCTTCTATCGAAGGCTCAGCCCCCGCCAGATAACATTCTGCAAGTACCGATTCAATCCCTGCGATAGGAAGGGATGCGGTATCTTCCGCCCGAACCTTCATCGCACTCCCCGGGATCACAACCATTCCTGTCAAAGCAGAAAGGATCGTCTTTTTTAGAAACTCTGCTTTTCTCATATAAACCTCCTTTTTTATGCTTTATCTTTTGTAGGAAGTTTAAATGTTACGCATTTGTTAATTTTGTTACGCAGATATTCTAACAGCGGTCTTTTGAATTGTCAAGCCTGTTTATGGGAGTATCGAACGACAAAATACGACCTTATATTATTAACTTTTTGTTACATTTCCTTTTTTTGAAATTATACTTGACAAATCTTATGATTCCGTTTATTATAATAAAAACAATAATTATTATTGATTTTAGTTTTAGGAGTTGGGCTTATGGCGATTATGAATTATAGCAGGCAACGCGAATGTATCAAGGAATATCTGATGTCTACTCACTCTCATCCGACGGCAGATATGGTTTATCTGGAGGTAAAAAAGAGTTTTCCAAATATCAGCCTGGGAACCGTTTACCGAAACCTGAATCTTTTAGCCAATATTGGAGAAGCTATAAAGATCACGACTCCGGACGGTGCAGACCGTTTTGACGGCAATGTAAAACCGCACTGCCATCTCTACTGCACCTCCTGTCAGACCCTCAGCGATCTGTCATTAGATATGGAAGAGATCCGACACTTGAATCAATCTGCGCAAGATTTTTTCAATGGAGTGATCGAATCCAGCACGACACTTTTTTTCGGAACGTGCGAAGCTTGTACCGCAAAGCATTGATCCGCATACCTCTATATCGGAGCCGATCTGAAAAGTGACGAAAACATCGTTTATATGGCGCGTCTGCATTTCAGGGCACGCTTTATAAAATAAAGAACCTATTAACCATAGTATATCAATAAAATTTTCAAAGAAAAGAGGAGAATATCATGTCTAAATACGCAGGAACAAAAACAGAACAGAACCTTATGGCTGCTTTCGCAGGAGAATCTCAGGCACGCAACAAATACACCTACTATGCATCCGCTGCCAGAAAAGCAGGATTTGTACAGATCGCCAACCTTTTTGAAGAGTCTGCAAACCAGGAAAAAGAACACGCTAAAATGTGGTTCAAAGAGTTCCACGGTATCGGTTCTGTAGAGGAAAATTTGGACGACGCTGCTGCAGGTGAAAACTATGAGTGGTCAGAGATGTATGTTCAGATGGCAAAAGACGCAGAAGAAGAAGGCTTTCCGGAGCTTGCTGACAAATTCAGAGGTGTCGCATCTGTAGAATCTTTCCACGAAGCACGTTACAAAAAGCTGCTTGAGCACCTGAAAGAAGGCAAAACATTTAAAGCTGATACACCGATCGAATGGAAATGTGCAAACTGCGGTTATATCCACGTAGGAACAGAAGCTCCGACTGTCTGTCCGGTTTGCGCTCATCCGCAGGCATATTTTGAGAGAAAAGTAGAGAACTACTAAAAAGAACTCTTCAGAAAACTGACAGGGACTGCAATGCAGTCCTTGTTTTTGTATGCCGTCCGGCATCTCCGGTGATTGGCCGGCAATAATTAAAAAAGGTTCACTGAACCTTTTTGCCGTATGCTTGGCAACGCAAAAGGGACAGTCCCTTTTGTTTTTTTCTTCCAAAACGGGACAGTCCCCTTTCTCTGCTTTTCTTTATTCAGGGACAGGCGCCCTCTGTTCTTTCTGCCGGGCGATCAGTTGGTCTTTCCGCTTTTTGGTCAGCTGTTTGATCGCATATTCCCGTTTCATGGCCTCTTCTTTGGTTTCATATTCCTCAAAATAGACCAGTTTTACCGGCCGCCTGCTCTTAGTATATTTCGCTCCGTTCCCTTCGTTATGCGCCTGGATCCGTTTTTCCAGATGATTCGTCCATCCCGTGTACAACGAACCATCCTTGCATTCTACAATATAGGTATAATTCATCACATTTCCTCTTTTTTCTTTTGATTCTACCACAGATCCGGCGTATTTTCTTAAGATTCCTGATAATCCATATAATTCATAGGATCTTCCGGCACTCCATTCTTTAAAATTTCAAAATAAAGATTGACCCCTTCCAGATTATAGTACTTCGTCGGCTGGCTCAGATAACCGATCAGGTCGCCTTTTTCCAGATAAGCCCCTTCTGCCACCGGCAGCTCTTTCAACTGGCCGTACACTGCTTCATATCCGTTTCCCATATCCAATGTCACCGTGATCCCCGTCTGCGCCAGCTGTTCGATCTTCGTTACCTTACCGGGTGCGGACGCATAGATCGGCTCTCCTTCTTCCCCCGAAATGATCAGCGCCGGATTATACCGGTATTGATCCAATGTTTTAAAATAAACTGTATGATCCATACTATAATTCATCAGCACACTTCCACTTGCCGGCCATTCCAGCAAAGAGTTTTCTGTAAATGCCAGATCATGTACCTGCAAGGAATTTGTTTCTGTATTTTGTATATTTTTATCCTCTACGTTTGATTCTTCTGCAGGATTCTTTGTCTCCTGCTGTGCATCTTCCTGTTTGGGAAGCACGATTTCTTCTGCTGCCGTCTGCCGACTTTCCTGCTGTTCCTTTACCAGCTCCTCCGCCTGGGCAATCTGCTTGTTCAGCTTTTTCTTATAATTTTGAAACCCGTATATCCCGGTGACCGCGATCACTGCGACAGAGCAAAATACCAGACCGGCAATCACCCGTTTGGATTTCATAGAAAAGCGCTTTTCTTTTTCATTCATGTTCATCACCTCTGGCTATATTTTTGCCAAAAAGGGGGTGCCTTATTCTGTTTTTTCAAATATTTCTTCCACCTGTTCCAGCTCTGTCCCTGCAAAAAAATATTCTAAAATCTCTTGATAAGAACTGCCCGTTCTCGCCATCTCATTAGCCGTCCACTGACTCATTCCCAGCCCGTGCCCGTTACCCGTCACCATAAACATCAGCTGTCCTTCCCACTCTTTCAAAGAAAAAGCGCCGGAGGCCAGCCCCAACAACTTTCGAAATTTCTCCCCGGAAAAAACCGTATTCTGTACCTGAATCTTGGTAACATAACCGGCGCTGTCTGTCTGTCGGATCTCAAAATCTGCCAGCTCCAGTGCTTTCCCTGCCTCTTCTTCCCGGACGGCTTCCAGCTCCGGGCGCAGTTTTTCTTCCAGTTCTTCATAGGTAAAACAAACGACATGCATTTCCTCTTCCGCCTGTTTGTCCGCCGGACATTCCTTTGCTACAAGATAAGGATAGGCGTTGCTTTCCCATACTTCTGAAGCGTTCCGCGTACTGCCGTTGCTGGATCTGTGAAAAGGCAGTTCCGCTGTTTCCCCCTGAAAACGCAAGATTTCATTTTGAGTTTCCTGCATGGCTTTTTGATATTTTTTCAGATACCCGCTGAAATAGATCCCCCATTTTTTCTCCAGCTCTTTTCTGCTCAGGTAATCCATGGTCACACCGTTTGTTTTTGTCGTTTCAAAGGTCTGATACAACGTCGTTCTCAAAATGACCGCCTGTGCTTTCAACGCTTCTATATTCCAATCAGCCGGCATTTCTTCCGCCAACACTCCGATAAAATATTCTTCCCATCTGATCTGCCGTTCCTTCTCTCCGCTGTCATAAGACACATAAGCCGCCTTCGTACTGTCCTTTTTATCAATTCCCAAAATCTGCGGACCGCTGACAAAAACCGTCACCACATAAGGAAGCAGCACCCAGATACTGAAAAGGGCAACACCCAGCTTGAGCTTCTGCACCACCCTTTGAAACCTCCGTTTACGCAACATAAAAGAATCCTCCATATCTGCCAGTATATGAAGGATTCTTTCTTTGTATGTCCCTGCAGGATCACTCTTCTGTCGTGATCGGAACCGGTTCCAGTTTCCAAAGTTCTTCCACATATTCCCGGATAGTCCGGTCAGAAGAAAATTTACCGCTGCAAGCCGTATTTAAAAATGCCATCCTTGCCCATGCTTTATGGTCTTTATAGGCATTCTCCACGCGCTCCTGGGCCTCCGCATAAGAACGGAAATCTTTTAAAATAAAATACATATCTGCTCGAGGGGTACTGCTGGTATTTAAAAGAGAATTATACAAGTCCTTGTAGAGTTCCCGGTCACCATGTGCATATGTGCCATCTATCAGCTGATCCACCACTTTTTTCAGCTCCGGATCGTTGATATAAATATCCGTCGGATTGTAACCGCCATTGTTCTCATATTGAATAACTTCTTCTGAACTCATACCAAAGATAAATGCATTCTCGATTCCGACTTCTTCCACGATCTCCACGTTGGCACCGTCCATCGTTCCCAACGTCGGCGCACCGTTCAGCATAAACTTCATGTTTCCGGTACCGGAAGCCTCTTTCGACGCCGTCGAAATCTGTTCACTGACATCTGCTCCCGCAAACAAAAGCTCTGCGTTTGAAACGCGGTAATCTTCTATAAAAACTACTTTCAGCTTTCCGTTGATACTGCGGTCGTTGTTGATCACCTCCGCAACGGAATTGATCAGCTTGATCGTCTCCTTCGCCCGCTTGTAACCTGCTGCCGCTTTTCCTCCAAAGATAAATGTCCTCGGATAATATACCCGCTCCGGATGTTCTTTCATCTGATTGTACAAATACATGATGTGCAGGATATTCAAAAACTGCCGCTTGTACTCATGCAGACGTTTTACCTGGATATCAAAGATGGAACGCGGATCCACTTCGATACCGTTGTGCTTGCGGATATACTCTGCCAGTCGTTTCTTATTTTCATATTTGATCTGCATAAATTCATCCAAAGCCCGCTCATCGTCCGCCAGCGGCTTCAGTTTTGCCAACTGCGGCAAGTCTGTGATCCAGCCGTCCCCGATGTGTGCCGTGATCCAGTCAGCCAGAAGCGGATTTCCGTGCAGCAAGAAACGTCTCTGTGTGATTCCGTTGGTTTTATTGTTAAACTTCTCCGGCATCATTTCATAAAAATCACGCAGCTCCTGATGTTTCAAAATCTCTGTGTGGAGCTTTGCAACACCGTTTACGGAGAAGCCTGCCACGATGGCCAAATGTGCCATCCGGACCTGTCCATCCATAAGGATCGCCATTTTACGCACCTTTTCTTCATTGCCCGGATACATGGCACGTACTTTTTCCACGAACCGCCGGTCGATTTCCTGTACCATCTGATAGATACGCGGCAAAAGTCTGGAAAACAGATCGATGGGCCATTTTTCCAGCGCCTCTGACATGATCGTGTGATTAGTATAAGCGCAAGTCTTTGTGGTGACTTCCCATGCATCGTCCCAGCTTAAGTTTTCCTGGTCGATCAGGATCCGCATCAATTCTGCCACTGCCACCGTCGGATGGGTATCATTCATCTGGATGATCACCTTCTCCGGCAGTTTGCGTATATCTTCTTTGGTTTCTCTCTTATATTTTGCGATGATCTCCTGGATGCTGGCCGAAACGAAAAAGTACTGCTGTTTCAAACGCAGCTCTTTTCCGGCATAATGATTGTCATTGGGATAAAGCACTTCCACGATATTCTTCGCCAGATTTTCCTGCTCCACCGCCTTGTGGTAATCTCCTCGGTCGAAAGAATCCAGGCTGAAATCCACGATCGCCTTTGCGTCCCAGATACGCAGCGTGTTTACCGTATTGTTTCCGTATCCCACAATCGGCATATCATAAGGGATCGCCAACACCGATGCATAATTTTCCTGAATAAACTTATCTTTTCCCGTTTCCGGATCTCTCTCAAAACGGATATCTCCGCCGAAACGGATCTCTTTGGCATATTCTTCTCTGCGAAGCTCAAACGGATTTCCGTTTTTCAGCCAGTTATCCGGCTTCTCTACCTGAAAACCGTTTTCGATCTTCTGTTTGAACATTCCGTAACGATACCGGATACCGCAGCCATATGCCGGGTACTGAAGAGTTGCCAGGGAATCCAAAAAGCAGGCTGCCAGCCGGCCCAAACCACCGTTTCCCAGTGCTGCATCCGGCTCTGCATCTTCGATTACGTTCAGATTGACCCCCATCTCTTCCAGGGCTTCCTTTACGGCTTTGTACGCCGTCAGGTTGATCAGATTGTTTCCCAGAGCTCTTCCCATCAAGAACTCCATGGACATATAATACACGGTTTTGACTCCTTTGCGATACTGTTCCTGGGTCGCGATCCAATGCTTCATGATCACGTCCTTTACCGCATAGGATACCGCCTGAAAAATCTGCTCCTCTGTTGCTTCCTCTATCGTTTTGCGAAACAGTCGTCTCACATTTTCCCGAACTTCTTTTTTAAATACTTCCTTCTCAAAAAGTTTATCCATACATCAGGCCTCCTTTTCCACACCCATGGTCACACTTTCGCCGTTGATATTCCATTCTTTTACATAACCCTTCGGCTCTGCTTTTTCCACGGCCTTGGCCAGGACTTCCCCGCCGATCTCTGCCTGATTCTCTGCGAAGATCTCTTCCGCTTTCTCAGAACCTTTATATGTGACGTTGATCTTATCCGTCACTTCAAATCCGGCTTCTTTTCTCATGGTCTGGATCTTGCTGATCAGCTCTCTTACGAAGCCTTCTTTCAAAAGTTCCGGCGTCAGATTCGTATCCAGTACAACGGTGATTCCATTATTGTTTTCGGAAACATATCCTTCTGTCTGCGTCATATCGATCAGAAGATCTTCTTCCGCCAGTACAATGTCCTGTCCGTTTACTTCAAAGCGCAGCATTCCGTCTTTTTTCAGGGTATCCATCGCAGCATTTCCATCCACCTCAGACAGATATTTTTTGATGCCGCCCAGCTGTTTTCCGTATTTCGGCCCCACTGTCTTCAGCTGCGGTTTGAAAGTATAAGAAGTAAAGTCTCTTACATCCTCTACAAACTGAAGTGCTTTGACATTCAGTTCTTCTTTGACAATCTGCTGATAAAACTCAGGCAGATCAAACTCTGCTTTGACAAACATCTGTCCCACCGGCTGACGGTTTTTGATGTTGGCATTATTTCTGCAGGCACGTCCCATCACAACCAGCTTCAGCACGTTGTCCATGTTGGCCTCCAGCTCCTTGTCGATATAAGCAGTCTCCACCTTCGGGTAATCACACAGATGGATACTTACCGGTGCGGTCTCATCCAGGCTTCTTACCAGATTCTGATAAATCTGCTCTGTCATAAACGGAATCATCGGCGCTGCTACTTTTGACACTGTCACGAGCGCTGTATACAAGGTCATGTATGCATTGATCTTATCCTGCTCCATTCCCTTTGCCCAGAAACGCTCTCTGCTGCGGCGTACATACCAGTTACTCATATCATCCACAAAATCCTGCAATGCTCTTGCCGTCTCCGGAATCTGATAATTAGACAAACCGTCATCTACCTCCTGTACCAGGGTGTTCAGCCTGGACAGCAGCCATTTATCCATAACCGAAAGCTTGTCGTATTCTAATTTATATTTTGTAGCATCGAAATTATCGATGTTTGCATACAATACGAAAAATGCATAGGTATTCCACAGGGTTCCCATGAATTTCCGCTGTCCTTCCATAACAGCCTTGCCGTGGAAACGGTTCGGCAGCCACGGAGCAGAATTGCTGTAGAAATACCAGCGGATCGCATCTGCACCATACTCTTCCAGTGCCTCAAACGGATCCACCGCATTTCCTTTGGATTTACTCATCTTCTGTCCGTTTTCATCCTGTACATGTCCCAGAACGATTACATTCTTATACGGCGCTTTGTTGAAAATCAATGTGGATACCGCCAGCAGCGAATAGAACCAGCCTCTCGTCTGATCCACCGCTTCTGAAATAAAGTCTGCCGGGAACTGTTCCTCAAACAGCTCCTTGTTTTCAAACGGATAATGATGCTGTGCAAAAGGCATGGAGCCGGAGTCAAACCAGCAGTCGATCACTTCCGGAACTCTGTGCATCTCGCCGCCGCACTTCGGGCATTTTACGGATACCTGGTCAATGTAAGGACGATGCAGCTCAATATCCTCCGGACAATTATCGGACATAGCTTTCAACTCTTCAATGCTTCCGATGGCATGCTGATGGCCGCACTCACATTCCCAGATATTCAGCGGAGTACCCCAATAACGGTTTCTGCTGATGCCCCAATCCTGAACATTCTCAAGCCAGTCTCCGAAACGACCTTTTCCGATGCTCTTCGGGATCCAATTGATGGTGTTGTTGTTCGCAATCAACTCATCTTTCACTGCCGTCATCTTGATAAACCAAGACTCTCTTGCGTAATAGATCAACGGAGTGTCGCATCTCCAGCAATGCGGATAGCTATGCTCAAACCTCGGTGCATCAAAAAGCTGCCCTCTTGCGTCCAGGTCTTTAAGCACCTCCGGATCCGCTTTCTTTACGAATAATCCGGCGAACGGCGTCGTCGCATCCATATTTCCTCTCTCGTCTACCAGCTGTACAAACGGCAGATCATAATCCCGTCCGACTCTGGCATCGTCTTCACCAAAGGCCGGTGCAATATGGACGACTCCGGTACCGTCTGTCAGTGTTACATAGGTATCGCAGACCACATAAAAGGCTTTTTTGTGCTGCTTTTCTGCTGCGTCTGCCGCACACTGATACAATGGCTCATATTCTTTATATTCCAAATCTTTTCCGGTGTAAGTCTCCAGTACTTCATAAGCCGGTTTTCCTTCTTCTGCCAGAGGACCCAACACCTTATCCAGCAGCGCCTCTGCCATATAATAGGTGTACCCGTCCACACATTTTACCTTGACATAGGACTCGTCCGGATTCATACACAGCGCCAGGTTGGACGGCAAAGTCCAAGGTGTCGTGGTCCATGCGAGAATATACGCGTCCTCGTCCTTTACCTTAAAACGCACGATAGCGGAACGCTCTTTTACATCCTTATAGCCCTGGGCAACCTCCTGTGCAGAAAGCGGCGTGCCGCAGCGCGGGCAATAAGGTACGATCTTAAATCCCTTATACAGCAGCCCTTTTTCCCAGATCTGCTTCAGCGCCCACCATTCAGACTCGATAAAGCTGTTGTGGTACGTAACATAAGGATTGTCCATATCTGCCCAGAAGCCGACTGTGTTGGAGAAATCCTCCCACATTCCTTTGTATTTCCAGACACTTTCTTTACATTTATTGATAAACGGCTCCAGACCATACTCCTCGATCTGCTCTTTTCCGTCCAGCCCCAGACTCTTTTCTACTTCCAGCTCTACCGGAAGACCATGAGTATCCCAGCCTGCTTTACGCGGGACCATATAGCCTTTCATGGTGCGGAAACGCGGGATCATATCTTTGATGACACGCGTCAGCACATGACCGATATGCGGCTTTCCGTTGGCTGTCGGAGGTCCGTCATAGAAAATATATTCCGGACAGCCCTCTCTTTCTTTCATGCTCTTCTGGAAAATCTGATTGTCTTCCCAGAATTTTTCCACTTCTTTTTCACGATCTACAAACCTCAAGTCTGTAGGCACTTTTTTGTACATATCCTTCCATCCTTTCTTTATTTTGGCTGTTTCTGTCGTCGCCATACAATCGCCGGAAGTGCCGCCTGCACATTCCGGGATTGTCGGCGGTCGTCAAGATCTCAAACACATTTGGGAGTTCGGACTTTGACTCGTCGCCATACAAAAAGGCTTCCGCCCTGCAACAGGACGAAAGCCGAACGCGATCGCTACCACCTCTTACAACATACGTCAAGATCTACGTCTCTGATATGCGTTCCGATAACGGCGGAAAACCGGCGGCTCTTACTCAAATTTCAGAATCCGCAGCTCAGAAGTGATCTTCAAAAAAATCTTACTCGCACCGGTCTCACACCTCCACCGGCTCGCTGTTCCTTTCAGATAAATTCTACTGTCTTCATCACAGCCTGTTCTTATGCTCAAATACGAGTTCATTATAGAAAGAAACCCTTGAATAGTCAAGGGTTTCCGTCAACTTTTCACGGCTTTCGCCGGATTGCATCTTAAAAAAGATCATATATTCCGTTACATTTTTTCTACTTCTTCAAAAACATCCACGATTTCCTTCTCCGGAGCCTTTGTTGCCAGACTGACGATGATGATCGCTGCCAGCGCCAGAAGAAACGCCGGAAGTAATTCATAAATATCCAGCACCGTTCCTGCAAAGCTGGTACGGATCACAAATTTCCAGAAGAACACCATCACCCCGCCCGTAAGCATTCCTGCAATCGCACCGTTTCTGTTTGCTCTTTTCCAGAACAACGCACACAGGACTACCGGTCCGAATACGGCGCCGAATCCTGCCCATGCAAAGGATACGATCCGGAATACGGAGCTGTTGGGGTCTCTTGCAAGGAAGATCGCAACGATAGAGATTGCAACGACGGAAAGTCTTGCCAGCCACATGGATGCCTTCTGAGAAAGTTTTACTTTGAAAACTTCCTGTACCAGATTCTGAGAAATACTGGAAGCTGCCGCCAACAGCTGGGAATCTGCCGTAGACATCGTAGATGCCAGGATTCCTGCCAGGATGATACCTCCGGTCACAGCCGGGATCCATCCGTAAGTACTGATTACTTTTGCAATATCAACAATGATGGTTTCTCCTGCAGATGCACTTTCGTAAGTAGGAAGTACTCCGTTTTTCATCAGAGAAAATCCGATCACACCGATCAAAATCGCAACTGCCATGGAGATCACTACCCAGATACTTGCCACCCGGCGGGATGTTTTCAATTTCTTTTCATCCTCGATCGCCATAAACCGGAGCAGAATGTGGGGCATTCCGAAATATCCCAGCCCCCAGGCCAAAGTAGAAAATACTGCCAACGCTCCATAGGAAGTAGTCGTCTGTGTCACCACATCAAATCCTTTGAACAGATTCAGATAGCCATCCATATTCTTTACGTTTTCAAATACCTGCGGGAAGCCATGTACAACACCCTCACCAAAACCAACTACTACAAACAACGCGATAGTCATAATGATACTCTGGATAAAGTCTGTCGTAGACGCTGCCAAAAATCCTCCCAGTGTACAATACACGATGATGACAGCCGCACTGATCAGCATTGCTGTCATATAATCCATATTAAAAAGAGAGGAAAAAAGTTTTCCGCAGGCTGCAAAACCGGACGCTGTGTACGGAATGAAAAAGATTACGATCATAACCGCCGCGATCAGCGTCAGGATATGTGCCTTATCACCAAAACGCTTTGCAAAAAAGTCCGGTATCGTAAATGCGTCAATTTTATGAGAATAAATCCGCAGTCGCTTTGCCACAAACAACCAGTTTAAATAAGTCCCGATCGCCAGACCCGTTGCCGTCCATACAGCCTCCGGAAGTCCGCCCATCATCGCTACTGCCGGCAATCCCATCAACAGCCATCCGCTCATATCGGAAGCCTCGGCGCTCATTGCCGTCACTAACGGTCCCAGCTTTCGTCCCCCCAAATAAAAATCACTGGATGTCTTGTTCTTTCCGGATACCATAAACCCAATTCCGATCATGCCCAACATATAAACACAGATCGTGGCAAAGATAATCCCATCATGTACCATATTTTCTCTCTCCTTTTGTATAACATTCCTTGTTGCATAAATAAGCATTATTATAACATATGCTTCCTGCTGATTCAAACACTTCTTTTCTCGTCCTTCGACTTTCTTTTCTCGCCCCTCAACTTTCTGCGTCTGCTCCGTATCCGTTTTCTCTTTTCCCGTAAGACCAAGGTGACGACAAGAATGGATACCGATAACACGCCCAGTATAATCAGAATAATTTTCTGCATATTTATACTTTCTGTCTTTTCTGCTTTCTCTTTCACCTTCACCACGGTCGGGTCAGATATTTTTTTTACTTCCTTATAATAAGACGGTTTTAAAATGACATCCGCCGTTCCTGCCGTTTGCCCATGATACGTATAGGTCAGAACCGCCTGCCGTTTTTTCCCGCCTTCCGCCAGCTGATATTCTATCTGCAAGTCTTTCGGATCTGCACCCTTTGGAAGCGTCAGGACCGGCTCCTCTGTCAGACACTTTTCCACCTGATCCTCTTTCAGATAGTCTTTCATGGAAACATGCCTGAACCCGGAAAATGCATAATCAAACATAGCTGTCGTATCTGTGTAAGCCACGCCGCCAAAGGAGCGCAGATTCACACAGACCAGACGCATCCCATCCTTTTCTGCAAAGGTCACCAGTGTCGTCCTGGCCTGATCCGTAAACCCGGTTTTCCCTCCGGTACAATATGGGTAATAATATTGATTTTGCTCATACAACATTTTGTGATTCTGCTGGAAAGTTCTGGATTCCTCTATCAGGTTTGTCGGCGGGATCGTATATTGCAGCGTCTGTGTGATCGTCCGGAATGCCTCCTTTGGATATACAGCTGCTCCGATCAGCGCCATATCATAGGCAGTGGTGTAATGCTGCTCATCATGCAGCCCATTGGCATTGGTCCAGTGGGAATTTTTACACCCTAATTCTGCAGAACGCTCATTCATCTTTTGGATAAATGCATCGTATCCGCCGCCCAGTCGGTTTCCCACGCTTTCCGCCACTGCATAGGAAACTTCATTTGCTGAAGCCAGGAGTACCGCATACAGCGCATCCTGCAGAGAGATCACCTCGCCCGGATGCATTCCGATATGTGCATCCCCATACTCCAAAAAATCTACACTGGCCTGGGAAAAAGAAACCTCATCTGTCAGCTCTGCATTTTCCAGCGCAATCAGAGTGGTCAGGATCTTGGTAATACTGGCCGGGTAATGCTGCACATCGATCCGCTTTCCATAAAGGATCGCCTTACTGTCAATATCCATCACGATGGCCGAATCTGCATAAACGCCCGGTCCCTGGGGCCACCCTTCCACTGAGTTTGTTTCCGGCGGGACCGCCAGACTGGCCGCCTTTTCCGCCTCCACCGGATCCGGCTGCTCCTGTTCTTCCTCTGCCCGAACGGTTGCCGTAAATGACTGTGTAAAAAGCAGACACGCAGTCAAAAACCCTGCTAAAATCCTCCGCTTCATTTTACCGCTCCTCTACCTCTTTCTTTTCCATTTCCATTTTCTTTTTGTCAGCTTCCAGAGCGTTTTGGATCAGGATCCGGAACCGATCTGCATCCCATGCCGCTCTGCCCACAAACAAACCGTCTATGGATTCCTGTACGATCAACTCTTTTGCATTCTCCGCATTTACGCTTCCTCCGTACAATACCGGGATCTGTCCTGCCGCTTCTTGGTACAGCTCTCCCAGCACCTCCTTGATCGCTTTGTGCATTTTTTCTGCGTAATCTGCTGTGGCAGGCGTTCCGCCCACTCCGATAGACCAGACCGGCTCATAGGCCACCCACACATTTCCCAGCTGTTCCTCGGAAACGCCGCGCAGACCTCTTTTGATCTGAATCCGCAAGATTTCTTCGCTGATCCCGTCTTCCTTTTGTTCTGCCGTCTCGCCGATACACAAAAGAGGTGTGATGCCGTGGGAAAGTGCCGCTTTGACCTTCTGGTTTTCCTCCCGGTCCGTTTCTCCGAATACATGGCGTCTTTCCGAATGCCCGATCATCACCAGATCCGCACCGGTTTCTTCCAGCATTACCGGAGAGATCTCCCCTGTAAACTGCCCTTCATCCGCCCAGGACATGTTCTGCGCCCCGATCCGGATCCGCTCTGTATCCACCGCCTCTGCTGCCGCCGCCAGAGACGTATAAGAAGGCAAAATAAATAGCTGGACCTGATCCTTGTCGATCTCTTTTGTATTTTCCTCCAGTCTTTGAAGATAATGTACAGTTTCCGAAACTGTCTTATACATTTTTAAGTTGCTTCCGATATAAAGTTTCTTTTTCATCGTCTCTTTGCCCTCCTTTATTTCTCCTGGCATTATTATAAACTACATTTCCTCTTTCTACAACGATTGCCGGGTTTTATCGCATGCTTGGCAGCAAAAAGCCTCCGAATGTGCATCGGTCCAAAGGCCGAACGCATCCGAAGGCTTGTTTCTTTGTGTTTTGTTTTTCACATCACTGCTGGCAAAATCCACTATACAATTTGCAATTCTATTTTCTTTTTATTCATCAAATTCTTTTAAATCAATCCCGTAAATTTCTGTAAGAATGGAAATATAAGCATCCAATGCGTCTTCGATTTCTTTTACACTGACAGATTCTTTCTCTTGGTGGCAAAAATCTCCGTCTGCCGGACAATACATAATCGTCGGAATTCCGTGAAGTCCGCAAGTCATACTTCCGTCATTGCCGGGTTTGCTGTAATCAACCTCTACTTTTAAGCCAATTTTTTCCAATGCTTTGAACGTTTTCTGTGCATATACATTTTCGCTGCCGATTCTCCAGGCAGGATGCCATTTCTTTACTTTCTTTGTCATCCCGGTCCAAGAAGTCTCCTCAAAATATCTCGGCTCTACTGTTGCCTGAAAATCCGGGTTTTTAAAATCAACAGTATTTCTGATCTGGATGAAATGCGTTATGCCTTTATGGAATTTTTAAAGCTTTTGATTCCTTACGACATGATCACTTTTTATCTGGCAGATCCCGAAAAATATATGTGTTCTCCCATTGTGATCGGCGGCGATTACGAAATCATCAACTCTTATCTGGATGATCTCGGACAGATTGACCCGAAAAGATGGATTTTTCTCTCCGGCCAAAACAAAGCCTTTCGAGAATCCGATCTGCTATCCGAGGAGCTTCGCAGTTCCCATATGTACTATATAAGAGCCTATCGTCCGCTTAACATCCATTACGGTGCGATTCTCTCACTTGCATACAACAATAAATTTGTCGACGTGGTATCTCTTTACCGCCCCTCCAACAAAACAGATTTTTCCGATCGGGATATTTTTGTTCTGGATGCTTTAAAAAAACACCTTGCACTTCGTCTTTACAAAGACATTTATCAGCAAGAGTATTCTGAAAAAAAGCGTGATTCTTTTCTTTTGGTTTTTACAGAACGATACAATCTTTCTGACCAGGAATCACAGATTGTTTCCTATCTGATAAACGGAGAAACCAATGAATCCATTTCCGAAAAACTGTTTATCAGTACCAGTACCTTAAAAAAACACATCTCTAATATTTATAAAAAAACGAATGTGAAAAGCCGGGGTGAATTCTTTCACCTGGTTATGAAAGAACGAAAAAATAAAGCAGCATACTAAAATACCATCACCTACAGAACCTGCCCCTGGCAGCTTCCTCCGGATGCATTGCAACTAAAAAATGTCCACTGGACCTTTTTGTCGTATGCTTGACAACAAAAGGGGGACGCTTCCAGGCACCCCCCCCTTTTTAACATATCAATTTTGTCCTATAACTCTATAACTCAACTTTTTATTAAATATAATTTATTCCTGAATATACGGAACTCCCAGACAGCGTATATCGCCTTCCATTGATCCCAGCAGCTTCATACCTGCCTCTCTTGCCGTAAGCACCGCCGTCTTTACCGCACTGGTTTCTCCGGTAAGTGCTACGATCACTTCATTGGTATGGCTGGTTCCCTCTTCTGCGGTCATATATCTTGCGATCTTTACCTCTGCCGATTTTACCGCCAGATCCGCCATTACCAGCCCGATGGATGCCGGAGAACCGCAGACAAAACCAAACGCCTGCCCCCTCGGGATCCCAAAAGCCATTCCAAGCGCCTGATCGGCACTGGCAGAAAACGCCAGCTCCAAATGTCCCGCATCACTGACATAAAGCTCTCCGGAGTTTCTCTTTGTAAGCCGAAGTGCGATCTCCACAGCCCGTCTGGCATCTGCCACTGTTTCACCGCCGATGACGATGTAGTTTCCGTGACCTCCCCAGCCCTTGGTGTCCCTGGGAAGCATAATCGAAAGCACTTCTGTACTCGTTTCCTTCACGGCATCGTCCACCGCCGTGATCTGTCCGGCCGCTCCGGTGCGGGAACTGATCACACCGACGCTTCTCCACTTGGGATCAATTTTCATCATCTGTCTCAAACTCTCATCCACGCCCGGGATCACCAGTCCGATGGTGTCCAGCACCGTCGTTCCCACGAATTCAGGCATAGCAGAAGCTCCCTCTTTCCCAAATTCATTTATCGCTTTATTTATATGCTCTTGCACTTGTTCCATAATCATTCAAATCCTCTGCCTTACTTTTCTGTCCTTTAAAAGCGTTCTGCTTTTTTCCAGTATTTTTATCATAGCACATTCCCTTTTATATGGATACCCTTATCATACAAAAGATTGCTTAGATTTCCTTTATTCGCTGATCAGCAATCGACAAATGCTGCCATGCAAGTATGCTGCATTTTCCTCATCGCCATAACAAAAAATACCCGTATGTCTATCCTTTCAACAGACTCACGGGTATCTCTTATACTCTTATATTCTTTTATTTTTTACGCATTTTTCTGAGGCGCTTCAAAAGCCAGTTTCTTTACATCCGGAACTGCCATCAAAACCGGATACAAGACAACTGCAATGATCAAACCGCCGACTCCCTGTATGATATTCGCCGGGATGCTTGCCGCTGCAGAAGCTCCGTACAAGAAATATTCACATACAAAATATCCGCCTGCCACCAGCACAATGTCCGTAATACCTCCCAATACAACCGCTGCATAACGAGATTTGGAACTTTTTCCCAGCTTTTTATAAATAAGTCCTGCGATCACTGCAATCAGTCCTTTGATTGCAAATGTGATCGGAACATATACAAAATATCCGCCCAACAGGTCTGCCATCGCGGATCCGATACCACCTGCTACCAATCCATAGACCGGCCCGAGAATAACGCCTGACAAAATAACGATCGCATCACCCGGATGAATATATCCGTTCGTTCCCGGTGTAGGGATGCGGACAGACATCGTAGCAACGCATGCAAGTGCTGCAAAAAGTGCTGTTATTACAATTTTTTTCAAATTAGAATTCATAAGAGACCCCTCTTTCCTTTCAACTGACTTACTTTTTAGCTGCACTCACTTTACACCATCAATGGTATGATATAAAGGTCCAATTTTAAAAAAACAAAGCAGGCCAGTTTTGTTTTATTTCAGAAAGAAACGGAGCAATTTCTGATATCTCTTTTTATAAGGTTGATAACGCATCGGCAGATCGATCCAAGTCTTTTTATCTACAACGCTTTTATAATGTGTAAACGTATCAAATCCGGCTTTTCCGTGATAGCTTCCCATACCGCTTTCTCCAAAGCCGCCAAAGGGCAGATGGCTGGTTGCCAGATGGATCAGCGTATCATTCACGCATCCTCCCCCAAATCCGCATTTTGCGATCACTTTTTTCGCCAGATACTTATTTCCCGTAAAAATATACAAAGCCAAAGGATGTGCCATAGCGCGGATATTCCCAATTGCCTCGTCTATCGTGTCATAGACCAGCATCGGTAAGATCGGCCCAAAGATCTCCTCCTGCATCACTGCATCTGCAAAATTGACATGATCCATAACCGTAGGCTCTATCCGCAGTGTTTCACGGTCAAATGCTCCCCCGAAAACCACTTTTTCCTTATCGATCAGCCCCAGATTCCGATCGAAATGCTTCTCGTTTACAATCTTACCATAACATCTGTTTTCTAAAGGATGCTTGCCATACTGTTTTTGAATCTGCTTTTTTATTTCTTTCAGCAGTTTATTTTTCACGATCCGGTCACAATAAATATAATCCGGTGCCACACAGGTCTGCCCGCAATTTAAAAACTTACCGAAAACGATCCTTTTTGCTGCCAGCTTGATATCTGCAGTTCTATCCACAATACAGGGACTTTTTCCACCCAGTTCCAGTGTGACCGGCGTCAGATGAACAGAAGCACGCCGCATGACTTCCTGCCCCACCTGCCGGCTTCCCGTAAAAAAGATATAATCAAATTTTTCCTCTAAAAGAGCCGCATTTTCAGCGCGTCCGCCCGTTACAACCGCCACATACTTTTCCTCGAAACACTCTGCCATCATTTGTCTGATCAGCGCACTTGTATGCGGCGAATATGCACTCGGCTTTAAAATCGCCGTATTTCCTGCTGCAAGGGCATCGATCAACGGCTCCAGTGTCAACATAAAAGGATAGTTCCAGGGACTCATGATCAGCACTACGCCATACGGGGAAGGTTTTTGATAACTTCTCGCATGAAATTGTGCCAAAGGCGTATGCACCCGCCGTTCCCCTGCAAACTTTCTCACATGCCTCAGTATATAAGTGATCTCACTCAGCACCATTCCTGTTTCGCACATATAACTTTCATACGCACTTTTTCCTAAATCTTTACGCAGCACTGCATGTATTTCTTTTTCATGCTTTAAAATATATGCCCTCATCCGCTGCAACGCCCAAATCCTGTATGATACATCCAAAGTCATGCCCGTCGCAAAAAATTTCTGCTGTTCCCGGATCAATGCTTTTATCTCTTTCTGTTCCATAAAGGCTCCTCCCTTTCATCCCGACATATTATCACTCAAAATATTTTAAGAGATATCTTAACTGCATAAATATCTTATCAACTACATTTTAACCCATATTTTGGCAATAAAAAAGCGAAAACTCATTTTTATCTGAGTTTCCGCATTTCATCCTGAGCGTGCGGGGATTCGAACCCCGGACAACTTGATTAAAAGTCAAGTGCTCTACCACCTGAGCTACACGCCCATATTCATTTTCACAATGAAAATGCCCAGAACCGGAATCGAACCAGTGACACGAGGATTTTCAGTCCTCTGCTCTACCAACTGAGCTATCTGGGCATTCAATGCACAGCATATGTGCAAATTGCGGGGGAAGGATTTGAACCAACGACCTTCGGGTTATGAGCCCGACGAGCTACCAGACTGCTCCACCCCGCGATATTAAATTATTTCTCCAAAGAGAAAAGCCGATGATCGGACTCGAACCGATAACCTGCTGATTACAAATCAGCTGCTCTGCCAATTGAGCCACATCGGCT
>CAKRWZ010000007.1 GCA_934418295.1 uncultured Mediterraneibacter sp.
GGAGCTGACGAGAAATGGGCTCATCAGCCACAAGAGCGTGTAAACATCGACGATATGATGAAAACCTATGAAGGAAACATCGCCATTGTCGCCGAATTGTTCGGATTGGATCTGAATCTTTTCGACTGATCACTATACAAAGGGCGATACAAAAGAGCGCTGCTCCACAAATGCATTTCATTTGTGGAGCAGCGCTCCTTTTTTCTTCTTTACGATTTCTGTTTTATTTTCTGTGCTGACTCCGGTACTGTCCCGGCGTCACACCAAATCTCTGACGAAACAGATTCCCGAAATAACTGGTGTTGTTAAACCCTGTACTGAAAGCAATCTCTGTGATAGAACTCTCGCTCTGGATCAAAAGCTTCGACGCACAACTCAAACGGTACAGCGTAAGATACGAAAAAATCGTGTCCTGCGTTACTTCTTTAAAAAGACGGCAGCATTCACTCTTGTTAACCCCCACTTCCCTGGCGATCATTTCCAGGGTTATCCTTTCTGCATAATGCCGGTTTAAAAATACGATGATATCATTTACCACTGCATTTTCTGGAAGTTCCGCCGATTCATCATAACCAAACAATCGGTTTTTCAAAAGCTCCATCCACATTTTCCCGGTGATAAAAAAAGCTTCCGCCTCATAGCCAAAAGCTTTTTCCTCGCAGAGCTTTTCCAGTCTCGGCAATTCCTCCAGTAAACGCTTCTGCCACTCGATCGAACTGTGCAGCGGAACATTGGTCACTTGAAACCCTTTCAAAAAAGGAGCCACATAGTTTTTTTCCAAGACACTTCCTTCAAAGGATCCCAGCAGCCGTGGATGGACATCCATACATAAACAGGCGCTTTCTCCATTCTTTTTCCAGGACAGGATCTTGTGCATACAGCCCTGATTTACAAAAATACCGCTCCCTGCTCCCAGCACATACTTTTTTTCGCGGAGCAGAAACTGTATATAACCCGTCTCCACATAATAGAAACGCAGTTCCTCGTACCAATTCCACCCTTCTGCATCTTCCCGCTTCCCCTCCGGAGGATGTATCCGGAAGATACGTAAAGGGAACTCATAGGAACCGTGCAAAGAAACACTTTCCGCCGCTTCTTTCCTACAGTTCATTCAAGTAAGAACTAACCGACTCGTAATCCACCTCTGCCATTTCTCTCGGCTGAGAAGCTTCATAGCTGCTGTAAGCAGAATAGCCGATCCATCCCACCAGACCCACGAGCACCAGTACCAAAAGAGTCTCCCGGAAAATTTTTACTCTTTTTCTTTTTTTCACGATCTGTTTACGATTTGCTTTCTGCTCTTTATAATAGTCTACTTTTTTCTGACTCATAACAGGTAACTCCTTTAAAAAATAAAATATCGGTTTCATCCTGCCGATATTTTATCATATTTTCCCCTAAAGAACAACGATAATTCCGCCGTCTCCCGCATACAAAGAACTGACCCCTCTGGTATTCAGTACAATACTGCTCTTTACATTCAGTTTTTCCAAAAGCATCTTCCGGACAGCCTCTGCTCTCTCCGGACAATTACAATGGGAAATGGCGATCTGCTTTTTCTCCGGACGTCTGGCATCTTCTTTGATCTGCTCCGTCATTTTCACTAACGCTTTTTTCATTCCTCTGGCCTGTCCCAGCTGATGGATAGTTCCCTCCGGCAGGGAACCCATGATCGGCTTGATATTCAAAGCTGTGGCAACCACTGCCTTCAATCCGGTCAACCGGCCGTTTTTCCGAAGAAAATCCAGACTTTCCAGCACGAAATACGTGTTTTGTCCGGAAATGTAATCCTCTACCTTATCGATCACCTGTTCAAAGGTCATTCCTGCCTCTTCACATTCCTGGATCTTCAGGGCTATCAACGTTTCTCCCACGGAAGCCGAGCGGGAATTGAATACATAGATTTGTTTCTTTCCATACTCTTCTTCGTACAGATTTTTTCCCAAAATCGCACTGTTGTAAGAGCCGCTCAACTCTGCGGAAAGCGTTACCACATAAATTCTTTCCTCATCACAATGATATTTTTCCATATAAGCCTGCGGCGACGGACACGATGATCTGGGACATTCCGGGCTTGACGCCACCGCCTCCAGAAATGCTTTCTGATCAAAAGTCTCATCGTCTGTGATGATCTGATCTCCCACCTGCAGCTGCAAAGAAACTGTTTCAAACTTTCCGCCGGATTTCATTTCATCCGTCAGCTCCCCACAACTGTCCACAAGCACTTTATAATCCATTTCTTTTCCTCCCGCCGTATATCTTGTAACATCTGCTCATGTCAACACTTATATGCAGGCACAACGCAATATGTCTTTTCTTTCTTTTTGATGTAGTTTTAAATACTACATCAAACAAAATAACACATTTTCAGGAAGAAAGAAAGTACTTTCCAGGTTTATTCATCATTTATTTTTATTTTCGTCGAAATTCCCAACGCAATCCCCATTTCCGCCATTAAAAAGAGGATAGAAGTTCCTCCGTAGCTGATAAAAGGCAAGGTGATTCCGGTTGTCGGAAGGATCCGGGTCACGACGCCTATATTTAAGATCACCTGGAGCGCAATATGTGCAAAAATGCCTGTGGCGATCAGAGAACCGTATATATCCGGCGCATTTCTTGCGATAAATACCAGACGGTACAACAAAAAGCCAAAAAGGAGCAGCACCACGATCACCCCAAACACGCCCAGTTCTTCACAGATAACAGAAAGGATCATATCATTTTGTGCCTCCGGTATGATCATTTTCTGGCTGCTGTTTCCCAGCCCTTTTCCGAAAAACCCTCCGGAACCGATGGCATACAGTGCCTGTGTGACCTGATGGCTTTCTTCTGTCGCATATTGATCCGGTTTCAGCCATGCCAAAATTCTCCTGAGGCGGAAATTGGTGGTGTTCTGTACATTGGCTGCCATGATCTGAAGAATGATCATCAATGCCGCGATCCCGCCACCGCCCAATACAAGAAAAGGAGCTGTTTTGGGATGTACCACAAAAATCATGATGCAGGTGATCAAAAGTACAATCAGCGCCGTGCTCAGATTATCCGTAAAATAATAGACTCCCACAAAAGCAAAAATGCCCCAAACAGCAACTTTTGCAATCCCTTTCAGGCTGTAAGCCTGCTTTCCCATCTCGCACAAGAGATACGGGATCAACAAAATGATCGCGATCTTCATAATCTCAGAAGGCTGCAGCGTCATGTTGAACGGCATCTGAAGCCAACGCCTGGAACCATAACTTTCCACGCCCAAAGGCGAAAACCGTACCAGCGCCATCAAAAACATGGCGATCCAATAAACGGGCCACGCCCATTTTGCATAGATATGATAATTGATCCTTGACACAACATACATGGCGAAAAAGCTTCCCACCGTAACCAACGCCTGACGCTTCAGGTAATACATATCGTCTCCGAATTTGATCTGTGCACTGTATGAACTGCTGCTATAAAGCATGACCAATCCAAAGCAGACCAAAAAAATCACTACGATCAAAAGATTGTAATCGAAATATGCTGCCCCGCTCTTCTTTCGTCTGACGTCAGACCATCCTGTCTCACCCGTCGGCCGGCGCCTGCGCTGCCGGACCGGTTGTGTCACTCTGCTTTTCATGCATTATCTCCCCTTATATTCCGGATGTACCGGTTTCCCATGTCCAAAAAAGCGATCGTACCACAGCAGGAAAATGTAAACCGTCCAGATCTTTCTGCTGTTGTCCGTTTTTTCGTTCGTATTTTTCCCCTCTTTGTGATCCTGCAGCATTTTCAAAAGCTTTTCTGTGTGGAAAAACTGCCCGGCCGCCTCCGACTGAAACATTTCTTTCACCCGATCGTAATAACGATCTTCTTTCAGCCATACACGGATCGGGATCGGAAATCCCAGTTTTTTCTTTTCTGCCGTTTTGCTTCGGATCACCTTTTCGGCAGCCCCCCTCAGAGCTACCTTTGTTTTCGGCGCCTGCACCTTATAAGAAAGCGGCAGCGTCTCTGCCAATTCCAGTACTTTTTTATCCAAAAACGGAACCCGTACCTCTAAAGAATTGGCCATTCCCATCTTGTCGCCCTTCATCAGGATGTCGTGAACCAGCCAGAGATGCATGTCCACATACTGCATCTTCGTCACCGGATCTTTGTCCTTTACCCGCGCATACAGCGGAGCCGTTACCTTTTGGATCCCGGGCTTGCATCCTTTTTTCAGAAGCTTGTTCGCCTCCCGCTCCGTAAAGATATTGGTTGCATTTGCAAAATAACGCTCCTCCAAAGTCTTTCCGTGACGCATCAGAAAACCGCGCCCTTTTACGCTCCTTGGAAGACATCTCTCCGCCAGCCAGCCCAATGCCCGGCGGATCGGCATCGGGATCTTGTTGAACCCGGTATGCTCCAAAGGCTCACAATAGATATTGTACCCGCCGAACAACTCATCCGATCCTTCCCCCGAAAGAACGACTTTTACTTTTTTGGAAGCTTCTTCGCTCAAAAAGAACAATGCGATGGCCGCCGGGTCTGCCACCGGTTCGTCCATGTAATACTGGATATCCGACAATCGATCCCAATACTCCTCTGGCTTGATCACCCTGGCATCGTTCTGCATGTGGATACTTTTTGCAAATTCCTTTGCATCTTGGATCTCACTGTATTTTCCCTCGTCAAAACCGACGGTAAAGGTCCGGTCCACCTGCCCCAGATAAGTAAGGTAACTGGAATCCACGCCGCTGGAAAGGTAGGACGCCACTTCCACATCGCTGATCTTATGCATGGCAACTGATTCTTTTATCGTCGCTTCCACATCGTCTACGATTTCCTCAAAGCTTTTTTCGGTGTCTCCCGTAAATTTCGGCTCAAAATAACGAGTTTTTTCCATCTTTCCGTTTTCATAAGTAAAATAATATCCCGGCGGCAGACAAAAAACTCCTTTGAAAAAAGTCTCGTCCGTCGGCACAAACTGAAAAGACAGGTAATTTCCCAATGCAGCTTCATTGAATACTTTGTCGTACTTGGGATGCTCCATAAATGCCTTGATCTCTGACCCATAAAGGAATGTATTGTTCATCTGTGCATAATACAAAGGTTTGATTCCAAAAATATCCCTTGCACCGAACATCTTTTTCTTTTTGGTGTCCCAGATCACAAACGCATACATACCGCGAAGCCGGTCCACCAGCTGCTCGCCCCACTCCTCATATCCGTGAAGCAGCGTTTCCGAATCTGTATTGGAAGTAAACACATGCCCCGCTTCCAACAGCTGCTCCCGCAGCTGCTGATAATTATAAATCTCTCCGTTAAACGTCAAAACCAACGTTCTGTCTTCATTATAAAGCGGCTGATCTCCCACCTCCGAAAGATCAATGATACTGAGCCGCCGAAATCCAAGAGCAGCGTCTTCGTCCACATATTTACCGGAACTGTCCGGCCCGCGATGTACGATCGTATCCATCATGCGCTCCAGAACCTGCTCCCGGTCTTCGACCTGACCAATAAATCCCACAAATCCGCACATATATATTCTCCTCTTCTGCTGCTTCCTGCTTCTTTTCCTTATATAAATTCCTGTCTTTTACATAAGGACACTCCATTTCCATAATAGCTTATTATACTCATATTTTAAGATAAAAACAACCGGTTTTTCCCCTTTACTTTTATCTCCTGTTTTATTATAATAAATAAAAACGGGGTATGGCTCAGCTTGGCTAGAGCGCACGGCTGGGGGCCGTGAGGTCGCAGGTTCGAATCCTGTTACCCCGAGTTTTATAAAAAGTGCGAAATGCCGAAAAATCCTTAAAAAATGGACGTTTCGGCTATTTATTTTTCTAATATAATTCTGATAGTTTATGTGTTTCTAAAAAACAATTTAAATTGCAATCGCCAGAGCGTGCCTTTCGGCACTTCTGGCGATTTGTATATTTTTGCAGGTTATTTGCAGGAACAGGAACCGGAAGAGTCGAATTCCGGATTAAAAGCATAAAAGTTCTTGTCGTCCAGATGATCCTGTATGATCCGCAGACTTTCACCGAAACGCTGATAATGAACGATCTCTCGTTCCCGCAAAAAGCGGATAGGACCGCGGACCTCTTCCTCTTTGATCAGACGGAGGATATTGTCGTAGGTAGTGCGGGCTTTCTGCTCTGCTGCCATATTCTCATGCAGATCAGTGATCGGATCGCCTTTGGACTGGAAGGTGGTGGCGCTCCAAGGAACCCC
This sequence comes from uncultured Mediterraneibacter sp., assembly GCA_934418295.1. Taxonomy (GTDB): domain Bacteria; phylum Bacillota; class Clostridia; order Lachnospirales; family Lachnospiraceae; genus Mediterraneibacter_A. Next base: position 6,196 of record CAKRWZ010000007.1, read on the forward strand.
TCCGGCAGACTGCGGCCACAGAGCCAGAGTGTGGTCCACATAATATTTGTCAAAACCGGATTCTTTGATCTCTTCCGTTGTCAGATCCTTTGTGAGCTGATAAACGATGGCGCAGATCATTTCCAGATGGGCCAGTTCCTCCGTTCCAATATCTGTCAGGATACCTGTGACTTCTTTGTAAGGCATCGTATACCGCTGGGAAAGATAGCGCATAGAAGCGCCAAGCTCACCGTCAGGGCCTCCGAACTGGCTGATGATCACCTGTGCCAACTGCGGATTGGTCTGGGAAATTTTTACGGGATATTGCAGACGTTTTTCATAATTCCACATAGATCAGCATCCTCCTTCCTGCCATGGCCATGGCTCGTGGATCCAATTCCATCTGTCCGTGCAGGAATCGACGGCAGTGTCGATGGTCAGAGGGGTATAGTAAGAGGCGTATTCTTTCAGAGCCGCATTGCGCATCTCGCTGTATTTGTAAAAACTGGAAAGTGCTTCCTGATTTTCAGGGTGGGTATCCAGGAACAGTTTGATGTCATCTACGGCAAAACTGACGGCATTGATATGCTCTAACAATTCTTTTTTACAAGGTTTGTTTGTCATCGCCGGCGTCCTCCTTTTCCATAAAATGGTTTATCCAGTTCTTCAAAAACAGTACCTTTTGAGAGACCGGTTTCTGCTTCGTATATTTGCCGCCAAGTCTGCCATGGAACATAAGCCATAGCGATGGGCAGAGAACGGAGAGGATCCTGGCAGGAGCAGGTGTCCGTATAGGGCTTTGGGCCGGCGGAGCGCGGTCGGTTTTCAGAAGAAGAGGCACATCTGCAGCCGTTCATCCGGCTGTTCCCGCCGCGAAACTGGTTCTGATAAGTTTGCATGATCGGTAAGACTCCTTTCTGAGTGTCTGTACTGATAAAATATGTCAAAGCTGTAAAACTGTGAAAGTTTGTGTCTGCAGGTTGCAGCAAAACAAAAAACGGGTAAAATGCACAAAAAAATAAAATGAAATATTTTAAATTTTGGTTAATCTTTTTGAAAAACAGGTATTATAATATAGCCGTAACAAGAAATAGATTTTATGAACTACTTAACAAAACCTCTTTGTGGAAGGTTGCTAAGCAATTCAGATTTTGGAGGAAAAGGTAAATGAATACTTTAAAAGCTGAAACAAGAACAAAAGACGTAAAAGCAAAGAAACTGAGAAGAGAAGGTTATATTACAGGTAATCTGTTCGGAAGAGAAATAGATGGATCTATCCTTCTGAAAATGTCAGCACGTGACGTGGATCGTCTGTTGAAAACAGACAACAAAGGAAGCCAGATCATGCTGAATGTGGAAGGAAAAGAGTATGACGTCCTGATCAAAGAAGTACAGTATAATCCGTTGGCTTCAAAAGTAGAAGAAATGGATTTTCAGGCATTGGTAAGTACAGAAAAAGTACATTCCGTTGCAGAGATCATTCTTCAGAACACAGAAGGCATTACAGAAGGTGTTCTTCAGGAAGAACTGACAGAGATTTCCTATGAAGCACTTCCGGCTGACCTGGTAGATAAAATTAAAATAGATGTAAGCTCCATGAAGATCGGAGATACACTGCGTGTAGGTGATCTGGATATTGCCAAGAACGAAAAGATCCATCTGAAGACAGATGAGAACGCGCTGATCGCTATGGTTACGGCGGTTCACAATACAGTTGCTGATGATACAGCAGAGGATGAGGCCGAAGAAGCTGCAGAAGCTGCAGTAGAAAGTGCTGAGTAAACCTAGTTAAGGATGCAGCGGCAGACAACAGAAAATTTATAAAAGAGAGAAACGAAAAAGGAGAGTCTATAGAGGCTCTCCTTTTTGGAGTTATAGGACTCGATATATCTTACGGACGAAGTCCCATTCCACCTTCCAATGTGATGGTCTCACCGCTCATATACTTGAAGTCAGGAGAAGCCAGCTGTACGCACACACGTCCGATCTCCAGCTCGGAATCACCATAATGACCCAGTGGCGGCATTTTTACGTTTGCCTTAAACGCATCCGGATATGCGGATTCAAAATTCTCCAGCTGTGCTGTCCATGCCAGCGGGCATACAACGTTTACATTCACGCCGTCTTTTCCCCACTCAGTAGCAGCCACGCGGGTAAGCCCGCGGATACCTTCTTTTGCTGCTGCGTAAGCGCACTGTCCGTAATTTCCGAAAAGTCCTGCACCGGACGCAAAGTTGATCACAGATCCTTTTGTCTTTACCAGATATGGATAACAAGCTTTCATGTAAAAGAACGCTGCATAAAGTCCGGAATACATTGCCAGATTAAACTGCTCCAATGTATGGTCTTCCAATGTAACACCGGAAGCAGATGCCTGTGCGTTATTGATCAGGACATTGATCCCGCCGAATTCTTTTACCGTCTGATCGATTACGTTCTGTACTGCTGCTTCATTGTCTGCTCCGGCAGCCACGTCTGCCTGAACCGGCAATACTTTGATCCCATAAAGACGTTCCAGCTCTTCTTTTGCATCCAGAAGCTTCTGCTCATTTCTTCCTGTGATCGTCAGGTTCGCGCCCTCTTTCGCATATGCTGTTGCAATACCATATCCGATGGAACCACATCTGCCGTCTTTGAGGACTGCTCTTCCGCCTCCCGTGATAATAACTGTTTTTCCTGTAAAATATCCCATAGTTTCCTCCTGTTTTATGCTATACATATATACAAAACCGCTATTTATATTTTACAGCAAAATTTTTGTGCATTCAACCACATTTATTGGATAGAATGCACAAAAATAAAGATCATTTCGTTTTATTATTCTGCCGGTTTCTGACTCAGCTTCACTTCTAATGTTTTTTCCTGATATTCACCCTTTTCAGATGGCACCTGAACCGTTATCTTTATCGTTTCGCCTGCTTTATAATATTGCAGTTCTTTTTGCAGATCGGACATACCGCTGACGGAAGTGCCATTTATCGCAGTGATCACATTTCCTTTGGTAATGCCTGCTTCTTCTGCTCCGTAACCTTTGATCGCTTCAGATACATAAACCCCTTCCGGCATGTCAAACCGTTGGTTTGTCTCAGAAGTTACATCCAGGCCTTTGATACCCAGGTATCCTCTTTCGTCTTCTGCTACTTTGGTCTTTGTGTCCTGATTCATCAAATCTGTAATAATGTCACTGACATCGCTGATCGGGATCGCATAACCCATACCTTCTACTTCATTTGCCGCCAGTTTTGCCGAATTGATACCGATCACCTCACCGTTTGCATTCAACAGGGCTCCGCCGCTGTTTCCCGGATTGATCGCCGCATCGGTCTGAATCAGTTTTACGCTGCTTTCCACGCCGCCGTCTGTCTGGATCTGACGATCTGTCGCACTGATGACGCCCGTTGTAACAGACTGTCCATATCCAAGTGCATTTCCGATTGCGATCGCCGGCTCTCCGACTTTCAGTTTTGTAGAATCACCAAGGGTAGCGATCGAAATCGCATCCAATGTATCCTGGCTCAAAGAGTCCACCGAAACAGCCACTACTGCCAGGTCATGCTCTGCATCTGTTCCTTTGATGTTTGCTTCTGCACTCGTTCCGTCATTAAAGGTTACCGTCAATGTGTCATATCCGGATACCACGTGGTTATTGGTCACGATCAAAAGTTCTGTATCATTCTGGGAAACGATGATCCCTGAACCGGTACTCTCCACTTCCTGTGTGCCGCTCTGTCCGAAGAAATTTTGTACCTGCTGGACACTCATATTGGTAATAGACACTACCGAAGGCATTGCTTTGTCCACGATCGTAGAAACATCCGAAGTAACGACACCGCTGGATGTTGTCAGCGTCGCATTGCTGATCGTCGTACTTTTACTTCCGGAACTTTCTCCGCCGGTCAAGTGTTTCCCCAGAAGATTGACCCCCTGGAATGTAACGCTGGAAACGAGTCCGAAAAGAATTGCCAGGCCTGTAACCGCCACTGCCTTTGGAAGTTTTTTCTTTGGTTTTCCTGATTTATTTTTGGGAGCATCGCCGTCCGGTCTTACTGAATCTGAAACATTTACAGGATCTGACGGATCCGGCTCATAGTAATTATATTGGTTATCCATAATAACTACTCCTTTCTCTTCTTTGTATGCTCCTATCATAACCACCTTTTGTGTCAGAATTGTGTTTGAACGTTTAAAAAAATTTGAAAAGGCGCTTTCGCGCCTTATTTTTATGCCCTGTCTCCTGTCAGGACCTTCCATATGATTTTTAATTTACCGGAACAGATCTTCCGAAAGATCCAGGCAGCCGCATACGCATATACCGGCGCTGCCAGAAACAAGATCCATGCCACCACCGTATTTCCCGGCAACCGCCTCGCTGCCAGCTTTGTCACCACCCGCACCAGAATATGATGACTGGCATATACAAAAAAGGTATATTGCATCCAGGCAGCCGGTTTAGGCAGCTCAATTTTCCGAATCAAAAGAACCAGAAAACAAGGAGCTGTCAAAAAATACAAAAGTGAAAATACCACGTTTACATACAAAGTATAACCGATCCCACAAGCTACCGCTACCATCCCTGACATCGCTACCACTTTTAAAGAAGACGTTCTTGTCTCCATCTGTTCTCTCAAATGTATCCCTGCATAAGCACCTGCTCCATAGATAAACAGCCAATTGAGAACTGGATTCCAAAAAGTACTGCTGACCTGACAGACTACTCCGCTCTGCAGTACGAGCAGCAATGCCAAAAAAGCAAGTCCGATGTATTTATTTTTCAGCATTCCGTACAAAATTGGGCAAAGCAGTACAAAAATGATCAGATACTGCAGATACCAGAAAATCGGATTATAACGGTATCGCAGCAGTGCATCCAGAAGCGTCTGTACACTCCATGTAATCTGCTGCTCGGAAAACATTCCTCTCAATCCCGGCACCTGAAGCACCGCCCAGTGTAAAATAAAATAAATAAAATTCCATATGAAATATGGAAGCAGCAGAGTATAAACTCTGCTCTTCCACTTTTCCGGTAACTTCTCTAATTTAAAATTTCGGTAAAACAAATAGCCCGAACACAGGTAAAATCCTGCAACTCCCAGTCTTCCCAGATAACGCACCACTTCCGTTTCCGCCGAAAGCGGACCGCTCACATTACCATTTGCAAGAAACATTGCAGAATTTTCAGAGTGGCACCAGATCACAAAGATAGAAAACAGGAACTGAAACCACACGACTTTTTCCCAAAATTTTTGTTCTTTCATATCTTTAACTCTTGTTATTCAACCGTAACGGATTTTGCCAGGTTTCTCGGTTTATCTACATCACATCCGCGCCCTACTGCAATATAGTAAGCGAACAACTGAAGCGGGATGATCGCCAGCGAATTCGTAAAATACTTATTCGTATTCGGAATGTAGATCACATAATCAGCAGCTTTTTCCACCTCATCATTGCCTTCCTGAGTCACTGCCAGGACAAAAGCACCTCTCGTTTTCACTTCTACCATATTGCTGATGGTCTTTTTATAAAGTGCTTCCTGGGTCAATACAGAAACCACGAGAGTGCCGTCTTCGATCAGAGAGATCGTTCCGTGTTTCAATTCCCCTGCTGCATAAGCTTCTGAGTGAATATAAGAAATCTCTTTTAATTTCAGAGAACCTTCCATGGAGATGGCATAATCGATGCCTCTTCCGATAAAGAATACATCCTTTGCTGCCACGAATCTGTTCGCAAATTTCTGTATGCGCTCTTTATGGCTCATCAGCAGCTCTACTTGGTCCGGAAGTTTCTTCAGATCTTCAATCAGTTCTGCACTTTCCTCTTCCGTCAATTTCCCGACAGCCTGTGCAAACCGCATGGCCAGCAGATACATTGCTGCAAGCTGACAAGAATAAGCCTTTGTCGTGGCTACCGCTATCTCCGGACCTGCCCAGGTGTACATGACACTGTCTGCTTCCCTGGCAATGGAGCTTCCTACCACATTGACTACGCCAAGTACTTTTGCTCCCTGTTCTTTTGCCTGACGCAGAGCTGCCAAAGAATCTGCCGTCTCGCCGGACTGACTGATCACGATCACCAAAGTCCCCTCGTCTATGATCGGATCCCGATATCGGAACTCTGACGCCATATCTACTTCTACCGGGATACGTGCCATTCCCTCGATCACATATTTAGAAGTCACTCCCACATGATAAGCGGAACCGCAGGCCACAATATAAATCTTTTGAAAAGCCTGAATGTCTTCATCAGTCAATCCCAGCTCTTCAATCTCTATTTTTCCGTTTTTGATCCGGGGCGAGATCGTATCGGCAATAGCCTTTGGCTGTTCGTACATCTCTTTCAGCATGAAATGCTCATAGCCATCCTTTTCAGCTGCATTGACATCCCATTCGATTTTCACGGCTTCTTTTTGCACCGGTTCTTCGTCTACATTAAAGAATTCTACCGTGTTCTCTGTCATGCGGACGATCTCTTCATTTTCAATGAAATATACGTTGCGGGTATATTTCAAAACCGCCGGTACATCTGATGCAATGATATTTCCTTTTTCCATGGTCCCCACGATCAACGGGGAATCTTTCCGCACCGCATAAAGCTCATCCGGATGGTCTGCGAACAAAATCCCCAGAGCATAAGATCCTTCCAGTCGATGCATGACTTTAACAATCGCTTTCAGCGGATCTCCTTCGTAATAGTGATCCAGCATCTGTGCAACCACTTCTGTATCTGTATCTGAAACAAATTCATAGCCCTTTTTTTGCAGCCGCTGCTTTAATTTCTGATAATTTTCAATGATCCCGTTATGAACGACCGCGATGGAGCCATCTTTATTCATATGCGGATGCGCATTTACATCCGAAGGCTCTCCGTGAGTCGCCCAGCGGGTATGGCCGATCCCGAGCGTTCCCGGGAGCGTCTCACCGCCGTGTGTCATCTCACTGACTACCTTCAGCCGTCCTTTTGCTTTCGCCACCTTGATCTCGCCGTCATGATACACTGCGATTCCGGAAGAATCATATCCTCTGTATTCCAGTTTTTCCAAACCGTCCAGCAAAATCGGTGCCGCCTGCCGGTTTCCGATATATCCTACAATTCCACACATAAATAATCTCCTTTAATCTTAGGACCCTAAATCCTTATCTGTAATAAGAATTTGTGAGTCGTTCCCTTTTTACTTCTACTCCGTTTTTGTAAAAGATCCGTTCTGCAGCAGCGCTTTTAGGTCCTGTTCTCCAGGAATTGATTTTTACACTGTCAAACCATCCCGGTTCCTGTCCGTAAATCGCCACGTGAATATCTCTTCCCGATGTCCAAGTCTTTAAGGTTACCGGGAAATTGTAATCGTTGCGGAATTTAAAATCAGAGGTTCCGTAGTTGACCATTGCATCCTGTCCGATCGGCACATAAGTGGATGCAACACTGTGGTTTCTTCTCTCCACAATTGCCAGTCCTGCCCGCAGTACAGCACCGTATAATGTCGTAGATGCCTGGCAGATTCCTCCGCCATATCCGACACCACCTACCACTCCGCCTGCCACATATCCCTGTGCTCTTCCGCAAGGTCCGGCAACTCCAAAGAAGGAAATCGTCTGACCCGGCTGTACTACCAATCCGTTAAAGGACTGCAGCGCTCTTGACATGTTAAACAAAGAAGTATCTGCAGACGTACAATGTGTTGAAAATTCTGCGATTTTTTTGACACTGCTTTTTTTTGTATTTTTAAAATAATTGCTGTTTGCTCCCGGTGCCGGTGCTGACTTCGGAACAATATAAACCTGCAGTGCTTCCATCCGGTATGCGCAGTTAGAGGTTCCGGCAGTCTGACCGTTCTTTGCCCATCCAAGCCAGCCGTAAGCCTGTACGTGAGCTCTGTAATAAATATCACAATACTGTGCCAGTTCACCGGTCAATGTCAGCTGTACTGCTTCCATTCGCTTATCGGAAGCTTCTGATCCTGCAGTTTCTCCGTCGGAAACCAGTTCCTGCCAGCCGGTGCTCTGCATATAGGCTTTGTAATTGATCCCGCCGGTAAAAAGATCTGCGGTGTTTCCGGCTTCTCCCGTAGCGATCTGCATTTTCAATGCTTCAATGGTCTTGCTCTGTCCCGTGATACCTGCAACCTGGGTATTTCCGGCTTCTGTCTGCCAGCCCATATCTTTCAAATATACGGAATAGCTCAGAGCACCGATATCTTCTTTATCCAGGCAGGCTCTTGCATTCTGCTCCGGCGCCTCGCCACTGTTCTTCTTGACAAGCTTTACTTCTACAAATTCAACAGAACGATAAAATCCGATGGTTCCGGCAGTCTCTCCGTTTTTCGCCCATCCCAATGTGCCCCATTTGGAAGAATGCACACGGTAATAAACGTCATAAACATTGGCCAGTTCGCCTTCCAGTGTGATCTCCAGCGCTTCCAGACGTTTGCCTTTTCCGACCGTTCCGGCGATGCCGCCCTCTTCCTGCCACGGCAGCCAGCCATAGCTCTGTGAATGTGCACGGTACTTAATGGATCCTTCGATCTCTGTTCCGTCTTCTCCCACCGGATTTTCCAGATACATACGGAACGCTTCCATCCGTTTGCCCAATCCGCTGGTTCCGGCACTCTGTCCGTCAGCCACGGAATCCATCCATCCGTAGGTCTGTACATGAGCCTCATAAGTCAAAGTTCCCTTTGCAGTCGGGGAAATGTAGCTTCTCTTTGTTTGTTCCGGTGCATTTTCACTGTTCTTTTCCACCAGAATGATGTTGATTGCCTCGATCGCTCTGGCATATCCTGTGGTTCCGGCAATTTCTCCATTTTTTGCCCAGCCCATATCTCCAAAACGGGAACAATGTACCTGGTAATAAATATCATATTTTTCTGCCAGCTCCCCGGTCAGACGGATCTGGATCGCTTCCAGCCGCTTTCCTTTTCCGGTAGTTCCGGCAATCTCACCGTCTTTTTTCCAGTCCTGCCAGCCATAAGTCTGACAATGTGCTCTGTATTCAATGGCCCCTGCCAGTTCTTCTGTCAGCTGTTTTTCCGGATCGGACGAATCTGTCTTTGTCTCGGAAACTTTGATTGCCAAAGCCTCCATACGCTTTCCTTTTCCGGTGGTTCCGGCCTGTTCACCGCCGTTTCTCCAATCCTGCCAGCCGACACTCTGACAGTGTGCCTGGTACTGCAGCGTATAAACTGCCTGTGCTTCCTGCTCTTGTCCTTCGCTCTTTTCAGAAGCCTGAACCAGATTTTCTTCTGCCTCGACATTCTGCTCTTCATCTTGTTCGTCTTTCAGCTCTTCCTGCTGCTCCTGTTCGGCATCTTGTTCGGCAATCTGTGTTTCTTCCTGTGCATTGGCCGTCTGTTCTGCAGATCCGTTTTCTTCTGCAGAAACAGGAAGTACCTGCCCCATCATCAAAAGTACCATCAGCCACGCCAGCACTTTTTTCCCGAAATTCATTCTTTTTTTCATTCCCCGCCTCCATGATAGTTTGCAAACAACATTTTTCTGGTCTGATCAATCATCTAAGTCTATAAAATCCAAAGAGAAATCATCATCCTTTTTCCCACCTCTGGACGGAAGATCGATTAAACGGGTCTTATCATCCAATGAAGAGGTTCTTTCCTCATCTTCATCGTAATCCTCTTCATAATCGTCAAACTCCGGATCATAGTCTTCGTCATAGTCATCTTCGTCATAATCGGAATCGTCATAATCCTCTTCGTCATAGTCCGAATCGTCATAGTCGTCATCATACTCGGAGTCATCGTACTCATCGTCGTACTCGGAATCATCATACGCATTTTCCTCATACTCTGGATCATCGTAGTCGTCCTCGTCATAATCGGAATCATCATAATCGGAGTCATCGTAACCGTCCTCATCATACTCTGGATCGTCATACGCATCGTCGTAATCATCAAACTCCGGATCCGCATATGCTTCATCGCCGTACTCATCATCATAGAAGTCATCGTACTCGTCGTCATACTTATTTTTTTTGCGCTTTTTATTCTTTTTTGCCGGCTTTTCCGGTCCGTAAACATCTTCCAATTCTTCTTTCCGATGTCTCAGCTTCACGGACAATACGATGATCAGGATCAACATGATCAGCAAGATTCCTGCGATCACCGCCAGTATGATCAGCAGATTGTTGTTGATAAAGCTTTCCAGCTTTTGCTTCAGGCCGGTTGCCGTTTTTGCCTTTTCCTCCTGCTGTACCGTGAACCTCTGATAAGTTCCCTGCGTGGTATCATACTGATAGAACCCTTCGTTTCCGTCACTGTCCAATGCATAGATCAAAAAATAATCCACTTCGGAAGTATTCTGCCATGCCGTAAATTCTTTTCCGTTGATCGTAGACGTGGTTTTTTGATAAGCTGTCGGCAGCTTCGCCGAACCGTTATAATCTTTGATCAGGATAAAAGTCGTATCTGAAATATCGATCAGTTCTGTATAAAGAAATTCTGCACTTTTTTCATCGTAGAGGAAATAATCCGAATTTCCGTCTGCATCCGTCAGATAAAACAGATACCAGCCGGAACTTTCCTGCTGCATTGCCTTGCGCGGACTTCCCTCGATCGTCACTTCTGTTTTTTGGAATCCGGACGGGATCACTGCTTCCGAAAAATTTTCATTGATCGTATATTCTGTTCCGTTTACCGTAACTTTCTGTCCGTCTCCGGAACTCGCAGTACTCTCCGTTGTCTCAGGAGTTTCCGTGTTTCCGTCCCCCGCTGCGATTTTTATGGCCGAGGTGCCTGTCGTCAGATTCAAAGTCTCATCACTGAAAAGATAGGCTTTATATTGGGAAACCTGCAGCGTGGCATCTCCTTCTTTCAGGGCTTTAAACACCATCGTATAATCCAGTTCTGTCTCCTGCCCTGTTCCTGCCGCAAAAAGTTCGATCGTTCCGTTTGCGCCGGACTTTACATTTTCTCCGTTTTTAAACTCCAGATAAGTCGGATCGTAGGTTACCGTTACCGATCCGTCGCCGATCGCAGCGCCTCCTGCCGTGATCTTCATTTTTACCGTTACTTCTTCTCCGACCTTCGTCTCCGGATCCGAAAACTGCAGTGTTCCGTTTGCCGCAAAGGAAACGATTCCCATGCCGATCGTAAGCAGAAATACAGATACCGCCAATAACCATACTTTTTTTATCTTCTGCATATGTTTATCCTCTCTGAAAATCTAGTACTTCGTTTCTTGTTTCCTTCGTTTCCTACTCCGTCGTTCCGTCCCCGTAACCGGAATCACTGCCACCATAGCTTCCGCCGGAATCAGATCCGGAACCGCTGTCACTTCCGGAGCCTCCGTCGTAACCGGAATTGCTGTCGTAACCGGAATTGTTGTCGTAACCGGAATCACTGCCGCCATAGCTTCCGCCGGAATTGCTGTAATCACTTCCGGAACCTCCGGAGTTACCGGAATTATTATAGTTGCCGTAGCTATTATAGTTGCCGTAGCTTCCGTAATCACTGTCGTCTTCCCCGTAAGAGCCGCTGCTGTCACTGGATGCTCCGTTCGCTTTCTGCTTGATCTTTTCGCTGATGTTCTTTACCGTGGAGGACGGGGTATATCCGTCTTCCCCAAACAAAAATTTATGCAATTCGATCACATTGCTTTCCAGCGTCTGCGGAATGACCGAATCACCGACACCGGACAATTTTGCTGTCGTATTGTCCTTAGGAAATCCTTGTGTCTCGCCCATATAATATTTGTGGAAATTTTTCGCATAGGCTATTATTTCCGGCAAGGTAAAGTTCGTCTCCACTTTTGGAAATATCTTATCAATGATCTTATTCAACGTCCGCAGATCTGATTTCTGCACTTTTTTCACGATCTGTTCAATTACTGTCCTCTGCCGCTCCGTCCGTTTGAAGTCATCTCCCTTGGTATATCGGATACGGGCATAACCAGTTGCCTGTACTCCATTTAACAATTGCTTTCCTGGAACCGTCACCGGTGCACTGTCTACACCGGTATTTTCGATGACTTCCACCGCATAATTGTTCAAATAGGGAATTTCTTCTTCTGTCACATCGATTTCTACACCACCGACCGCATCTACTACATCCACCAATGCCGCAAAATCTACCGTCACATATTTTTCAATATTCATATCCAGGTTCCGGTTCAACATGGAGATCGCCGCCTTTGCACCGGCTCCGTCCTCGCCGTCTCCATACATGGTGCCGAATGCATATGCTGCATTACATTTGTTGTAGTCTCCTTCATCATCGATCTGCAGCAATGTGTCCCGATAAATGGAAGACATCTTGATCTCGCCTGTTTCCCGGTTCAGGCTGGCGATGATGATGGTATCACTTCGGGCGCCCATGGACGGATCTGTCGCACGCCCGTCCAGGCCAAACAATGCTACATTCAGATACCCGGTCCCGTCAATCTGTACATCTTTGTTGATGTCCAGAGAATCCGGATCCAGCTCGACCGTCTTAATTTTGCTCCATTTATTTACCGCATAAGCAACCACTGCCCCAATCAAGACTAAAACAAGAACTCCAAAGGAAACTCCTATTTTCTTTCCCAAAGACCACTTTTTCCTTTTACGTCCGCTCTTTACTGCGGATCTTTTTCGATTGTTTCCGGTTACCGGCTTATTTCCCTTTTTCACTGCAATATCATTTCGGGATGTTCCGCCCTTTCTCGGCGCTGTACTGCTTCTGGATGCTGTACCTCTTTTAGGTGCCGCACCGTTTCGGACTGCCGAGCTCTTTTTTGTCTCCGGACGTGCACCTTTCCCTGGTGCTGCACTTCGTGCATTTCCGGATCTGCTGCGTGCAGTCGAAGAAGCACCCGGCTCCGAAGTCCGTCTTCTCTGTGTATTCGGATTTTTTTGTCCGGAAGTCCGCGTGTTGCCGGATCTTCCTGAAGACTGTGAAGTCCTTTTATCTGCCATTGTAATTTCCTTTCACATTCATTTAAACATACTTATTTATTTTACAATACTTCGCTTTAAACATCAATGAAAAAAGTGTAAAATCGTGGTTTTACGACCAGTACTCCCGGTTCATCGTGCATTTTCGGATCAACCATTTCGGCAGCTTTTGATACCGTTTTCCCATCCGATACCCCAGATATTTCGATGCGCTTTGAAAAAACAAGGAAGACAAAAGCCATGGCTTCCGTATCTTGAACAAATAGCCTGCCGTCGTTTTTACCAGCCGGATTCCTTCATTTTCGGACCGAATCTCTTCAAAAATCTCCGGATGTTCCGCCTGAGATACCGCCAAGTCAAAGTTCCGTTTAAATTGCTGCTTACAGCTGTAATTATGGGAATGGAACACCTCCGCATCCGCCGCATAAGCGATTCGATACCCGGATTGTATGATTTTTCCCGCCAGGATCATATCTTCATTGAAGATCGTCCGCTCTTCGAATCCTCCCAGAGAATCATATACATCTTTGCGATATGCAGCACATACATTGGAACAAAAATAGGTTTTGATCCCCAGCTTCGGAAGGTCTTCCTGGGATTTTATTTTACTCTCTTTCGGATAATTAAAGGATCTGGTATATCGTTCCAGTAAACGGCAATCCTTTTTGGGAAGCTGCCTTGCATAAGCCGCCCCTATTTTTTCTCCTTCAAACGCCTTGCACAGATTTTGGAGCAGATAAGGATTTGCCGGCAAAGCATCCTGCGTCATGAACACCAGGATATCTGCCTGAGACATATCTGCCGCCATGGCCCGCGTACCGCCATGATCAAAGGTTTCCTTTTCTATATGTGTAACTTTCAGCGGTACACCCGATTCTTCCAAGCGTTCTGCTGTTTCCAACCCTTCCGGAAAATCACCGCTTCTGGTGTCCACGATGTGGATCCGATCCGGAAGCAATGTCTGTTTTTCCAGTCGTCCCAGCAGCTCCTCCAGTTGGTTTCCCGGTTTATAAGTCGGTATGATCACTTCAATCCTTTTTTTGTCCATCCGAATGTTTTCCCCCTTTTTTATATCCCACAAACAGATACATCACAAATGTCAGCGCAAACCAAAACCAGGTCGTGGGATTGCTGAACCAGGTCGTGAAAAAAGACAGTCCCAGATAGATCGCCATCTGCCCGTAAAACATGAAAAATAATGGGTTTTGGGTTCCCTGTCTTTTCCGGTTCATCCAACCTGCAATCGTTCCTAAGAGTAAAGCGAACACTATAATCCCCGCCACACCGAAATCATAGTATGCATCATAAAAAACCGTCAGCGTCGTTAATTCTGCCTTGGTAATATATACAGGTGCTGCCGTCAGCTGAGGGAACAAAAATTTCAAGCCGCTCAATGCCCAGACCGGGAACAGCATACGGATCCCATGGGTGTGAGCAGTCAGATCCCGCACCATACAGTTAAAATTTTCAAAATTATTTGCCACATAAATATAAGGCTGTGTCACAAATATCGGAATTTTGGAATTTTTCATTTCAAAAATTCCGTTGAGATAAGCCACATCATGATGACGGAATACCGTCAATATCACGTACATGGGAAGAAGCACCGCAACGCCTGCCACAACCATTTTCCAGGAGATTTTCCGATATAACAGCAGATAAATCACCGCCGCAAACCCGACAGCAAACAAAAGCTGGAAACGGGACACACAAATGATCGGTATCACAAAAGCAGTCAGATTTCCGAAAATCAAAACGCTTTTTGCCTTTCTGCTGATTCTTTCCGCCACTTTCCCATACAGGAGAGATAATCCCGGTATCAAAATACAGCTGACCGTAAAATAGTGCACCCCCGAGACATGAAAATAGGAATAGGCATGGGGCTTTGAAGACAAAATCGGGATATAACCGACTACCGCCGCTTCCAGGCAAAAACACAGGATCGAACAAAGGGCCAGACCGCCGATGCAGATCAGGATCCTTTTCGCCGTCCTGCCGTCTTTTTTTGTTGCTTTTTCCGTTATTTCTTCGCTTTTCTTTTCTTTCTCTTCCGCTTTTCTTCGAGATCCACAAAAATCATAAGCTATGCAGAAGCAAAGATAAGCCAGATAAAAGCAAAGCCATGTCACCCATTCCCAATCACCGGAAAGCTTGCTGAGCTTTAGACAGGCCACACCTTCCCCACCCACCCAGGACAGGGAAAACAGAGCCTTCAGACTGACAAGGCTCTGTTCTTTATAAGCAAATATTCCATACAAATAAAATGCCGCAGAGATCAGGCAGATACCTGCAGCACTGTAAACGCCCCCTGCGGACGCTGCTACGGCCGTTATATAAAGGAGCGTATATATCACATAGCCAAACCATGTTTTTGTAAAAATCCGTTCTTGTTTTTTCCCGTCCAATGTTTGTATTTCCTCTTTAATAAGCGTTTTTATTTACAAATCCTTTGAAGAAGGTCATCAAGATAATCTTAAAATCCATCCCCAACGTCCAGTTCTCGATATAATACAGATCGTATTCGATCCGCTTACGGATAGAGGTGTCCCCGCGATATCCGTTTACCTGTGCCCAGCCGGTCAGTCCCGGACGCACCTGGTGCTTGATCATATAACGAGGAATCTCTTCTTTAAATTTTTCTACAAACTGCGGACGCTCCGGTCTGGGTCCCACCAGACTCATGTTGCCCTTGAGCACGTTGAAGAGCTGCGGCAGTTCGTCAATGCTGGTTTTTCGGATAAACTTTCCGACAGGCGTCACTCTTGGATCGTCTTTCGTCGTCCATTTCGCTTTTTCAGACTTTTCATCCTGCACCACCATAGAACGGAACTTGTACATCTCAAAATTTTTGTTTTTCAGCCCCACTCGTACCTGCTTGTAGATCAATGGTCCGGGAGATGTCACTTTGATCAGCAGTGCCGTTACCAGCATAATAGGCGAAAACAGGATCAACGCCACCACTGCCCCAAACAGATCCACCGCCCGCTTCATCATACGGTTTACCAGCCGGTTCAGCGGAACGCTCCGGATGTTGATCACCGGCAGGCCCTGCACGTCCTCGGTGTAAGGCTTCGTCGGGATAATGTTATGGTAATCCGGGATAAACTTCGTATGCACCCCTGATTTTTCACAAAGATTTACGATAGATTCCAGCTTTGCATACTCTTCCAGTCCCAGAGTGATCGCGATCTCATCCACATGATTCTGCGGAAGGATGATCATCAGATTGTTGATGCTTCCCAGCACTTTGATCCCTTTGTACTCTGTTCCGCTGGGCTGATGGTCATCCAAAATCCCGCGGATGCAATATCCCCACTCCGGATTTGCCAGAATACGGTCAATATATTGCTCTGCTGACCGGCTGTAACCCACCAGCAGCATGGTTTTCTGATTGTACCCTTTCTTGCGGATGCTGCGCAGGGCATTGCGGATCATGTTTCGCATCAATACTTCCAAAGACACATTGATACAGAAGAAAACAAAGATCATGGTTCTGGAAAAATCCGGCTGCTTCAGCACATACAAAAGCACCACAAATCCCATCAGTCCGATGGCATTGGCCTGAGTCACACGCCATGCCTCCAGCCGTCTGCTCTGTACACGTTTCGATGTATAAAGCTGAAAGATCCCGTACAAAAACAGATAAACCGGCACCAGGACCACCAGCACTTTACAGTATTCCTTCAAGCTCAGATACCACAGATCCATCCGAAAGAGCCCGGAACGGAACCGCACCACCCATGCCAGAATATAAGAAACAACGATAACCAACGCATCCAATACTACATGGATCCTATTTAAATGTTTCTGATGATTTTTTATCATTTTACTTTTCCTTTTTATTACTTCCTATTTCTTTCACAAAATCGCTTCTGCTGTTTTCCTTTGGAAAATCCGCGGTTTTGCGCCTTGAATCCTCAGAATTCAACACCGATATCATACAATATTTTCCTGTAAAGAACAACCCTGCCCGCCTCTTTTTTTAATATTTGTAACATTTTTGTAATAACTCTGTCCGAGCCTATAGCCAAAGCCTTCTTTTTCTGCTACAATAAAATATATTTTGTTAGGAAAGCAGGTTTTATATGAAAGTAACAGTCGTCATCCCAAACTATAACGGAAAACATTTTCTGGCGCCCTGTCTGGAAGCGCTTGCCCGGCAGACCTGCCAGGATTTTCAGATATTGATCGTGGACAACGCTTCTGAGGACGAAAGCATCGATTTTCTGGAGACAGAATATCCGAATGTAAAATACATTGTCCTAGATAAAAATTACGGGTTCAGCAAGGCAGTCAATGTCGGGATCCGCAGTGCAAAGACTCCTTACGTCTTTCTTTTAAACAATGACACGAAGATCGCTCCCACCTGCATCCAGGAGCTTCTGAACACTATGGAAACATCTCGTAAGATCTTTTCCGTTTCCAGCAAGATGATCCAGATGTACCATCCCGAACTGATCGACAGTGCCGGAGATCTTTATACCGTGATCGGCTGGGGCGTCTGCCGGGGAAACGGCCGTCCGGTCTCCCTGTATCAGACTCCGGAACCGATTTTTTCTGCCTGTGCCGGGGCTGCCATGTACCGCACTCGCATTTTTCAAAAAATCGGCTATTTTGACGAAAATCATTTCGCATATCTGGAGGATATCGATATCGGATACCGGGCAAAAATCTTTGGTTACCAGAATGTTTACTGCCCCACCGCTATCGTGGAACATGTGGGCAGCGGTACCAGCGGTTCCAAGTACAACGCTTTTAAAGTCCGGCTTTCCGCCCGCAACAGCGTGTATCTGAACTATAAAAACATGCCGATCCTACAGCTGTTTTTCAACTTTCTTCCGCTTTGCATCGGTTATCTGGTCAAATACCTTTTTTTCTGCAAAATCGGTTTCGGAAAAGAGTACAAGGAAGGGGTTCAGGAGGGTCTTCACAAATGCCGGGCACAAGCCAAAGTGCCTTTCCGGTTCCGCCATCTTCTCAATTATTTCCGGATTGAAGGCGAACTGATCCGCAACACTTTTTCCTATGCAAAAGACTGGGTACAGCGAAAAGTTTTGAAAAAATAAGGATATACAACAATCACCGGAATGTACCTTACGCATTGGCACTCCGGTGATTGCTTTTCTGATCCATTCTATTTTCTGATTTCTATTTTTTCTCCTGCAAAAGAATCTCCAAATATCTGCCCAAGGCATCCTGCCACGTGGGCAGCCGACGGAAGCCGTTCTCTTCCAACTTGTCCTTGTTCAGTCTGCTGTTATGCGGACGTTTTGCCTTTGACGGAAACTGCTCACTGGTAACCGGATGGATCACAATCTCCTTTCCCGCCTGTCGGAAAATCTCCTTTGCAAAATCGTACCAGGTGCAAAGCCCTTCGTTGGTCGCATGATACCGGCCGTAGGCTTCCCGCTCTGCCATGTCCGCCAACAACACCGCCAGATCTCTCGTATAGGTCGGCGAACCGATTTGGTCGTTTACCACATTCAGCTCTGAATGCGTTTCCGAAAGCTTCAGCATGGTCTTAATGAAATTTTTTCCATTGACACCAAACACCCAGGCAATACGGACAATATAATACTTTTCCAGATATTTTTCCACCGCCAGCTCGCCTTCATACTTGGTCTCGCCGTATACATTCAAAGGCTCTCTTTCGTCATCCGGCTCCCATGGTCTGGTTCCTTCCCCGTTGAACACGTAATCGGTACTGATATAGATCATTTTCAGATCCAGTTCTTTACAGACCCTGGCAATATTCTCCGTGCCATCGGCATTGATCCTGCGGCAGATTTCCACGTTGTCTTCTGCAGCGTCCACCGCGGTATAGGCCGCACAATGGATCACTGTTTCCACATCCGATGCCTTGATTACCTCTTCCACTTTCGCTGCATCCGTGATATCCATCTCTTCTATGTCTACACCGATTCCTGTATGGCCACGTTTTTCCAGTTCTCTCATCACATCATAGCCCAGCTGACCTTTGACGCCGGTTACCAATACCCGCATGATTTTTTCTCCTTCTTTTAATATTTAATATTCCCATCCTTTGCTTTTCAAATACTCATAATAGCAAGTGATACCTTCCTTAAAACTACGCAATTTTTTCGGATAAATAGATCTGATCTTTGAATTATCCAGTACAATCTTTCTTACATCTACGCTTCTGGCTTCTTTGTAAGCAACATCCAGCTTTGAGTTCAACTGTTTTAATATTTCCACAACTCGATTCTGACTAATTCCGTCGTTGGAGCTTAAATTGAAAACTTCCTCGTCTCCCTCGTAATCTATCAGTGCTTCCAACATTCCGCAAACATCATCGATGTAAATATAATCTCGAATATTTTCACCGTCTCCCCAGATTTCAAGGCATTCCCCTCTAAGTGTTCTCTTAACTGCCGCATCCACAAAGCCTACTCCCTTATGATAATCCTGCCCGGGCCCATAAGGATTTGAAATTCTGGCAATACGCATCTTCGTATGAAGCTGCGTATTGAAAGTACGGATTACATTTTCAATACAAAGCTTTACGCTTCCGTAATGATTAATCGGAACCGGAAGCGCAGTCTCCTTGATTGGCTGTTTTTCCTGTACACCATATACAGTGCCTCCAGAAGAAAGAAAAATCATATTTATCTTTTGTTTGATCAGCATACCACATAGATTAACTGTCTGCAGAAAATCTCTGCTGTATCCTTCCATATACTTTTTATTTGAATTTCCGGGATTTACAGTACTCAGAGAATGAATCACCAGATCCATATCTTCAATCGTTTCCTCTAAAACATAATTATCAAAGAAATCTCCTTCTATATAATGAACTCCCTCTGTTTTTTCCTCAGGTATCGTCAGATCAAAACTGTGAATATCTAAATCAGATCTTTTGACTAATCTCTTTGCCAGATTTTTCCCGATAAAGCCATTGCCTCCGATAATCAATATTTTTCTTTCATTTTCTTTCATTTCTTATCCTCTGCAATTCCCTTTAACAATGCTTCTTTCACCTTCAAAGCTTCTTTTTCCCATGAAGTGGATTTTGCAAATTCCAATCCTTTTTTTCGGATCACCGTCAATTCTTCTTCATGCTTCAGATAATATTCCAGCTTTTCCGCAATATGAAGCGGATTATAATCCACCAATACGCAGTTATCTTCATTGACAAGCCACGTGCTGTTTTCTCCCGTAGAGCATACTGCTACTGAATTCGACGCCATGACCTCCAAAGGTAGCAATGACAAATTCGTATTTGACAACACAAAACACAAATCACACTGTGAATAAATTTTCGAAAGCTGATCCACACTTACAATTCCAAGGTCCTGATGCTCAAATGGAATATTATATTGTTTCACTTCCCAGCCCGCAAACACAACCTCTACTTCCGGCATCCGTTTACAAAGCAAATCCAGCGCAAGCAATCCCATTTCAAAATCTCTTCTCGGAGTAACCGGTCTTGCATAAAAGAACACACGCTTTTTATCTGATTTTTTCGGAAGTGGTTTATAAACTTCTTTATCATAAGAAAAGCCAAAACTGTCTGTACGCATACCAAATTCATCCGCCAGCTTATTTTTCAACCAATCCCCTGCCGTAATTCCTCTCAATCCGAACGTATACGTTGCTTTCGCAAACTCTGCTTCTGAGCCAATTGCATAAAAATACGGTTCATAATCTTGTACAAAATAAAATTTTGAAATGGTATTATTGAAATTTTTCACAAAATAAGCCGTTTGCCAAGATGTTGCAATCGTAGCATGTGCAAATTTAGCGTATTTGACATCCCAATATGCTTCTACTCTTTCATCTAAAATCGGAAAATATTTCTGCAAAAATTCTCTCACAGATTTATTGTCTCTATAGTTTGGGGTCAAATGTAGATAAATACGACTGTGAAATCCCATATTCTCTAAATGTGAAATAAAACGAAAAATATTCAGGTGTCCCCCAGACCCCTTTCCCATCTCCGGAATAATCCAATTCAAAAGAATTACAGCGTCATCTTTATGTGCTGCATAATCTTTCTGTGAAAATGGTACTTGCTGTTCGTCTACCACAAAATGAAACAGGTCCAATACCGGAACTTTTATCTTTTTCAAATGCAATTTTCCAAGAAGTTTGTCAAACACCCCTTTGACTCCCCTCCGTTTGATAAAAGGAATTAATTTTTGAAAAAACAATTTTATTTTACGCATCTATATTCACCTTTACGCCTTTCTTTGTTTATACTGTTGCGAAACATGACGATCCAGCCACTCTTGCTTTTTCGTGGAATACATATGATACTTGCCTCCCAGATATCCCCCATAATAACGGCTGAAATTTCGACATACAGAATACCATCCCCAATAAATTTTTTCTCCCTTTTTCATTTCCAAATGACGGATGTATTTTGCGTCTGACAAAACATGCTTTCCCACCTGAAGCGGCAATTTCAGCCAGCTGGTGGAAATCATAAAATTCTGCAGATCATACAAGCCCTTGTATTCATCAAAATATCTCATGAAATAAGAGCTCAATTTAAAATTATGGGAATGATAAACCGGCGCATATGGACAGTAGAGCTTCTTAAAGCCCAACTCTATCATTTTCCGCGCCCAGATTTGATCCTCAGCAAATGAAACATCCTCATATGGATATTTTTCAAATACATCCCTCCGGATACAGGAATTATTGTCCGAAAAAAAGGACAGTAAATGGCGGTATCCTTCTTCTGTTTCATATCGCTTTTTATTTGCATCTGTCAACTGAAAAACCGTATTGTCCTCTCCGAAATTTTTAAAATGATAATACAAATCCCTCTTATCAATCACATTGCAATTCGGATACGGATAATGAATCCCAAAGCCTCCTACAATCTCCGGATCTGACCTCATCCCGTCGATAAAATTCTGAAGCCACTTATCTGATGCCGGCATCGCATCCTGTGTAATAAACACAATATACGTTCCGGTTCCCTTCGACGCTCCGAAATTTCTGGTTTTTCCATGTCCAAACTCCTCCGGAGAAATCTCATACAAGCTGCAAGGATGCTTTTTTATAATGGAAACAGTCTCATCACTTGATCCGGAATCTACGCAAATTACTTCGTATTCATATTCCGTCTTCTGGCTGAACACGGCCTTCAACACTTTATCAAATAATTTTCCCCCGTTTTTTGTAGGGATCACGATGGTAACATCCATTTTTTTCTCCTTGTACAACACCCTATTTAAATAATTTATACATAAATTTTACAAACACTGCCAAGTAGAGAATAATGACCAGAAACACCAAAAAGGTTTCTACATTAAATCTCTTATACTGTAGCTTAATGACACTTGCTTTTTCTATATTCTCTCCATTAAGCTGCAATACACTGTCATTGTTTCCCTTCTCCGTTACATATACAGCCATTGTTTCATTATCCTGAACCTTTTTCCCTTGAATAGTCAATACGTATTTTTTCCCTGCGCTGTCTGGCTGTGCGGAAAATTCCACCTTTATATTACCTCTTTTCTGGGCACTTGAGCTTACAAACTCCGGATTTTCTGTGCTGGATTCATCAATCTTTCCTTTTCCAATCTCCTTACCGGTTTCTGCATCCTTTACACTCCATCTGTAGGTTCCGATCTCCTGATTGTCCAGTTTCGTCAGTTTAATGGAAAAACCACACAAGCCTTTATCCGTACATGTAAATGTCTGTGTCAGAACCATATCTGCCGTCAGCTTTCCTGTATTTTCGTAAGAATTTGCGCCAATATCTGTATTATAAATTGCCCGCGGCCATATACCATAAGAATAAACAGCTCCGATCAAAACCATCAGTACTGCCAAAATAATTATTTTCAGATTTCGTTTTTTCACCGATATTCCCTCTATTCTTCCAGTTCTCCTGCGTAATAGGCTCTTTCAAAATGACTTCCCACTTCTTCACTGGTACCGTCTTCCCGGATTTTTCCTTTTTCAATCCAGATCGCCCTGTTGCAAATTTTCTTTACCTGATCAATACTGTGAGATACAAATAGTATGGTAGTATCTTTGCTCATCATCCCGTGTATTCTTTTTTCACATTTTTCCTGAAACCGAAAGTCGCCCACCGACAATACTTCATCTACGATCAAAATATCCGGCGTACCTATGGTAGCAATGGCAAAGGCCAGACGGGCCAGCATTCCGGAAGAAAAATTCTTAATCGGAACATCCATAAATTCACCCAACTCGGAAAATTCCACGATTCCGTCGTAATGCTTTTGCATTTCACTTCTGGAATACCCCAGAATCGCCCCATTCAAAAACACATTTTCCCTGGCAGTCAGATCCATGTCAAATCCGGCTCCCAATTCAATCATAGGTGCAATCGTTCCGTTTACCTTTACAGAGCCCTTTGTCGGCTTCAGCACTCCCGCCACAGTCTTAAGCAACGTACTTTTCCCACATCCGTTAAGACCAATCAAGGCAACGGATTCTCCCTTTTTTACCTCAAAATCTACATCTTTCAACGCCCAGAATTCATCCTGCTTCAGATTATGCTTCAGTCGCTTAATAAAATATTCTTTAATATTATCTACCTTTTCACTGGAAAGATTGAACCGCATGGACACATGATCCACTTTTATAACAGTCTCATCACTACTCATCGATTGTCCCTTTCTGCTTTACAGATTTAATATAAACTCATCCTGCTGCTTATAAAATACCCAGAGGCCCAATACAAGTGTTGCCAATACTATGAGCAAAAACAGTAAAAATTCCCAAACAGACGGAATTCTGTTGTAAATCATCACATCCCGGAAAATCCCCAAAATTCCCGTTAACGGATTCAGATTGACAATAAACCGTACCTTGTCCGGCAACATACTCAACGGATAAATAATCGGTGTCAAATACATCAATGCTGTCAAAAATACGGTATACAGATGCATTACATCCCGGAATTTCACCGTAAGTGCAGCCAGAATCAAACCAACCCCCAACGAAAAAATCATCAGATAAACAATCGGAATAATTGACAAAAACATGGTGAAATGCAGTTCTGTCCTGGTAAACAGCATAACCAAAATCAATGCGCAAAAAGATGATAAGATGTTAATTCCTGATGATGCGACCCTAGAAAGGACAAACAAATATTTCGGAATATAAACCTTTTTAATCAATGAAGCATTTCCTAAAATTGCTGTCATGGAACCAGAAGTTGCCTCGTTATAAAAAGTAAACAAAATCTGCCCCGTCAGAATATATAGGGAATAATTTTCAATGTCAAATTTCATCAAATTTGAAAATACCACTGACAGAATTACCATCATCAGCAACGGATTTAGCAACGTCCATAAAACTCCTAATACTGATTTTCTGTATTTAATTTTTACATCTCTTGAAACCAGCTCATAAAGCAGTGGCCGGAATTTTTTTAAATTATTTATATGCTCTATCATTTTTTCACCTGTGATTCTATTTTATCTGCATACAATCTTTGTACTAACATTCCAGATTATATATGTGTGTATAGCAACCATCGTAAGTGGTACATACCTTTCTATACCTTTTGCCTCTAAAACAATTTTTTTGTTTTGAATACAAAGCAAAAAAAGCAGAAGGATCGGAAGGAAATACCTTCCCTGAACTCCTATAATGATGTCTGATCCTATATAAGTATAGGACAACAGCATCGTCAGCATAACCAAAAATGCCATTACACCCCACAGTAAAAAAAGCCACACTTTTTCTCGTTTTTTAAATTGATACTTTTCCTGTCCGTTGAAACAACAGAATAACAATAAAACCACAATTCCTCCCACCACCATAAATGGAAGGGTAAAATCTACCCAACCAAGAGGTGAAGCAATCATTCCCTCTATATACCTGGAAACTTCTGAAGCCAATGTCCGGCAAAACATCTCAATCGTATTTGGCAGATTTTTCAGACAATAGCTGAAGGAATAACTCATTAATCCATCTGCTCTTTCAACACTTTCCGAAACACCGCTCATTTGTCCGCTTCTTGAAATATAGGTGACTGCAATTCCTGCAATTCCCGCCAAAACTCCTCCAGAAAAAAACAACATTTTATTTTTAAGATTTCCAAACTTTTCTTTTGGAATCAAAAATACAATGCCGAAAATTGGCAGATATATAAATTTAATCATAGAAATTATCAAAAGTCCTATACTCAAAAAAATCATATCTTTATAAGTTATTTTTTCTTTTTCAAACTTCAGATATAACAAATATGCTGTCAGAAAAAAGCATGTTCCCAAAAGCATTGAATCATAATTAAATGATACCACCTGTTGCATTGTCATAGGAAAAACGCCAACTAAAAACAGCATCATTTTCCGATATGGCATGAGTTTAATTGCCCAAAACATCACAAAACTATACCATAATAATGCAAACAATCTTCCCCAATACATAAGCTGTTCTGCATTGCACCCAATCAACCTTCCGACTGTAACCCCTATGATTTGCGGAATATAAGCCACCGCTTTTACGGGTAATGTTGTTCGAACCGGCATTGTTCCCTGAAGAACCGGATCTGTTTTACCAAATATTCCTTTTATATAGCGTACATATGCACTCTTTGTCGGAAGATCTTCTCGGACCAAATACCCTGCGCCATCTTCCTCCGCTATATATTTCCCGGTTTCTTCTTCAAAAGCATCTTTTCCCAAGAGTTTGCTGCTTTCCGCATATACAGTAACTATGTGTGAACCTTCATCCGGTACTGCATAAGGAGGAATTAAAAACATATAAATTCCCCCCAGCAACACCGTTATCACCACAAAAGCAGTTTCCAAAGAAACCTTTCGTATTGATACCATTACCGTCACTATAACAGATGCTGCCGCCAAAAAAAGTAACAGATAAAAGACATATATCAGTGCATGACAATCCCCATTAAGTAAGCGAATAGAATATCCTGTTTGCGATTTTTCTTCATTATCCATTTGAAGATTGCTTTCCAACAATGGATAAGTGAGCTTCTTTTTTTCAAGGGAAACAACTCCACTTTCCTTGTTTTCCACAACAACTTCTATCGCATAAACATCATCTCTATCAATTTCACATGGTTCATCGAAGTAGAAATCCAAAAATCCCTTAAAAGTTTTTTCAGGATAAAATTCCCAGCTTTTTATCAGTTGATCTTTCGTTTTATTCAAAAATCGCACTCTCAGACATGTCTGGGAATTTAAATTTTCACAGCTAAATTTTACTGAAACTCCCGTCAAAGAATCACTTGGAACTTTCAGTTCCTGTGTTGCACATTCACTGCTCTCGAGAAAATAATTTTCTTGTACCTGATCTTCTGCTGTATAAATACTCCATGGCTGCCGCATCGCTTGGCGCCATTCTTTTCTGTAAGAAATCAACATTGATATAGAAAACAAAAGCAAAATCGTAACTGCTAAAAATAGAAGCCTTTTGTTTTCTTTTATCATTTTTTGTATCTTTTTCATATATGCATTCCATTAAGCAAAATTAAATTTTTAATTCTTTTATACCTGACCATTTCTGATCTTTTTCAGATATGGTCAGTTCCATATCTTCCGGAATCGGCCAATCTATCCCAATGTCCGGATCGTTCCATGCCAGGCCGCCCTCATCATTGGGATGATAAAAATCTGTACACTTATATGCAAACTCCGCAGAATCAGACAAAACCACAAATCCGTGGGCAAAGTTTTTCGGAATGAAAAACTGCTTTTTGTTTTCAGCAGAAAGGATCACTCCAAACCATTTTCCGTAGGTCTCGGAACCTTCTCTCAGATCCACCGCCACATCAAACACTTCTCCGCTTACCACACGCACCAGCTTGTCCTGCGGATAATTGATCTGAAAATGCAGGCCGCGCAGTACGCCTTTTTTAGAGCTGGACTGATTATCCTGCACAAACTGCACATCGATCCCTGCTTCTTTAAAATCATTATAATTGTAAGTTTCCATGAAGTATCCGCGTTCATCTCCGTGAACGGTTGGCTCAATCACTTTCAATCCTTTGATCTCGCAATCTGTCACTTTTATCTGTCCCATCGTATTCAACCCCTATTCGATATATTTTCCTTCCAATACGTCCGTCAGATAACGTCCGTACTGATTTTTCTGATACAATGTGCAGGCTTCCTGCAATTTTTCTTTGTCGATCCATCCATTGTTATAAGCGATCTCTTCCAGGCAGGCGATTTTGCGGTTCTGATGTGTCTCTACCGTTTTTACAAAATTGGTGGCATCTACCAGAGATTCATGTGTTCCGGTATCCAGCCAGGTAAAGCCCTGTCCCAGAAGTGCCACATCCAAATTTCCCTTTTCCAAATAGATCCTGTTCAGGTCTGTGATCTCCAATTCTCCTCTGGCACTCGGCTTGATCTGCTTTGCATATTCTACCACATGGCTATCATAGAAATACAAGCCCGTCACGGCATAATTAGACTTCGGCTGTTTTGGTTTTTCTTCCAGGGAAACGGCCTTTCCGTCCTTATCAAATTCTACCACGCCGAAACGCTCCGGATCGTCCACGTAATACCCGAATACTGTGGCTCCGTCTTCTTTGGCTGCCGCCGCTTTCAGCCTCTTTTTCAATCCGTGTCCATGGAAAATATTATCCCCAAGGATCATGGCACAGCTGTCTCCTCCGATAAATTCTTCCCCCAAAAGGAATGCCTGTGCCAGTCCGTCCGGTGAAGGCTGTACTTTGTACTGAAGCCGAATGCCAAACTGGCTTCCGTCTCCCAACAATTCTTCAAACCGCGGCGTGTCATCCGGTGTGGATATGATCAGGATCTCCCGGATCCCGGCTTCCATCAAGATACTCAGTGGGTAATATACCATCGGTTTGTCATAAATCGGAAGCAACTGTTTACTTGTCACCTGGGTCAGCGGATACAATCTTGTCCCGGAACCGCCTGCCAATATAATACCTTTCATTTTCCCTCCTCTGCCGCTTTCAAAAGCAGCCCTTAAAACTTAAAATCAAATAAATCAAATCAGCAGTACCTTCGAAAGATACTGCCAGATTCTTTAATTCTGATACATTTCCTCGTAATATTTCTGATAATCACCGCTGGTCACGTTTTTCATCCACTCTTCATTTTCGAAAAACCATTTGATCGTCAGGCGGATACCGTCTTCAAATTTTGTTTCCGGATACCAGCCCACCTCGGCTTTGATCTTATCCGGTGCGATCGCATATCTTCTGTCGTGTCCTTTACGGTCTTCCACATAAGTGATCAACTCTTCGCTGACCAGCTTCTTTCTCGGGTCATCTTCCGGCAGCATCTCCTGCAGAGTATCCAGGATAATGTGGATAATCTGAATGTTCTGCTTTTCATTATGACCACCGATATTATAAGTCTCAAATAATCTTCCTTTTTCCTGCACCATGTCAATCCCTTTTGCATGGTCTTCCACATACAGCCAGTCTCTGACATTCTTTCCGTCTCCGTATACCGGCAACTTCTTTCCCTGAAGCGCATTGTTGATAATCAACGGAATCAGCTTCTCCGGGAACTGATACGGTCCGTAGTTGTTGCTGCAATTGGTAATATTCGCAGGGAATTTATAAGTATCCATGTAAGCCTTTACCAACATATCCGAAGACGCCTTGCTGGCTGAATACGGGCTGTGCGGATCATACGGTGTCGTCTCATAGAAAAACTCGTCTTCATTTTCCAAAGAGCCGTACACTTCATCTGTAGACACGTGCAAAAACTTCTTATCTTTTTTAAATGTACCATCCGGCAATTCCCAGGCAGCCTTTGCCGCATTGAGCATGACCAGGGTTCCCAGAACATTGGTCTTGACAAACACTTCCGGATTGCGGATACTTCTGTCCACATGGCTTTCTGCCGCAAAGTGTACCACACGGTCAATCTCATTTTCATCAAAGATCTGATTGATCGCATCTGAATCACAAATGTCCGCTTTTACAAACGTATAATTTTCTTTGTTTTCAATGTCCTTCAGATTTTCCAAGTTTCCGGCATAGGTCAATTTGTCCACATTGATAATGCGGATCTCATCCCCATATTTCTTAAACATATAATGAATATAATTTGAACCGATAAATCCAGCACCGCCGGTTACCAAATACGTTCTCATCATGTTTCCTCCTAAAATATAATAATCCTACGCTAGTATACCATCATACCCCAAAAATGGCAATATTGTTTCCGTTTCATCATTATCTACTTTATTCTTCATTTTTCCTTACTTTCCATAAAGATTTAGGAATTATATTCAAAAGCTTCTTTGCTTACACGTTACTGATGCATTTGTAAACATTGCCACAATATATGTATTTTAATATTATCAATACATTTTATACGCTATATTCCGATCCACATATCCCTGAATCCCCGGCACAACTCCTTTGGAGGTATACTGCCAGATCGTAACGTTTCCCGGTCCTGTGTAGCCATATCCAAGAGAAAACTCTCGATATCTCGCGATCCAGATGTCTGTGGATGCAAAATGGGATGCGTCTAAAATATTATTTAACCAGTTGGGGTTCGTGTATAACATAAATTTGTACCCTGCTTTTTCGATCTCTGCCCGGAATGCGTCGATCACCTGATTCAATTTTTCTTTTCCTAAGGCTGCCTGGACATCATCTTCCACGTCATAGGCCACCGGGAATGTCAGCTTCCGTCCGTTTAAAGCCTGGATCACGGACTGTGCTTCTTTTCGGGCTTCTTCCGTTGTCGTAGCATATCCGTATTTGTAAACGCCGACGGCTATGCCGTTGCTGATCGCCCCGTTATAATTCGCTTCAAAGGAAGTATCTTTCTGCATATTTTTCGTCGTGATTCTGAGCATTGCAAATTCGATGCCCTCTTTTGCAACACTGGACCACATGATGTTGCTATTATATGCAGAAACATCGATCCCATAGCCGCTCCCTTTGTATGCATTTTTTACTGCATACGAAAATGCGATCTTTTTCGGAACGATCTGAATCTCAATGGCCTCCAGACGCTTGCTTCTGTAGGAAGTACCGGCCGCTTGTCCGTCACTTGCCCAGCCAAGCCAGCCATAGCTTTGAACATATGCACGGTAATAAATATGGTAATACTCTGCCATTTCATCCGTCAGCCAGATTTTCACCGCTTCCAGACGTTTTCCGCTTCCGGCTTTTCCTGCTTCCTGTCCCGCTTCTGTCTCATCACCCCAGCCTGTTCCCTGGGCATATACTTGATAACGGATGCTTCCGCTATAACGTTCGTCTGAAAGAGAAAGCTTTAGAGACTCTACTCTGCGGCTCTCCCCACGCGTTCCGCAAACAGCCCGGTTTGCGGCAGACATCCATCCTTTCCCTTCTACATAAGTGCCTATCTGCAGATCTGCCGTATAAGCGCTCTGTTTTACTTCGCCCGGCGCTGCTCCGCCTCTTTCTACCAACTGAATCTGGATCGCTTCTACTCTTTTTGCGTTATTATAAGTACCGGCTGTCTCTCCGTTTTTCGCCCAGTCAAGCCAGCCGATGCTTTGAACATACACCCGATAGTACAGATCATAATGGGCATCCAGCTCACCGGTCAGATTCATCCGCACCGCTTCCAGGCGTTTCCCGCTTCCGGCGAGCCCTGCATCTTCTCCGTCCGCCGCAACCGGTCTCCATCCGTAGCTCTGCAGATAGGCAGAATAGGAAATGCCGCCTGTGTATGTTTCATCACCCACATAGACCCGCAAATCTTCCAGGCGGCGTGCCTCTCCTGTCGTACCTGCCATGTCTCCGTTTTCCGCATTTTTCCAGCCAACACCATCCGCATAGACCTCATAGCGGACTCCCTTTAATGTATAACCGGCATTTTCCGTCGTCCCCGGTGCTGCCCCATTTTTATTGACCAAACAGATTGCCAAAGCTTCCAATCGTTTTCCATAACCCGTTGTCCCGGAAATCTCTCCGTTTTTTGCCCAGCCAAGCCACCCATAGGTCTGCGCGTGGCTGCGATAATAAATATCATATTTTTCTGCCAGCTCTCCCGTCAGCCGTATCTGAACCGCTTCCAATCGGCGTGCTTCTCCTGTGGTTCCTATGGTCTGAAAATTTTCAGCCCAGTCCGTCCAGCCTTTTCCCTGAACATATCCGCGGAATTGCAACGTTCCTTCCAGCTCGCTTTCCAATGAAATCTGCAACGCCTCGATCCGCTTTGCTTTTCCAACCGTTCCGATAAACGCTCCGTTTTGCACCGGATTCATCCAGCCATAGGTCTGCACATGAGCAGTATATTTCAAAACATCCTGTACCTTTTTCGCTTCCTTTATCTCACCCGGCGCCGCTCCGTTTTTTTCCACTAAAA
>CAKRWZ010000008.1 GCA_934418295.1 uncultured Mediterraneibacter sp.
ACTCGCGAAGCGCGTTTTATCGCTGTTGCCAAGTATACGACAAAAATGCGGCATGCTTGCATGTCAGCATTTGACGACCGCAGATCAGCGGATAAAACTCGCGAAGCGCGTTTTATCGCTGTTGCCAAGTATACGACAAAAATGCGGCATGCTTGCATGTCAGCATTTGACGAAAGGAAAGAACCGATGAAAAAACAGAGACAGGACGAGATCGTCCGTATGCTGACAGAAAATCGTATGTTAAAAGCCGGAGATTTAATGGAACATTTCGGCGTGTCCATGGAAACCATACGACGGGATCTGGAAGAGCTGGAAAGGGAAGGATATCTTACCCGGACGCATGGCGGTGCGGTGACAAAAGCGATGCACGGGCTGGAGCCCTCCTACACCTTTCGGGAGGTTAAAAACTATGCGCAGAAGATCGCCATCGGACGTGAAGCGGCAAAATTGGTTGAAGACGGGGATACGATCATCATCGATTTGGGAACGACAACTTTGGAAATGGCGAAATTTTTACATAAACGAAAGAATCTGACGGTCTTTACCAATGCAGTACAGATCGCCATTGAATTGGTGAAGAATCCGGAGATGAAAGTGATCCTGATCGGCGGTAATCTGAGGCCGGGAGAGTTGGCCACGTCCGGCTTTTTGGCGGAAGATATCGTAGACCACTTTTACGTGGACAAAGCATTCCTGGGGATCGGCGGACTGACGCTGGAGATGGGGATCGGCGATTACAAAATGGATGAAGGAAATCTGCGGCGCCATTTTGTGGAGCATGCGCAGAAAGTGATCGCATTGGCAGATTACAGCAAGTTAGGTGTGAAGACCTTAAACAGGACTTGCGGGATTGAAAGAGTAGATGTGTTGGTGACGGATGAAGATGCAGATAAAAAGATCCTGAGTGCTTTGCGAAAAAAGAACGTAAAGGTGATCGTTGCAGAAAAATAGGCCCCAAAATGGGGTGAAGAAAAGTAGGCCCAAAAAATTGGGTAAAGAAAAGTAGAAAAACAGGAAAAATTTATGAAAAACCGCTAAAATCCGGTGAAATCGAGATGTGGAGAAACGAAAAATACTCCACAAAATTTACGGAGACGTTTGGAGTGTTTACAGAAAGAGTCCGCGAAAGAGGGCTCTTTTTTCGGTTTTATTGAAGAAAAAGAAAATGTGGGAAAATGTGGAAAAAGCAAGTTTTGCACAACCACAAAAAGCGTGAAAAACCACAAAACACTATACATATTTACCAAATATATGGATTTGACACTTGAAAAATATAGTGATAATATGCAAATACAAACGAAAAACCACACAAATAAGCAAAATAGAAAATGTAATTGTTTAAAATGGGAGGAAAGGAAATGGCAAAAGCAGATGTTGTAATTATCGGTGCGGGGGCAGTCGGCTGTGCGATCGCAAGAGAACTGTCGAAGTATCATACAGATGTAATGGTAGTGGATATGCGGGATGATGTGGGAGGAGATGCATCAAAGTCAAACAGTGCGATCATCCATACCGGCTACGATGCGGCACCGGGGACCTTGGAATCTCAGCTGGTAGTTGCGGCGAATCCTATGTATGACCAGCTGACGAAAGAACTGGATGTTCCTTTTGAGCGGATCGGAGCGATCCTGCCGGCGTTTACGGAAGAACAGTACGAGAAGCTGCCGGAAATTAAAGAAAAAGCATTCCGCAATCACGTGTATGATGTGGAATTTTTATCGAAAGAAGAGATCCTGGAGAAAGAACCAAACCTGAATCCGGAAGTCAAAGGCGGATTGTATATCCCGAGGGAAAGCATTATCGATCCCTTTATCCTGGTACAGGCGCTGGCAGAGAATGCCTGCGAAAACGGGGCCAGATTTTCATTGAATACAAAAGTGACCGGGATCACGGTCAAAGAAGGAAAGGTAAAGGCAGTGGAGACCACTGCAGGAACGATCGAGACAGATTATGTCATAAATGCAGCGGCCCTGCACTGCGATGAGATCGCGGAAATGGTCGGGAAAGCAGACTATTATGTACAGGCAAGAAGAGGACAGTTTTATATCTTGGATAAAAATACTTCTTGCAAGGTACAAAATATCGTACTTCCGATCCCCACAAAGGTTACAAAAGGAAAACTGATGGCACCGACCATTCACGGAAACATGCTGGTGGGACCGACGGCGGAGGATCTGGACGATAAAGTAGATGTTTCCACGACGAAAGAAGGATTGGACAGCATTATGGCAGATGTGAGAAAAATGATTCCGGGAGTAAACATAAAGGATACCATTACCCAGTACAGCGGCCTGCGTCCGAACCGAAAACCGGAAGGACTCCATGTGGATGTCTACGATGATCTGAAAGGCTATGTGAATATTTCCGGTGTGCGATCCACCGGCCTGACTCTTTGTGTGGCTATGGGAAAATATATTGCAGAACAGCTGAAACAGTGTGGGATGGAATTGAATCTGAAGACGGATTTTAAAGCAAAAAGAGAAGGGATTCCTTGTTTCCGGGAAATGACGCCTGAAGAAAAAGAAGCGATCATCGAGAAAAATCCGTTGTACGGAACCATCGTCTGTCGTTGTGAAACGGTGACAGAAGGTGAGATCGTCGATGCGATCCGCCGGCCTTTGGGAGCCAGAACGGTGGATGCAGTCAAAAGAAGGGTGCGTGCCGGCATGGGAAGGTGCCAGAGTGGTTTCTGCGGACCGAAGGTGATCGAGATCCTCTCCAGAGAGCTGGGAGTGGAGCCTTATGAGATCGATAAAAACTTAAAAGGCTCTTATGTGGTGACAGGAGCTGTAAAATAAATTTGTTTCTGAAAGGAAGGAAAGAGATGTTAGAGATAAAATGTGATGTGGCGATCATCGGGGGCGGTCCGGCCGGTTTGTCTGCTGCGGTTGCCGCAAAAAAACAGGGAGCGGAAAAGGTTTTGATCATTGAGAGGGATGAAAGTCTGGGCGGGATCCTCCAGCAGTGTATCCATCCGGGATTCGGGTTGAAATATTTTAAAGAGGAGCTGACCGGTCCGGAGTATTTTGGAAGATTTGTGCAGGAAGCCAAAGAATTAGGAGCAGAAGCGCTTCTGAATTCTATGGTTTTGGAGGTAGACCACGAAGCAGGCACGGTGGTTTGTGTGAATAAAGAGCATGGTTACACGAAAGTAAAGGCGAAAAGCATCGTGTTGGCCATGGGGTGCAGAGAACGTACCCGGGCCAATATCATGATCCCGGGAAGCCGCCCGGCCGGAGTCTATACGGCAGGCTCAGCCCAGAGACTGATCAACCGGCAGAATCAGATGGTGGGACGAAATGTGGTGATCCTCGGTTCCGGTGATATCGGGATGATCATGGCAAGAAGAATGACACTGGAAGGGGCAAAGGTGCTGGCGGTGATTGAAATCATGGATTATCTGGCCGGATTGACCCGGAACAAAGTACAGTGTCTGGACGACTTCGGGATCCCGCTGAAACTGTCCCATACGATCACGGAAATAGATGGTTTCCAGAGAGTGGAAGGCGTAAAAGTCTGTCAGGTAGATGAAAAGAAAAATCCGATCCCGGAAACGGAAGAATACATTCCCTGCGATACATTGCTTCTGTCGGTGGGACTTCTTCCGGAAAACGAGTTGACGAAGAAAGCTTCCATCGAAATTTCTCCAATCACCAACGGACCGATCCTGAATCAGTACATGCAGACGTCTGCAGAAAACGTGTTTGCCTGCGGAAATGTAGTGCATGTAAACGATCTGGTGGACAATGTGACAGAAGAAAGCATGCAGGCCGGCAAATATGCGGCGCTTTATGCGGCCGGAAAATTTCCGAAAGTACGAAAGAAAATCCAGACGGTTACCGGGGAAAATGTACGGTATCTGTGTCCGCAAAAAATCGAACAGACCGAAGAAAACGAAAAAGTGAGATTGTTTTTCCGGGTAATGCAGCCGGGAGAAAAAGCGACGATCCAGGTGAAATGCGGAGAAAAGATTTTGAGCAGACGAAAAGTGCCGCGGGTAAATCCGGGCGAAATGGAGTATGCACAGCTGCAGACAGGAGATATTAACGGGGATGAGATCGTTGTGGAAGTGGTAAAGGAGGAAGCGTAAGATGGAAAAGACAATTATTTGTACTATTTGCCCGATGGGATGCAGGATCCGTGTGGTCGGAGAGGGAGAGAACATCCTTTCCATGGACGGGTATACCTGTAACAGGGGCATGGAATATGGAAAGACAGAGTTTTTACATCCGGTCCGGATCCTGACTTCTACGGTAAAAACAGATCAGAAAAAAACGCCGCTGCTTCCGGTGAGATCTGAACAGCCGCTTCCGAAAGAACGATTGTTTGACTGCATGGAAGAAATCCGGAAAGTGGTGGTACATGGCCCGGTCAAACGTCACGATGTGGTGATCGAAAATGTGTGTGGCACAGGGGTCAACATTGTGGCAACGGGAGAGCTGAAACAGTAGAGAGAAGCAAAGTCGAAAATCGGAGGGAAAAAGATGAAGATTTTGATCGGGGCACTGGCTCATGAAACCAACTCTTTTTGTGCGGAAACGATTTCCTTTGACGCGTGGATGAAAAACGGGTATCGGGAAGGGGAAGAGGTACGGGAGAAGTATGAAAACCATCCCCATGCCATAGGCGGGATGCTGCAGGCTTTGGAGGAAGAAAAGGAGACGCCGGAAATCGTGTTTGGTGCAGACGTGACAAGGCCGGATCTGAGCGGCGGGATCGTAGATCAGAAGGTGTGGGATCTCTTTTTAGAGAAGATGATGGAAAAACTGCATGTCTGCGGTCCGGTGGACGGGATCCTTTTATCTTTCCACGGCGCCATGCAGACCACCGGTTTTGACGACCCGGAAGGAGAGGCGGTGAGA
Organism: uncultured Mediterraneibacter sp.; assembly: GCA_934418295.1. Classification (GTDB taxonomy): domain Bacteria; phylum Bacillota; class Clostridia; order Lachnospirales; family Lachnospiraceae; genus Mediterraneibacter_A. Next base: position 4,863 of record CAKRWZ010000008.1, read on the forward strand.
CGTCTGCGGCAGGCCGCGGGAACGAGTACCGTCCTATCCGTATCGACGGATCTGCACGCTTACATTTCAGATCTTTTAGTGGAAAATGCAGATTTTATCTGCGGATATCATACCTATCCCCACGTAGATCAACAGGAAACCGGTTACCGGGCAGCAAAACTTTTACTGGAAAGACTGAAGGGAAAACATTGGAAGCTCTTGAAAATCCGGATCCCGATGATTGTTCCGCCATCGGTGTACTCTACATTGGAGGGCTCCTTTCGGGAGTTGATGGAAGAGGGAAAATCTTATGTAAAAGACGGGAAAATACGGGATTTCAGTATTTATCAGATGCAGCCCTGGCTGGATATCAAAACCGGCGGATCTTCGGTGGTGGTGATCGGTGACCGGGAAACGGAAATGCGCAGCGTGGCAGAAAAACTGGCCGGCAGACTTCTGGAACTTCGGCAAGTGATGCGTCCGGATCAAAGAAGTATCGAGGAAGTGCTGCAGATCGCAGAAAAAAACCAGGGGAAAAAACCGGTAGTGCTGGTGGACTGTGCAGACTCCCAAAATGCGGGAGCTTCCGGAGACAGCGCAGAGGTGGCGATACAGATTTTAGAGAGACACCCGGGGCTTCGGAGTGCCATTGCAGTAAATGATGCGGATGCCGTGGCAAAAGCTTTTGAGACCGATGTCGGAAAGAAAGCGTTTTTCCGGTTGGGAGGAACCATTGATGCCGGCCTGCGTCCGCTGGAGGCGGAAGGTTATGTGCGTTCTCTCCATGACGGCGTATTTTTGGCGGAAGGCCCTGCGTATCGGGGAATGGAGTTTCATTTGGGTAAAACAGCAGTGATCCGCTTTGGCAGATTGGACGTATTGGCATGTGAAAGGATCGTGGTGCCTGGAGATCCGCAGTTGTACCGTGCCTTTGGAATAGAGCCTACACTGTATGATTTGGTGGATGTGAAAGCCTGCACGTCTTTCCGGGCAGCTTACACGAAATTTACAGATCAGATTTTTGAAACAGATACTCCGGGAGCGGCCGCAGTCAATCTGAAAAGACTGCCTTATCAAAAGCTCTCCAGAGAGGAATTCTGGCCCTGGAATACATTGAAAGATTATAAAATCCATGAGACGATCTGGGGATGGGAGTCAAGAAAAGAAGCAGAAGATTGACAAGAAATTGGAAATAGTTTATTCTTTACCCAGAAAAACAACTGGAGATGAGAGTATGGACGAACAAATCAAAAGAACCGGGCGAAATTTAAAATACACGGGATCTGTTCTGGAAATTTATCAGGATCATATGGCATTTGCCAACGGAAATACAGAAGATTGGGATTTTGTACATCACAATGGGGCGGCGGCCGTGGTACCGGTGCTGGAAAACGGGAACATTCTGATGGTACGGCAGTACAGAAGCGCATTGGATCGATATACCTGGGAAATACCGGCAGGGAAGCTGGATACTCCGGAAGAATCCGGACTTGTATGTGCCACCCGTGAGCTGGAAGAAGAGACGGGATATAAAAGTGACCAGTTGGAGCTTTTGATCACGATCCGCACCAGTGTGGCATTGTCCGATGAGAGAATCGAGATCTATGTTGCCAAAGATCTGGTAAAAACGGCTCAGCATCTGGATGAAAACGAATTTGTGGACGTAAAAGAGTTTACGCTGGATGAGCTGAAAGATATGATCTTAAAGCAGGAGATCGAAGATTCCAAGACGATTTCTGCACTGATGTCGTACATAGTAAAATACAAATACCAAGGCTGGAAACTGGAGTGGTAAGATCCGTAAGTTCCTGTGCATAATAAAACCTTCTTCACAATATATTGTCATAAAAGCGGCCGAGCTTTAAAGGTACAATAGATGTGAAGGAGGTTTTTGTTTTTGAGGCTGTTGACGGGGAAACGGATTTTGACAGTGGTGTTTTTTCTGGGTGTGCTGACGGGGGTTCTGCTGACCAATCTGATCACCAGATCTTATATAGTAGAAAACGGGATTTTTAATGCTTTTTTTCTCACGGATCTGAGAAATGTGAAGATCGACGGGATCAATTATTTCCTGTATCTTTTGAAAGTGAGACTGGCGCCGCTGGGCGTTATGCTGGTGGCAGCCATGGCAGGCTGGAGACGTGCGGCTTCTGTGGGATGCGTGGGATGGTTTGGAATGCAGACAGGTGTTTTTCTGACGGCTGCAGTGATGCAGATGGGAGGAAAAGGATTGCTGTTAGGGATGCTTATGATGGTGCCGCAGATGCCCTTTTATCTGTTGGGGTATCTGGTGCTTTTGTGGACGTTTTACGGGGCGCCCTCCGTCAGCTGGAGCCTTCCAAAGGTGTTGTTTACGGTTGTGACATTTTGCGTAGGGTTTCTGTTGGAAATTTATGTGAATCCCATGCTCTTGAAAGCGTGTCTCGGGCATCTGAAACTTTAAGAGAAGTTAGTTTCAGGCAATCCGATTTTCAAATAATCTGGGATTCAGACAATTTTTAAACAAAGGGTGCGCGCAGCAATCTCCGAATATAAAACAGGGCAGAGAAAAACAGGCTCAGCTGGCTGAAGAGCAGTCCCCAGAGATACCCTTGGATACCCCAGAGAGGGATCGCAAAAAAAGCGCCGACGATCCGAAAGGACAGGCTGATCATGTGGATTCGAAAAGAAACGGAAGTTTTTCCCAAACCATTGAGGACGCCCAGAAGGGAGCTGCCGGAGTACAGAAACGGACAGATCCAGCTGAGGGTCGTGATAAAACGGCCGGCCTGGGTGCTGTGAAAAAGAAAACTTCCAAGCCATCGGCCGCATAAGAGAAAAAACAGGCCACTGCAGCAACCGAGAAAGAAACAGAAGAAAATGGCTTTTCGGATCAAAGAGGCCAAACGGCCTGGTGTTTCGGAGGCCTGGGTTTTGGCGATGGCAGGAAGAAGCATCAAGGCGACAGAGTTGGTGATGGCTGATGGAAAGAGAATCAAGGGAAGTGCCATACCGGTGAGGACGCCGTAAATGCTGAGTGCTTCTGAAGCGGTAAGAGCGCAGAGACGGAGGCGTGCGGGGATAAAAGCGGCCTCTGCCGTCTGCAGCAGATTCAAAGAGATCCGCTGGAAAGTCAGAGGAACAGAAAGGTGGAGAAGTTCCCGGAGCCTGCCCCAAAGTACAGCAGGTTCACAGAACTTTTGCCGCTGCTTTGGAAAGTTGCCGGATCGGCGGGACAGATAAAGAAAAGAACAAAGGGAAGCTACAAGCTCTCCCACCAAAAGTCCGGCTGCAGCGGCGGCGATGGAAACGGAGGCACCGGCATGCAGGCCTTGAAAGTAAAAAAATAAAACACTGGAAATGCGGGCAGTCTGTTCTGCCAGCTGGGAAACGGCCGGAAATTTTGCCTGGTGGAGACCGAGACAATATCCGCAGACGCAGCTGTGGATGGCGGAAAAAGGAATGACGAAAGCAAGGATCTGAAGCAGTAGGATGCAGCGTCTTTCTTTTAAGAAACGGATCGCAATAAAATCAGAAGCATGAAAAAGAAAGAACGTAACGGTAAGAGAGAGAAGCAGAGAAAAAAGAAGACCCGCAAGGAGGGTCTCTTTTGCTTCTTTTTTTTGATGAAGAGACAGTTTGCGGGCAACGGTCCTGGAAATGGCAGTTTCGATGCCGGAACAGGAAAAAGAGAGGCACAGGGTGTAAACAGGGAAGATCAGATGGTACAGACCAACGTTTTCTTCGCCAAAATAGCGGCTTAAGAAGATGTGGTAGAAAAATCCCATAAAACGGGATAACAGCCCGGCAGAAGTAAGAAGAAAAGTTCCTTTGATCAAGGTGTGTTTTCCGGACATAAAAACCTCCAGGCAGGATTTTTATAATATATTCGGTATCGGTACTTGACAGAACAAAAAGCAAGTGCTATTCTACGTTTGAAAAAATCCTAGTAAAAAAGTAGGGATTTTGAAAAAAGAGGAAAGAAGGGATTACGCAGGATGAAACTTTCCACAAAAGGCAGATATGGATTGAGAGCTTTGATCGATCTGGCGGTCTACAGTGAGAAGGAACCGGTGCCTATCAGCAGCATTGCCGCCCGGCAGGGGATTTCAGAGCGGTATCTGGAACAGTTGATGTCCTTATTAAAAAAGGCAGGATTGGTCAAAAGTATCAGAGGCGCATCCGGCGGATACGTGCTTGCGAAAGATGCATCCGAGATTTCGGCGGGAGATATTTTGCGGGCGCTGGAAGGCAATCTGGAGGCGGTCAACTGCGGAGCGCTGCATCCGGAGGAAGGCTGTGAAGCGGCAGACAGCTGTGTGACAAAATATGTCTGGCAGAGAATCAATGAGAGCATACAACATACGGTAGACGATATCAGTCTGGAAAGTCTGTTGTGTATCAGCAAGAATCTGCAGGGCTGCGGGGCAGAAAAGCAAAAGCAGTGTAATAATTAAGAATATACAAGAAAACATATAAAAAGAGATAGAAAACAGATAGAAGAAACAGGAGGATACAAACCATGGAAAACAAACTGATTTATTTGGATAATGCGGCTACTACCAGAACGGCGCCGGAGGTTTTGGAGGCAATGCTTCCTTATTTTACAGAGCGCTACGGAAATCCGTCCAGCGTATATACGTTTGCAGCACAAAATAAAGAAGACATTACAAAGCAGAGAGAAAATATCGCAGAGCTTCTGGGAGCAAAGCCGGAAGAAATCTATTTTACGGCGGGCGGTTCCGAATCCGACAACTGGGCATTGAAGGCAACAGCAGAAGCTTACGGAAAAGACGGCGGGCACATCATCACCAGTAAGATCGAGCACCATGCGATCCTCCACACCTGTGAGTATCTGGAGAAGAGAGGCTACAGCATCACGTATCTGGATGTGGATGAAAACGGAAGCGTAGATCCGGCAGATGTGGAAGCGGCCATCCGTCCGGACACTGTTTTGATCAGCATTATGTTTGCCAATAACGAGATCGGAACGATCCAGCCCATCAAAGAAATCGGAGCCATCGCAAAGAAACACGGCATCCTCTTTCATACAGATGCGGTACAGGCGTTTGCCCAGGTACCGATCAATGTGGATGAGATGGGGATCGATATGCTGAGTGCCAGCGGCCATAAATTCAACGGGCCAAAGGGAATCGGCTTCCTGTATATCCGCAAAGGCGTGAAGATTCGTTCTTTCGTACACGGAGGTGCGCAGGAAAGAAAGAGAAGAGCCGGAACGGAAAATGTGCCGGGTATCATCGGGATCGGAACAGCGGCAAAACGCGCGGCAGCTACCATGGATGAGCGAATCAAAAAGGAGACGGAGCTCAGGGATCATATGATCCAGAGGATTTCTGCAGAGATTCCGTATTGCAGACTGAACGGAGATCCGACGAAACGTCTTCCAAACAACGTAAACTTCAGTTTTCAGTTTGTAGAAGGGGAGTCTCTCCTGATCATGCTGGATATGAAAGGAATCTGTGCATCCAGCGGTTCTGCATGTACTTCCGGATCTTTGGATCCGTCCCACGTTCTGCTGGCCATCGGGCTGCCTCATGAGATCGCACACGGTTCTCTGCGTATGACACTGGGGGCAGATACCACATTGGAAGATGTGGATTACGTAGTAGACTGCCTGAAAGAAATCGTTCAGAAGCTGCGTGATATGTCGCCTTTGTACGAGGATTTTCTGAAAAAGCAGAACAAATAAGATCGGGATAAATAAGAAGAAACCGGTAAAAAATCAGAAAAGAATCAGCAATAAAAAGACAGAAAATATTGGAAAAGAAAACACGACAGGAGGAACAGATAGATGTATACAGAAAAAGTAATGGATCATTTCCAACATCCGAGAAACATGGGAGAGATTGAAGATGCCAGCGGAGTAGGAACCGTCGGCAACGCAAAATGCGGAGACATTATGCGGATCTATCTGGATATCGATGAAAATCAGATCATCCAGAATGTAAAGTTTAAGACCTTTGGCTGCGGAGCCGCAGTGGCGACCAGCAGTATGGCGACCGAGATGGTAAAAGGAAAAAGTATTTATGAGGCACTGGAAGTGACCAACAAAGCGGTTATGGAAGCACTGGACGGCCTTCCGCCGGTAAAAGTACACTGTTCCCTTTTGGCTGAGGAAGCGATCCATGCAGCACTTTGGGATTATGCAGAAAAGCACGGTATCAAGATCGAAGGCCTGCAGAAACCAAAGAATGATATCAGTGAAGGGGAAGAGGACGAAGAATACTAAGATGGAGCAGAAAACGGTAGTAGTCGGAATGTCGGGAGGAGTGGACTCTTCCGTGGCAGCCTGGCTCTTAAAACAGCAGGGCTATCGTGTGATCGGCGTGACGATGCAGATCTGGCAGGATGAAGAACAGGCTGTCCAGGAAGAAAACGGCGGCTGCTGCGGACTCAGTGCCGTGGATGATGCAAGACGTGTGGCGGCAGCTCTGGAGATTCCTTATTATGTCATGAATTTTAAAAAGGAATTTAAAGAGCAGGTAATCGACTATTTTATAAAAGAATATCGAAACGGAAGAACGCCGAATCCCTGTATCGCCTGTAATCGCTATGTAAAATGGGAATCCCTCCTCAAGCGGAGCATGGATATCGGAGCAGATTATATCGCCACCGGACATTATGCCAGAGTGATCCGTCTGGAAAACGGCAGATATACGTTGAAGCAGTCGGTATCTTTGGCAAAAGACCAGACCTATGCACTGTATAATCTGACCCAGGAACAGCTGAAGAGAACTTTGATGCCCGTGGGGGAATACACAAAGGATGAGATCCGGAAGATCGCAGAGGATCAGGGACTTTTGGTCGCCCATAAACCGGACAGCCAGGATATCTGTTTTGTGCCGGACGGAAATTATGCGGCATATATAGAAGAGGAGACCGGACAGACGCCACAGGAGGGGAATTTTGTGGATCCGGACGGAAAAATTTTGGGAAGGCACAAAGGAATCGTACATTACACAGTGGGACAACGGAAAGGCCTGGGGCTTGCGCTGGGCTATCCGGCGTTTGTGACGGAGATCCGTCCGGAGACCAATGAAATCGTGATCGGAAATAAAGAAGCTTCCATGAAAACGGTGGTGCGGGCAGATCATTTAAATCTGATGTCTGTGGAACGGCTGGAACGGCCGATGCGGGTGTTTGCGAAGATTCGTTATAACCACCGGGGCGGCTGGTGTATAGTCACGCAGACAGGAACAGATGAGATCACATGCGTTTTTGAAGAACCGCAAAGCTCACCGGCGCCGGGGCAGGCAGTCGTGCTCTATGACGGAGAGTGGGTGCTGGGAGGAGGAACGATTTTATGATCCGTTCAGATTGCCATGTGCACACACGCTTTTCGCCGGACAGCGATGCCCCTCTGCACCAAGCGGCAGAGAGTGCCTGTCAAAAAGGCCTGGAAATCCTGTGCATCACGGATCACGATGATTACGGCTATGAGGCAGAAGGCATCGGTGCCATGAAAAATACAGAAGAGTATGTGGAGAGTATTCAAAAGCTTCGGGAGGAATACGAGGGAAGGCTGGACGTAAGGCTGGGCATCGAAATAGGGATGCAGCCCCATCTGGGAGAGCATTTTTCAAAGCTTACGCAAACGCATCCTTTCGATTTCGTGATCAGTTCCATGCATATTATCCAAGGAAAGGATCCGTATTTTGGCGAGCTGTTTGACAGCATGAGCGACGATGAAGTTTTTCGGCTGACCTTTCGCAGTATGACGGAGTGTGTCCGAAAAATCCCGGATTTTGATGTGGTGGGACATTTGGATTACATCGTCCGCTACGGAAGCCACGGAACGGAGAACTACGATTGCAGCCGTCTGGCGGATGAGATCGATGAATTGCTGAAAACGTTGATCAATATGGGCAAGGGAATCGAGATCAACACATCCGGTTTAAAGTATCTGGGATTCTGTCATCCGCATATGGATATCCTGAAAAGGTACCGGAAGCTGGGAGGAGAGATCCTGACGATAGGGTCGGATGCACATACACCGGATGCAGTGGCAAAGGGCTTTGACGTTGCGGAAGATGTTTTGCGAGCCTGCGGTTATAAATATTACACATGTTTTCGTGGCAGAAAACCGTTTTTTACAAAAATATGATAAAAATGCATAGAACAGACAGGAAATGGAAAAATAGGGTTGAATTTTCAAAACAGATTTAGTACAATAACATTGAGGTTGATAAATCTTAGACAATCTTAGAAGAGGTTTGAGATTTATCGTAATAGTCACAAAACAATGATTAAGATCAAAGATTTCAGGAGGAATGGACTATGGCAGTAAGAGTAGCAATTAATGGATTCGGACGTATTGGACGTTTGGCATTCAGACAGATGTTCGGAGCAGAAGGGTATGAAGTTGTTGCAATTAATGACCTGACATCACCGAAAATGCTTGCACACTTGTTAAAATATGATTCATCTCAGGGCAAATATGCATTGGCAGATAAAGTGACAGCAGGTGAGGACTCTATTACAGTAGATGGACAGACCATCAGAATTTACGCAGAGGCAGACGCAGCAAACCTGCCATGGGGAGACCTGAAAGTAGACGTTGTTCTGGAGTGTACAGGATTCTACACATCTAAAGCAAAAGCAGAAGCTCACATCAAAGCAGGCGCAAGAAAAGTTGTTATTTCTGCACCGGCAGGAAATGACCTCCCGACCATCGTTTACAATGTTAACCATAAAGATCTGAAACCGGAAGATACTGTAATTTCAGCAGCTTCCTGTACAACAAACTGCCTTGCACCTATGGCAAAGGCTCTGAATGACCTGGCACCGATCAAATCCGGTATCATGTGCACAATCCATGCATACACAGGAGATCAGATGACGCTGGACGGACCGCAGAGAAAAGGTGATTTGAGAAGATCCCGTGCTGCAGCGATCAACATCGTGCCAAACAGCACAGGTGCAGCAAAAGCAATCGGGCTGGTTATTCCGGAACTGAACGGAAAACTGATCGGATCCGCACAGCGTGTTCCTACACCTACAGGTTCTACAACAATCCTTACAGCAGTAGTTGAAGGAAACGTTACAAAAGAGCAGATCAACGATGCAATGAAAGCAGCACAGAATGAGTCCTACGGATACAACGAGGACGAGATCGTTTCCAGTGATATCGTAGGAATGACATACGGTTCTCTGTTTGATTCTACACAGACTATGGTACTTCCGCTTGACAACGGAACTACAGAGGTTCAGGTTGTTTCCTGGTATGACAACGAGAACTCTTATACAAGTCAGATGGTAAGAACAATCAAATACTTCTCAGAGCTTGCATAATCCGTTCATATCAGAAGAAAAGTTATAAAAAGAAAAGACTCAGGAAGGGTCCGGTCTGCAATGGGCCGGATCCTTCTTTCAAGTTGAAAAGATCTTTTAGTAAAAGGAGAAAGAAATGCTGAATAAAAAATCGATCGATGATATCAATGTAAAAGGAAAAAGAGTTTTGGTCAGATGTGACTTTAACGTGCCGATGATCGAAGGAAAGATCACCGATGAAAACCGTCTGGTGGCAGCGCTTCCGACGATCAAAAAGCTGGTGGCAGATCAGGGAAAGATCATCCTCTGTTCCCATCTCGGAAAACCGAAGGGACAGCCGGTTCCGGAGCTTTCTTTGGCACCGGTGGCAGTGAGACTTTCTGAGCTGTTGGGACAGGAAGTGAAATTTGCGGCAGATCCGGAAGTAGTAGGACCAAACGCAAAGGCAGCCGTAGAGGCAATGAAAGACGGAGATATCATTCTTTTGGAGAACACCCGTTACAGAGCAGAAGAGACAAAGAATGGCGAAGCATTCAGCAAAGATCTGGCTTCTCTTTGTGATGTATTTGTAAACGACGCCTTCGGAACGGCTCACAGAGCACATTGCTCCAACGTAGGTGTTACCGAATATGTAGATACGGCAGTTGTCGGCTATCTGATGCAGAAAGAGATCAACTTCCTCGGAAACGCAGTAGAACATCCGCAGAGACCGTTTGTAGCGATCCTGGGCGGCGCAAAAGTTTCCAGCAAGATTTCCGTGATCGAAAATCTTCTTGAGAAAGTAGATGTACTGATCATCGGCGGCGGTATGGCTTATACCTTTGCAAAAGCACAGGGCGGAAACATCGGTTCTTCTCTTCTGGAAGAAGACTATTGCCAGTACGCTCTGGATATGCTGAAAAAAGCAGAAGAAAAAGGCGTAAAACTCCTTCTTCCGATCGATGATGTAATCGCAGATGCATTCTCCAATGATGCAGACAGAAAAGTGGTAGATAAAGGAGAAATCCCGGACGGATGGATGGGTATGGACATCGGACCGAAGACCATCGAGCTCTACAAAGAAGCACTGCGCCCGGCCAAAACAGTAGTTTGGAACGGACCGATGGGATGCTTTGAAATGTCCAATTTTGCAGACGGAACAAAAGCGATCGCCGAGACACTGGCAAACCTGGATGCAGTTACGATCGTAGGCGGCGGAGACTCCGCAGCGGCTGTAAACCAGTTGGGATATGGCGATAAAATGACACACATCTCCACAGGTGGCGGAGCTTCCCTGGAATTCCTGGAAGGAAAAGAACTCCCGGGCATCGCAGCCGCTAATGACCGGTAAGGTGAACATCCCGTGAGACTTAGCGAAAGCGAACGAAACGCAGCTTGAGTAAATATGTAAAATAAAAATAGAAAACAGGAGGATTGGATCATGGCAAGAAAGAAAATTATCGCAGGAAACTGGAAAATGAATAAAACACCGAGCGAGGCAGTTGCTTTGGTAGAGCTTTTGAAGCCTCTTGTGGCAAATGATGATGTGGACGTAGTATTCTGCGTGCCGGCCATCGACATTGTCCCGGTGGCAGAAGCCGTAAAGGGCAGCAACATCATGGTTGGTGCAGAGAACATGTATTTTGAGGAGAAGGGCGCTTACACAGGCGAGATCGCTCCGGAGATGCTGACAGATGCCGGCGTAAAATATGTGTTGATGGGACATTCCGAGAGAAGAGAGTATTTCGGAGAGACCAGTGAGGATGTCAACAAAAAAATGAAGAAAGCATTGGAACACGGATTGGTTCCGATCATGTGCTGCGGTGAGACTCTGGAACAGAGAGAGCAGGGGATCACGATGGATTTCATCCGTCAGCAGGTAAAGGTTGGTTATCAGGATGTGACGGCAGAACAGGCAAAGGGAACCGTGATCGCATATGAGCCGATCTGGGCCATCGGAACCGGAAAGACGGCAACGGCAGAGCAGGCACAAGAAGTGTGCGGCGGAATTCGTGCATGTATTGCTGAGATCTATGATCAGGCTACGGCAGATGCAATCCGCATCCAGTACGGCGGTTCTGTAAATGCCAATACAGCAGCAGAGTTGTTTGCGCAGCCGGATATCGACGGAGGCCTGGTAGGAGGCGCTTCCCTGAAAGAAGATTTTGGTAAAATAGTAAATTACAATAAATAGCAGGCAAGAGCTTTTAATGCAAGCAGGGAGAGGGTGCTGTATGAGCAGCAGCCTCTTCTGCATTGAAAACCTGATACGGAGGAAATGATGCTGTTATATATTATCCGACACGGAGAGACCGATTATAATGTGGAAGGCAGATTGCAGGGATGGAGTGATATTCCGCTGAATGAAAAAGGAAGAAAGCTGGCAGAAGTTACAGGTAAGGCTTTGAAAGATGTGCCCTTTGACCTGGTAATCACAAGTCCGCTGAAAAGAGCTGTGGAAACGGCAAAATTGGTGATCGGGGACAGAAAAGTTCCCTTTGTGGTAGACCGAAGGATCATTGAATGCGGAAACGGAGAATGGGAAGGTTTGAACAAAGAAGAAATAGAGGCAAAAGGGTTCGGTGAGGAATATGAGAAGATCCGAACAGACCCGATGAATTATAAAGGCGGTCCGGGAGGAGAAACCATAAAACAGGTGTTGAAAAGAACAGCAGAATTCCTGGATGAGATCCTTGCAAATCCCCAGTATCAGGACAAAACGATATTGATCTCTCTGCATGGGGGATCCATGCGGGCTATGCTGAATCGGTTTTATGAGAATAAAGAAGATTTCTGGCATGGAAATGTTCCGCCAAACTGTGCAGTCAATATTGTAAAAGTGGAAAACGGAAATGCGGTCTTATGGAAAGAAGATCAGATTTACTATGACAGAAGTTTGATTTCAGACCATTATAATTATGCAGACCATAAATAAGATAGATGATCGACCATACGAAAGTACTAAAAAGAATTCTTAGAAGGAGAAAGTCGAAAATGAAAAAGAAACCAACTGTTTTGATGATATTAGACGGATACGGACTGAATGAAACCAAAGAAGGAAATGCCGTAGCATTGGCAAAAACACCGGTCATGGATCAGCTGATGAAAGAGTATCCGTTTGTGAAAGGAAATGCCAGCGGGCTGGCAGTCGGGCTTCCGGACGGACAGATGGGCAATTCGGAAGTGGGACATATGAATATGGGTGCCGGACGTATCATATACCAGGATTTGACAAAGATTACAAAGATGATACAAGATGGTGATTTTTTTGAAAATCCGGCGCTTTTGGATGCCTGCCGCAATGTCAAGGAAAACCATACGGCTCTTCATTTGTACGGGCTTCTTTCTGACGGAGGTGTCCACAGTCATCAGACCCATTTATACGGGCTTTTGGAACTGGCAAAACGCCAGGGGATCGAAAACGTTTATGTACATTGCTTTATGGACGGACGTGATACACCGCCTGCTTCCGGAAAGGATTACATCAAAGAACTGGAAGATAAGATGAAAGAGATCGGGGTAGGCAAGATCGCCAGCATTACCGGTCGTTACTATGTGATGGACCGAGACAACCGCTGGGATCGTGTAGAAAAAGCCTATCGTGCCCTGACGGAAGGAAAAGGCGTGGAAGCAGCTTCCGCCGAAGAAGGAATCCAGGCCTCTTACGACGCGGGAAACACCGATGAATTTGTGCTTCCTACCGTAATTATGGAACATGGTGCTCCCGTTGCAAAAATTTCAGACGGTGATTCCATTATTTTCTTTAACTTCCGCCCGGACCGTGCAAGAGAGATCACCCGGACGTTCTGCGATGATGAATTCCAGGGATTTGAGCGCGGAGAGCGGATCCATACGACCTATGTATGCTTTACAGAGTATGATGTGACGATCCCGAACAAAGAAGTTGCTTTTGTAAAAGAAGAAATTAAAAATACGTTTGGAGAGTTTTTGGCTGCCAATGGTTTAAAACAGGCCAGAATCGCAGAGACAGAAAAGTATGCCCACGTTACTTTTTTCTTCAACGGCGGTGTAGAAGAACCGAATCCGGGTGAGGAACGGATCCTGGTACATTCCCCGAAAGTGGCAACTTATGACTTGAAGCCGGAGATGAGTGCTTTGGAGGTGTGCGACAAACTGGTGGGAGCCATTGAATCGGAAGAGTATGACGTGATCATCGTCAACTTTGCGAATCCGGACATGGTAGGCCACACCGGCGTGATCGGAGCAGCAGAGAAAGCCATCGAGACGGTGGATCGGTGTGTGGGAAAAACGGTAGAGGCCATCAAGAAAGTAAACGGACAGATTTTCCTGTGTGCAGACCACGGAAATGCAGAACAGATGATAGATGAACAGACAGGAGAGCCTTTTACGGCGCATACGACCAATCCGGTTCCGTTTATCCTGATCAACGCAGATCCTGTATATAAATTGAGAGAAGGCGGCTGTCTTGCAGACATCGCTCCGACCTTGATTGAACTGATGGGAATGGAACAGCCGAAAGAAATGACAGGAAAATCCCTTCTGGTAAAATAGGAAAGTTTTAGGAAAAGAAGGTAGTATCATGGGAGACAGATTGACGAAGACAGATATTGAAAAGATTGAAAAAGAGATCGAGTACCGAAAGCTGGTGGTGAGAAAAAAGGCAATCGAAGCGGTAAAAGAAGCGCGTTCTCACGGAGATCTCAGCGAAAATTTTGAGTATCACGCAGCAAAAAAGGATAAGAACCAAAATGAAAGCCGTATCCGCTATCTGGAGAGGATGTTAAAATATGCCCAGATCGTGGAAGATCATTCAGCGGTGGATGAAGTGGGATTGAATAATACGATCACACTTCTCTGCGAGGACGATGATGAACTGGAGACTTATCGGTTGGTGACGTCTGTACGCGGAAATTCGCTGGATGGAAAGATCAGCATCGAATCGCCCATCGGAAAAGCGATCCTGGGGCACAAAGAAGGCGACAGAGTTTACGTCAAGGTCAACGAAAAGGCAGGATACTATGTGATAATCAAAAAAATCGAGAAAACGACAGATGATTCCGAAGATCAGATCAGAGGATTTTAGCAGAGAAGGAGAACATACGTGGCGATACAGAGTGTGAAAAAATATAAGGCAGTTTTGTTCGATTTGGACGGAACTCTGACAGAGTCAGCACCGGGGATCATCAATTCCCTGATTTATGCCCTGGAAAAATTTGACATTGAAATTCCGGCGGACCGGAAAGAACTGGAATGCTTCATCGGACCGCCGTTGACAGAATCCTTTGCAGAATATTGCGGATTTTCGGAAGAAGAGATTGAAAAAGGAATGGCCTATTACCGGGAGTATTATGCAGAAAAAGGAATTTTTGACAATGCATTGTATCCGGGAATCCGGGAAATGCTGGATTGCCTGAAAGCAAAAAACATTGAAATGATGGTGGCTACTTCAAAACCGGAACCTTTTGCAAGGCAGATATTAAGCCATTTTGAGATCGATACTTATTTTTCCTGTATCAGCGGAAGTACCTTTGAAGAGAAAAAAGACAATAAACCCTTGGTGATCGCCCATGCATTGGAACAGTGCAAAAAAGAAAAATCGAAGATCCTGATGGTGGGAGACCGGCATTTCGATGTGGACGGCGCCCATAAAAACGGAATTGACTGTGCAGGTGTGATCTACGGATACGGAACAAAAGAGGAACTGCAAAAAGCAGGAGCAGAATATCTGTTGGCGACGCCGGATGAAATTTTCAAACTTTTATAGATTGAAAGAAAAACATATAGAACTATCAAAAAGATGTATGACAGTGCGAATCAGAAATCCGGCTGTCATACATCTTCTTGTTTTCTTAGTGTTTTTAAGTACTATTTCTTGCTGTTGTTTTTTAGATTTTTATTTGCGGTGGAAAGCATCAGTTTAATTCGGTTCAGCTGATTGACTTCGCTGGCACCGGGGTCAAAATCAATGGCAACGATATTGGACGCAGGGTAGAGCCGGCGCAGCTCTTTGATCACGCCTTTGCCGACCACGTGATTCGGAAGGCAGGCAAAGGGCTGGGTGCACACGATGTTTGGTGCGCCGCTGTGGATCAGCTCCAGCATTTCGCCGGTCAGGAACCAGCCTTCACCGGTCTGATTTCCGACGGATACCACGTCAGAAGCCATTTCTGCCAGCTTCTCGATCTTAGCCGGCGGATCAAAATGTCTGCTTTCGCGAAAAGCCTTGGTAGCAGGAGCGCGGAACCATTCCAGTGCTTTGATGCCCAGATTTCCCATAAACGCCTTTGATTTTTGGAATCCCAGATGGGATACCTTGAAGTTCTGGTTATAGAAGCAGTAGTTGATGAAGTCCAGCAGATCCGGTACGACTGCTTCGGCACCTTCGCTTTCCAGCAGGTCTACCAGATGGTTGTTGGCTGCAGGAAGGAATTTCACCAGGATCTCTCCTACAACGCCGACGCGGGGCTTCTGAATGTCCAAGGTCTCGATGTTGTCGAAATCACGGATGATCTCCCGGCAGAGCTTCTTAAATTTTCTTCTGGAAGGATATCCTTCCGATACAAAGCTTTTGCATATCTCTGCCCATTTCCGGTGGAGCTGGTCCGTGGTTCCGGGAACCGCCTCATAAGGACGCATCCGGTAAACGCATTTCATAAAAATGTCGCCGAAGACAACGCCGTAGATCCCGCGCAGCGCAAGGGCAGGAGAGATCTTAAAGCCCGGATTGGCTTCCAGCCCGCTTAGATTGATGGAAATTACCGGAATGTGAGCATAACCGGCTTTTTTCAGTGCCCGTCGGATGAAGCCTATGTAGTTGGATGCACGGCATCCGCCTCCTGTCTGGGAAATAATGACAGCCAGATGATCGGTGTCATATTTGCCGGATAAGATGGCATCCATGATCTGCCCGACTACGATCAAAGAAGGATAGCAGGCGTCATTATTGACATATTTCAATCCCATATTTACGGCGTCCCGGTTGTCGTTTGGCAAAACCTCCAGCTTGTATCCGGCAGCCCGGAAAGCAGGTTCCAGAATCTCAAAATGGATTGGTGACATCTGGGGACAGAGTATGGTGTGGGTCTTCCGCATTTCCTTTGTGAAAGGTACCTTTTTGATGGCAGAAGAGTGGATTTCCCGTTTCTGCTGCTTCTGTTCTCTGACGCGGATGGCAGCCAGAAGAGAACGGACACGAATACGGGCAGCGCCCAGGTTGTTGACCTCGTCGATCTTGAGTGTGGTATAGATCTTTCCGGAATCTGTCAGGATATCAGATACCTGGTCAGTGGTGACGGCATCCAGACCGCAGCCGAAAGAATTCAGCTGGATGAGATCCAGATTTTCCGTGGTTTTTACGTAGTTTGCGGCAGCGTACAGACGGGAGTGGTACATCCACTGATCCATAACATTCAACGGATGCTCCGCTGGATTCAGGTGGGAGACACTGTCTTCCGTCAACACCGCGATATTATAGGAATTGATCATTTCCGGAAGACCGTGGTGGACCTCCGGATCTATATGGTAAGGACGTCCCGCCAGCACGATCCCGCGGTTTCCGGTCTCGTTCAGGAATCGAATGGTCTCTTCTCCTTTTTTGCGTATATCCTCCCGACAGGAAGCCAGCTCCGTCCAAGCGATATGTACGGCCTTTTTGATTTCTGCCGCCGACAGGGAAAACTTTTCAGCCAGTTCTTCGATCAGGCGTCCGGAAAGAGTTTCCTCGCTTTGGAAGGAGAGAAAAGGATGTAAAAATTCTACCTCATGATTGACGATGGGATCCATGTTGTTTTTAATGTTTTCCGGATAGGACGTTACGATCGGACAGTTATAGTGGTTGTTGGCTTTCGCAAATTCCTGGCGCTCGTAAGGAACGGAAGGATAAAAGATACGGGTAATGCCTTCATTGATCAGCCATTGTACATGTCCGTGGGCGAGCTTGGCCGGATAACACTCGGACTCGCTGGGGATGGATTCAATGCCCAGTTCGTAAATCTGCCGGGTAGACTGCGGAGACAGCACGACGCGAAAGCCGAGTTCGGTAAAAAACGTAAACCAAAACGGATAGTTTTCATAAAGGTTCAGTACCCGCGGGATCCCGATGCTTCCTCTCGGTGCCTGATCAGCAGGAAGAGGCGTATAATCAAAATATCTGTGAAATTTATAATCAAAAAGATTGGGCAGATGATTAGTGGATTTTTCCTTCCCGAGACCGCGTTCGCAGCGGTTTCCGGTGATAAAACGCCGTCCGCCGCTGAAATGGTTGATGGTCAGACGGCAGTTGTTGGTACAGCCGCGGCATTTGGTCATAGTGGTGGAATATTCCAGTTGCTCAATGTCCCCGATGCTGAGCATAGTAGTGCCCTCGCAGTCCTGGTAACGCTCTCGGGCGATCAGTGCTGCGCCGAAAGCACCCATGATACCTGCGATATCCGGGCGGATGGCCTGACAGTTTGCGATTTTTTCAAAGCTGCGGAGAACCGCGTTGTTGTAGAAGGTTCCGCCCTGTACGACGATGTGTTTTCCCAGCTCAGAAGCATCGGATACTTTAATTACTTTAAACAGAGCGTTTTTGATGACAGAATAAGCCAGACCGGCGGAAATATCTGCCACGGAAGCGCCTTCTTTTTGTGCCTGCTTCACCTTGGAGTTCATAAATACGGTACAACGGGTTCCCAGATCGATGGGATGGGCTGCAAACAGAGCTTCCTTTGCAAAATCTTCCACAGAATAATTCAGGGACTTGGCAAAGGTTTCAATAAAAGAACCGCAGCCGGAAGAGCAGGCCTCGTTTAATTGGACACTGTCAACAGTCTGGTTTTTGATCTTGATGCATTTCATATCCTGGCCGCCGATATCCAGAATGCAATCTACCTCCGGTTCAAAATAAGAGGCTGCGTAATAATGGGAAACGGTCTCTACTTCGCCTTCGTCCAGCAGAAGGGCGGCTTTGATCAAGGCTTCCCCGTAACCGGTGGAGCAGGAATGAACAATCTCGGCTCCCTCCGGAAGCTTGCTGTAGATATCTTTGATCGCTGTGATGGTAGTTCCCAGCGGGTTTCCGTCGTTGTTGTGGTAGAAGGAGTACAGAAGAGTACCGTCCTCACCTACCAAAGCAGCTTTGGTGGTTGTGGAACCGGCATCGATCCCCAGAAAGGTCTTTCCCTGATAGGTCGAAAGGTCGCCCATGGGAACCTTGTGTGCGCTGTGGCGGGTATCAAATTCCTGATATTCGGCGTCGGAAGCAAACAAAGGCTCCAGACGTTCTACTTCAAACTCCATCTGGATCTTTCCTTCCAGACGTTTCTGCATTTCTTCCAGGGAAATAAAATTGCTCTTGTCAGAATTCAGTGCAGAACCGATGGCAGCGAAAAGATGAGAGTTTTCCGGTGCAATGGTGTGCTCCTCATCCAGATGCAGGGTGCGGATAAAAGCTTGTTTCAGTTCGGAAAGAAAGTGAAGCGGTCCGCCGAGAAATGCAACGTGTCCGCGGATCGGTTTTCCGCAGGCCAGTCCGCTGATGGTCTGGTTGACAACGGCCTGAAAAATAGAAGCAGCCAGATCTTCACGGGTAGCCCCCTCGTTGATCAGCGGCTGGATGTCAGATTTTGCGAAAACACCGCAGCGCGCGGCAATGGAATACAAGGCTTTGTAGTTTTTGGCATATTCATTCAATCCGGAAGCATCTGTCTGGAGAAGGGATGCCATCTGGTCGATAAAGGATCCGGTGCCTCCTGCACAGACACCGTTCATACGTTGTTCTACGTTTCCGCCTTCAAAGTAGATAATCTTGGCATCTTCTCCGCCCAGCTCGATGGCAACGTCTGTCTGCGGAGCATAATCCTGAAGGGCAGTGGAGACTGCGATCACCTCCTGGACAAAGGGTACCTGCAAATGCTTCGCCAGAGTCAATCCGCCGCTTCCGGTGATGACAGGGGCTGCACAGATGCTTCCCAGCTTTTCGAGAGCACGGCTCAAAAGGGCGCTCAGTGTCTCCTGTATATTGGCAAAATGACGCTCATAGTCGGAAAACATAATCTGATTTTCTTCATTCAAAAGGGCAATTTTGACGGTAGTGGATCCGATGTCAATGCCCAAAGTAAATTTGTTATTTCCATTCATAGAATGATCCTCATAAAACATATATTTGTTCTTCTTATTAAATGCAGTTTATAAATTTCAAAACAATATTTTACATTATACGACAAAGAAATTGAAAAAACAACGTGTAAATGCAACGGAAAAGCGGCAGTATTTCGTATCTCTTTTCGGCAGATTTATGGTGGAAAAAGAAGAGTTTGACAAATAGTTGACAAATGGAAAGAGCAAAGTTACAATAGAAGAAAATGGGTAAGATTTTGCCGGAAAGAGGTGCTCCTTTGAATTGGATCGATAAATTGGAACGAAAACTGGGGAGATTCGCAATCTCAAAATTAACACTGCTGATCATCGGCGGAAATGCGTTAGGATACCTGATGGCGTATACCATGCCTCAGTATCTGCTATATCTGACGCTGGAACCGGCTTTGATCCTGAAGGGGCAGGTCTGGAGGCTTCTTACCTGGCTGATCGTCCCGGTGGGCGGAAATGTGCTCAGTGTAGTGATCACGTTATTCTTCTATTATTCGATCGGTACGGCGATGGAACGGACCTGGGGAGACTTCCGTTATAATCTTTATATCTTTTCCGGAATACTGTTTACGGTGCTGGGCGTTTTCAGTTTGTACTTCATTTCGGGAGGCGGTTACGGATACGGTCTGTATGTAAATGTATATTATGTATGCGTGTCCATATTCCTTGCCTTTGCAGTCAGCTATCCGGACATGGAAGTACTGTTATATTTTGTGCTTCCGCTGAAAGTGAAATGGCTGGCATGGATAGATGCGGCCTATCTGATCTACGGAATCGTTCAGGGGAATACGGTAAGTAGAGTGGTGATCATCACTTCGGTTTTGAATTTCCTTTTGTTTTTCCTTTCCGACAGAAGAACCCGTCCGAATTCACCGAAAGAGCGGATGCGGAAGGCAAAATACAAGAAACAGGTAAGGCCAAAGATCGTCTATGCCAACGGAGCGAAACACCGCTGTGCCGTGTGCGGGCGCACGGAGCTGGATGATCCTAACCTGGAATTCCGTTTTTGTTCCAAGTGTAACGGGAATTTTGAATATTGCCAGGATCATTTGTTTACCCATGAGCATGTAAAATAGAAAACGCTCAATGATTTTGTTAGGTTAACTCATAATATGTTACAGAATAAGTATTCAAAAAGAGAGGAGTCATATGATGAAAAAGACGAAAATCGTATGTACGATGGGACCAAATACAAACGACAGAGAAGTGATGAGATCATTGATCCGCGGCGGAATGGACATTGCGAGATTTAATTTTTCGCATGGCTCCCAGGAAGAGCATAAATCCAGGATGGATCTGCTGAAAGTGCTCCGTGAAGAAGAGCATACCAATACAGCGATCCTGCTGGACACGAAAGGACCGGAGATCCGTACCGGGCTTTTGAAAGACCACAAAAAAGTGATGCTGAACAAAGGAGATGTCTTTACGCTTACCACGGAAGAAATCGAAGGAGATGAGAAACGGGTCTCCATCAGCTATCAGGGACTTACAGAAGATGTGAAGATCGGGGCGACGATTTTGATCGATGACGGCCTGATCGAATTAAAAGTGAATGATATCCAGGGAACAGAGATCGTCTGTCAGGTAATAAACAACGGAGAACTGGGAGAACGAAAAGGAGTCAACGTTCCGAATATCCCGGTGCGCCTTCCGGCGATCACAGAAAAAGATAAGGATGATATCCGTTTTGGGGTAGAACAGGATATCGATTTTATTGCAGCTTCTTTTGTTCGAAATGCGGAATGCATTTTGGAAATCAAAGCTTTTCTCCGTTCTTTAAAAGCTCCTTTCATTCCGGTGATCGCAAAGATCGAAAATATGGAGGGGCTGCGCAACTTTGACGAAATCCTCAGAGCAGCTGACGGGATCATGGTGGCTCGAGGAGATCTGGGCGTAGAAATCCCGGCGGAGGAAGTCCCTTATCTGCAGAAAATGATGATCCGAAAATGTAAAAAGAACTTTAAAACAGTGATTACGGCGACACAGATGCTGGATTCCATGATCCGAAATCCCCGTCCGACCAGAGCAGAAGTAACGGACGTGGCAAATGCGGTCTATGACGGAACGGATGCGGTGATGCTTTCCGGGGAAACAGCCCAGGGAAAATATCCGGTGGAAGCACTGCAGATGATGTGCCATATCGTGGAGAATACGGAACAGCATCTGGATTACGACATGATCCTGCACAATGCAGAAGAACATCTGAAATCCAAAATTTCCAGTGCTATCGGCTATTCTTCTGTTTTGGCAGCCTTTAACTTAAACGCAAGATGTATTATTACCCCTACTATGTCCGGAGCGACGGCAAGGGTGGTGTCCAATCTGAAGCCCAGACAGCCGATTTTGGGTATCACACCGGATGACAGGACGCTCCGTCGGATGTCGATTTATTGGGGAGTGATCCCAATGCGTTCGATCACACACCAGACAGTAGAAGATATTTTCAGCGGAGCAATTGAGCTGGCACAGGCCAAACAGTACGTGGATTCCGGAGATATCGTAGTCATAACGGCCGGCATCCCGTCTTCCAACATTAAAATGTCCTTACGGGAAGGCGACAGCAACATGATGCGTATCGCCAGAGTAGAATAATAAGGAATAGAGAAAACATTCTGTGAGAGAAGAGTCGGACAAAGAGCAGGGGTCCGGCTCTTTTGAAATTGAGAATATTGGTGCAATAAACCCGGAATGTCTGATTGACAGGACCTTGAAAGTGTAGTAAAGTGTTCCTGAAAAGAACTACTAATAAAAACACAAGTATAAGGCAAGTACAAAGAAAAAGAGTAAAGAAATGAAAGAACAAGAATTTACGGAACATCTGATTTCTTTTGGACTGACACGGCAGGAGACGGTGATCTACCATCATCTGCTGCAGGTGGGAAAACAGACCGGGTACGAAACGGCAAAACAGACCGGCGTATCCAGGTCCAATACCTACAATGCGCTGGCTTCTCTGGTGGAAAAAGGCGCTGCTTATGTGGTGGAGGAATCAGCCAGAAAGTATATTCCGGTCAGTGTGGAGGAGTTTTGCGAGAATGGGATCGCCAGGCTCCGGCGGGAAAAAGAATGGCTGGTACTGCATGCTCCGGGAATCTCTCGGGAAGAGGAAGGATATATCACCATAGAAGGACAGAAGCATATCCGGGATAAGATAGAACGTTTGCTGGAAAAAGCAGAGAAAAGAGTTTATATCAGTTGCTCGGAAAAACGGCTGGAGGAGCTTGCAGATCCTTTGCAAAAGCTGGTCAAAGACGGAAAAAAAGTCGTGATCATCACAGACCGATCCCTGGAGTTTGAAGGGGCGGCCGTCTATGTGACAGACGAAAAAGGCAGCAGGATCGGGATCATCACCGATTCCAGATATGTGCTCACGGGAGAATACGGAGAAGAAAGCGGAAATACTTGCTTATACTCCGGACAGAAAAATTTCGTGGAGTTATTTAAAAATGCATTGGCAAATGAAATCAAATTGATCCAATATATGAAAGGAAGGCAGAACGAATGAAAAAGGAAACCTTTGTGACAAAAGAACAACTGGACAAGATCATAGAAACGTATCCGACCCCGTTTCATCTCTATGATGAAAAAGGAATCCGAAGAAATGCGGAGGCACTGAAGAAAGCATTTTCCTGGAATCCGGGCTTTAAAGAGTATTTTGCGGTAAAGGCGACGCCGAACCCGTTTTTGATCGATATTCTCAGAGAGTACGGCTGCGGCTGTGACTGTTCTTCTTATACAGAACTGATGCTTGCGGATGCGATCGGGGCAAAGGGAGCAGATATCATGTTTTCGTCCAATGACACGCCGGCAGAAGATTTTATATTGGCGGAAAAACTCCATGCGATCATCAATCTGGACGATATCACACACATTGATTTCCTGGAAAAGGCCATCGGCTATATTCCGGAAACCATAAGCTGCCGTTACAACCCGGGCGGACTCTTCAAGATCAGCAATGACATTATGGATAATCCGGGCGATGCAAAATATGGAATGACGACGGAACAAATGTCGGATGCTTTTCGGATCTTGAAAGAAAAAGGAGCAAAAGAGTTCGGTATTCATGCGTTCCTGGCAAGCAATACCGTGACTAACGAATATTATCCGATGCTGGCGAAGGTGCTTTTTGAGGAAGCAGTAAAGCTCCATCAGGAAACAGGCGTTCATATTAAGTTTATCAATCTCTCCGGAGGAATCGGAATTCCGTATACACCGGATCAGGAACCAAACGATATTTTTGCCATCGGAGACGGTGTACGCCGCGTTTATGAAGAAGTGCTGGTACCGGCCGGAATGGGGGATGTGGAGATTTATACGGAACTGGGACGTTATATGATGGGACCTTACGGCTGTCTTGTGACAAAAGCGATTCATGAGAAACATACACACAAGGAGTATATCGGAGTAGATGCCTGTGCAGTTAATCTGATGCGGCCGGCAATGTATGGGGCTTATCATCACATTACCGTGATGGGCAAAGAAAATCAGCCTTGTGACCACAAGTATGATATCACAGGTTCTCTTTGCGAGAATAACGATAAGTTTGCCATCGACAGAATGCTGCCGAAAATCGATATCGGAGACATCCTTGTGATCCATGATACAGGAGCCCACGGCTTTTCCATGGGATACAATTATAACGGAAAACTGAAATCAGCAGAGATCCTGCTTCAGGAGAACGGAGAAGCGAAGCTGATCCGCCGTGCCGAGACACCGGCAGACTATTTTGCTACTTTTGACTGTTTTGATATCGGGGAAAAATTGATCCACCCGCAGCAGGAAGACGCAAGAGAAGGAAAATAGGGAGGCAAATTGAAAATCCCTAAATTTTGTGGTATAGTATTTTTGTATTTTACTAAATAAAGCAGGAGGAAAGAACAAGATGAAAAAACTGAAAGCAGTGTCTTTGACCGCGATCTTTATGGCAGCAATTTTGGCGCTGACTGCGTGCGGTTCAAACAAGAAAACTCCGGATGATGCGAAGGAATACGTAAAAGCCTGCCTGGATTCGACCTACAAGGGAGATACGGATAAGTATGCGGAGCTGACCAACAGCAGTAAAAATGAAGCAGAAGAAATGTACGAGCAGGCGATCGACACTACGATGGAGGCAGCAAACCTGACAGAGGAGAACATTTCGGATGAGCTTTTGGCAAAGTACAGACAGTTTTTTAAAGATCTGTATAAAAAATTAAATTATACAGTAGGCGAGGCAAAGGAAGACGGCGACGGCGGTTTTACGGTGGTCGTGGAGGTAAAACCGATCCTTATATTCCGGGATATGCAGGATAAACTGAATCAGGAGATCCAGGATGAAGTGAATTCCGGAAAAGTGGAAGTGACACAGGATAATATGTACGAATATGTGTACGGAAAAATGTACGATATGGCCATGGAGGCAATGGATGAAGGATTGGAATACGGAGATGCTACGTCCGTTACGGTTCATGTGACAAAAAATTCTGACGGAGACTATGCACTTTCAGACAGCGATATAATGGCAATTGACCAGGCACTTGTTGCACAGCCTGAGATCCAGTAAGAAGCAGAAAAAGTGTATAAAAGCAGAAAATGCGGTTTTTCTCATAAGAAAACCGCATTTTTTCTAAAATTGCTTGCAAATAGAAAATAAGTATGGTAAAATTATCTTCGGTTTCAAGCGAAACTAAAAAAGATCCATTGGATTTTTTGTTGCAGGCTTGGCAACTAATATGCGGATGTGGCGGAATGGCAGACGCACAAGACTCAAAATCTTGCGTAGGTGACTACGTGTGGGTTCAAGTCCCACCATCCGCAGTGCGAAAAAAGACCACAATTGTCTACGGGCAAGAGTGGTCTTTTCTTGTAAATCTCCGGAAATCACGGTATGATAGACGAGGAAAGAAATAAGGATGGTTACGGTTGAATATAGAATTGACAGAAATCGATAAGGAGGAAACAAGATGCTGTTTGTATGTTATCCGAAATGTTCCACTTGCCATAAGGCAAAGAAATGGCTGGAAAGCAGAAATGCAGATATAGAAGAGAGGAATATTGTCCTGCAAAACCCGACAAAAGAGGAGCTGAAAGAATGGTATCAGAGAAGCGGGCTGCCGCTGAAACGTTTTTTTAACACCAGCGGAATGCGTTACCGGGAACTGGGGCTGAAAGACAAGCTTTCTTCCATGTCGGAAGATGAGCAGCTGGAGCTGCTTGCTACGGACGGAATGTTGGTAAAAAGACCGCTTTTGATCGGAGCGGATTTTGTTTGTACCGGCTTCCGTGAAAAGGAATGGGAAGAAAAAATATGATACGTAAACTTTACAAAAAGTATGAGGAGCTGATCTGGTATCTGATCGTAGGCGGCTGTACCGTGGTGGTTTCCCTGGCATCCTACTATCTTTTGCGAAATACGTTCCGTATGTATTACCAGACGGCAAATATTCTCAGCTGGATCTTCGCCGTGGTGTTTGCCTACGTGACGAACAAGAAGTTTGTGTTTCGGTCCAAATATGCCGGTGTAAAGAAAACGCTTTTGGAGGCGGGCAGTTTTTTCTCTGCGCGTCTGGCTTCCCTGGCGGCAGAAGTACTGAGTATGTATTTTTTTGTCCGGATATGCGGGATGGATGATCGTATCGTAAAACTGATGAATCAGGTTTTGGTAATGATATTGAATTATATTTTGAGTAAATTCTGGGTATTTCATAAAAAGAGAAACAAAAAGTAAGGCTCTGAAAAATGGAGAAAGATTTGAAACGGTGTGAGAAAAGTTTCCCGAGGAGAGGATATGGCAGAAAAAATAGTTTTAATAGATGGACATAGTATTTTAAACAGAGCGTTCTATGGGGTTCCGGATCTGACGAATGCAGAGGGGCTTCATACGAACGCTGTTTATGGTTTTTTGAACATTATGTTCAAGGTGTTGGATGAAGAAAAACCGGAATATCTCGTTGTGACCTTTGACGTGCATGCGCCTACTTTCCGGCACAAAATGTTTGCAGAATACAAAGGGACCAGAAAGCCGATGGCAGAGGAGCTGCGGCAGCAGGTGCCGGTGATCAAAGAAGTCTTGCAGGCGATGCACGTCTGTACCATAGAAAAAGCAGGGCTGGAGGCAGATGACCTTCTGGGCACCATCTCGTTGCTCTGTGAGGGAAAAGGTATGGATGTGTCTGTGATCTCCGGGGACCGGGATATTTTGCAGCTGGCTTCGGAGCATACGCTGATCCGGATCCCAAAAACGAAAATGGGACACACGGAAGTGGAAAATTATGATGCAGAGGCAGTGAAAGAAAAATACGGTGTGAGCCCGCAGGAATTTATTGATATGAAAGCGCTCATGGGAGATGCTTCCGACAACATTCCTGGCGTGCCGGGAATCGGGGAAAAGACGGCTTCCAAAATTATCCGGCAGTACGGAACGATCGAGAATGCTTATGCCCATGCGGAAGAAGTGAAACCGCCCAGGGCCAGCAAAAATCTGCAGGAATTTTGGGAACAGGCCAAGATGAGCAAAACATTGGCCACCATTGAGCGAAAAGCAGATATCCCTTTCAATTTAGAAGAAGCAAAGCACCAGGATCTCTATACGGAAGAGGCATATAAATTATTCCAGAAGTTGGAGTTTAAAAATTTGTTAAAGCGTTTTCAGCTGGATGCATTGGAAAATGATGTGGAAAGCCGGTTCTGTGAGATCACAGATAAAACGCAGGCAGAGCAGATTCTGGAAGAGGCTGCCCGGGCAAAGGTGCTGGGAGTATGCCTGTCTGCGGATCCGGAAGGGATCCTTCCGCTGTTTGCACATCCGCGGGGGGTGTCTAAGGCAGCAGTGGCATTTGGGGAAAAAGTGTATCTGTTGGTGTCCGGTCCGGAGCTTCCGATGGAAGAAATCTTGGAAAAGATTCTTCAGGCGGCAAAAACCTGCGGAACCTTTGCCATGTTCGATCTGAAGGAAGCACTTCCGCTGCTTCCGCTTTCCGGAGATGAACATTGTTTTGACAATACAGTGGCAGCATATTTGCTGAATCCGTTGAAAAGTGATTACGATTATGAAGATGTTGCCCGGGAATATCTGCAGCTGATGATCGATTCCAATGCGGAGGAAAGAAAAAAAGTGTGCTACAATGCTTATACGGCGATGGCGTCTGTGAAGGTGTTGCGGGAGAAACTGCAGGAAACAGACATGCTTAACTTGTATGAAAACGTAGAAATGCCGTTGGTATTTACCTTATATAGCATGGAACAGTCCGGTATCCGCGTGGAGGGAGAAGAACTCCAGGCTTACGGAACACGTCTGGGAGAGCAGATCACAGAGTTGGAGAAAGTGATCTACGAAATGGCCGGAGAGGTATTTAATATCAATTCTCCGAAGCAGCTGGGCGTGATCCTTTTTGAAAAAATGGAGATCCCCAATAAAAAGAAGACGAAAACCGGTTATTCTACAGCGGCAGACGTATTAGAGAAGCTGGCGCCGGACTATCCCATCATATCCCGCATTTTGGAATACAGACAGCTGACAAAGCTGAAATCCACTTATGCCGACGGCCTGGCAAACTTCATCGGTCCGGACGGAAGAATCCACGGGAAATTCCATCAGACTATTACCGCTACAGGAAGGATCAGCAGCACAGAGCCGAATCTGCAGAACATACCGGTGCGTATGGAACTGGGGCGGCTGATCCGTAAGGTATTCATTCCGCGGGACGGATATGTATTCGTGGATGCCGATTATTCACAGATCGAATTGCGGGTGCTGGCACATTGTTCCGGTGATCCGGCGCTGATCGATGCCTACCGGGAAGCAAAAGACATCCATCGCATTACGGCATCGCAGGTTTTTCATGTTCCTTTTGATGAAGTGACGGATCTGCAGAGAAGAAATGCGAAAGCGGTAAACTTCGGGATCGTTTACGGAATCAGCTCTTTCGGACTCAGCCAGGATCTGAGTATTACGAGGAAAGAGGCTTCAGAATATATTGAAAATTATTTTAAAACCTATCCGGGGATCAAAAAGTTTTTGGATGACATGGTAGCACATGCGAAAGAAAAAGGGTATGTGACGACGCTTTTCCACAGAAGAAGACCGGTGCCGGAGCTCTTCTCCGGAAACTTTATGCAGCGTTCCTTCGGAGAACGTGTGGCTATGAATGCACCGATACAGGGAACGGCTGCGGATATCATCAAGATTGCGATGATCGGAGTGGAAAAGGAACTGAGGGATAAACAGATGCGTTCCCGCCTGATCCTGCAGGTACACGACGAATTGCTGGTTGAAGCACATCCGGAAGAGCTGGAGCAGGTGGAGGAAATCCTGACCAGACAGATGGAAGGTGCGGCAGATCTTTTGGTGCCGTTGGTGATCGATATGCACACGGGAGCCAGCTGGTACGAGGCGAAGTAGGAAAAATCCTAGAAACAAGTGAGAAAAAATGCGGGAGGAAATTATGAGGATCATCGGGATCACAGGAGGCGTCGGAGCCGGAAAGAGCAGAGTTTTGGACTTTTTGCAGGAACATTACGGCGCGTCTGTCTATAAAGCAGATGAAGTGGCAAAAAATCTGCAAAAAAAAGGAACAGCCTGCTATGATGATATTGTTGCAGAATTCGGGAGAGAAATTCTGGATCCGGAAGAGGAACTGGATCGGAACAAATTGGCGGAGATCATTTTTTCAGATCCGCAGAAGCTGCAGCGGTTGAACCAGATCGTCCATCCGGCGGTGCGGGAGTATCTGCTCTCACATATAGAGGAAGAACGTAAAAAGCAGACACAGTATATGATCATAGAGGCAGCACTTCTTTTGGAAGAAGGCTATGATGAAATCTGCAACGAAATATGGTATATTTATGCAAGTGAAGAAGTCAGAAAAGAGCGATTGATGCGTTCAAGGGGATACGGGGAAGAAAAAGTAGCCCAGATCATGGCTTCGCAGCTTTCAGAGGACGTGTTCCGCAGCAGATGCAGCGCGTCTGTAGAAAACAACAGAGATTTTGAAGACACCATGAGGCAAATAGGAGAATTGTTAGAATGAGAATGTGCAGCATAGCCAGCGGCAGCAGCGGAAATTGTATCTATGTGGGAAGTGACAGGACACATTTGCTGGTGGATACCGGGATCAGCAAAAAAAGAATCGAGGAAGGCTTGAAAGAACTGGAAATCAAAGGAGAAGAGCTGAACGGGATCCTGATCACCCATGAACATTCTGATCATATACAAGGACTTGGGGTGTTCAGCCGCAAGTATCAGATCCCGATCTACGGAACGCCGGGAACCATTGAAGGAATCCGGGCCAGCAGCAGTCTGGGAGAGCTTCCTTCCGGGCTTTTGCATCCCATCAGCACAGATCAGAAATTTGTGCTGGGAGATATTGAGATCGATCCCTTTCGGATTTCCCATGACGCCAATGAACCCTCCGGTTATCGGTTGGAAAATGGCGGAAAGGCAGTGGCGGTGGCGACTGACCTGGGAAAATACGATGCATATATCGTGGATAAACTGACCAACCTGGATGCCGTGCTTCTGGAAGCCAACCACGATGTACATATGTTGGAAGTGGGAAGCTATCCCTATTATCTGAAGCAGCGTATTTTAGGGGATCGAGGACATTTGTCCAATGAATTGTCAGGAAAGCTTTTATGTGATATATTATATGATGGATTGAAAAAAATCGTTCTGGGCCATCTGAGTAAAGAGAATAATTATACAAAACTGGCCTATGAAACGGTAAAACTGGAAGTGACACTGGGAGACAATGCATACAACGGGGCGGATCTGGATATGACAGTCGCGTCCCGGGACCATATTTCGGAAATCCTGGAAATATAGAAACAGATTTTGGAAACCACACAGACCGTTCAGAAAAGGAGAAAAGAAAATGAAAAAATGTATCGTTACTGTCGTCGGAAAAGACTCCGTGGGGATCATAGCTCGTGTATGTACGTATTTGGCAGAAAACAGGATTAACATTCTGGATATCAATCAAACGATCGTACAGGATTATTTTAATATGATGATGGTCGTGGATGTTTCCGGAATCGAGAAAAAATTCAGTGAGATCCATTCTGAGCTGGAAGAACTTGGAAAGAACATGGGACTGGAGATTCGGTGCCAGCGGGAAGAAATTTTTGAAAAAATGCACAGACTTTAAGAAAGGCGGGTTTTTCATATGATAAATATGTATGAAGTGTCAGAGACCAACAAGATGATCCAGCAGGAAAATCTGGACGTGCGTACCATTACGCTGGGAATCAGCCTTTTGGACTGTGCGGATGCAGATCTGGA
>CAKRWZ010000009.1 GCA_934418295.1 uncultured Mediterraneibacter sp.
TAAGCGAAGTGAGAGAATAGGAAAGGAAGAATTCGGTATGGGTATCATATCCTATGTCAGGGAAGAAATAAAAGTAGTGCGGGAGAGGGATCCGGCGATCAAATCGAATATGGAGGTGTTTCTTTATCCGAGCTTTAAGGTGATCCTGCGTTACCGGCTCGCACATAAGCTGTTTTTGAAGAAGCATTATTTTTGGGCAAGGTGGATTTCTCAGAAGGCAGCCCGGAAAACCGGCATTGAGATCCATCCGGGTGCAACCATCGGAAAAGGGCTTTTTATCGACCATGGAAGCGGTGTGATCATCGGAGAAACGGCTATTGTGGGAGACAATGTGACCTTGTACCAGGGAGTGACTCTGGGCGGAACCGGAAAAGAGCAGGGAAAACGGCATCCTACCTTGCAGGACAATGTAATGGTCAGTGCCGGGGCAAAGATTATAGGATCCTTTACCATCGGAGAAAATTCCAAAATAGGAGCAGGATCCGTAGTGCTGGAAGAGGTGCCGCCGAACTGTACGGTAGTAGGTGTTCCGGGGCGTATCGTAAAAATGGATAACAAAAAGATCCCGCGGGATGATATGGACCAGATCCATCTGCCGGATCCGGTGCTGCAGGATATCCGGGAGCTTCAGCATGATAACGAAAAACTGATGAAGCGGGTACAGGAGTTGGAAAGCGAGATCAAAAAAATTCAGAAATAAGAGAAAAACGGAAGCAAAAGAATGTTGTGTGAGAATGTGATACAAGGAGGAAATGCATGAAAGTCTACAATACATTGTCTAAGACAAAACAGGAGTTTGAGCCGCTGGAGCCGGGAAAGGTAAGAATGTATGTATGCGGTCCTACAGTTTATAATTACATCCACATCGGAAATGCAAGACCGATGATCGTGTTTGACACGGTGCGCAGATATTTTGAATATAAGGGATACGATGTCAATTATGTATCCAACTTTACGGATGTGGACGATAAGATCATCAAAAAAGCCAATGAGGAAGGCACGACTGCCGAGGAGATCTCCAAGCGTTATATCGAAGAATGTAAGAAAGATATGGAGGGGATGAACATCGAGCCTGCCACCAAGAACCCTTTGGCGACAGAAGAGATCCCGGGGATGATCGAGATGATCAGCACATTGATCGAAAAAGGGTATGCCTATGAAAAGAACGGAACCGTTTATTTCCGTACCAGACAATTTAAAAATTACGGGGAGCTTTCCCACAAAAATCTGGATGATCTGCAGTCCGGCAACCGTTCCCTTTTGGTGTCCGGTCAGGATGAAAAGGAAGATCCGCTGGATTTTGTTCTTTGGAAACCGAAAAAGGAAGGGGAGCCTTACTGGAAATCACCTTGGAGCGACGGAAGACCGGGATGGCATATTGAATGCTCCGTTATGGCGAAAAAATACCTGGGAGATGAAATCGATATCCATGCCGGCGGCGAGGATCTGGTCTTCCCCCACCATGAAAACGAGATCGCCCAGAGTGAAGCGGC
Source organism: uncultured Mediterraneibacter sp. (assembly GCA_934418295.1). GTDB lineage: Bacteria > Bacillota > Clostridia > Lachnospirales > Lachnospiraceae > Mediterraneibacter_A. The sequence goes on from CAKRWZ010000009.1 coordinate 1,494, forward strand.
AAACGGAGAGAAGTTTGCAAAATACTGGATGCACAATGCATTTTTAAATATCGACAATCGGAAAATGTCGAAATCCCTTGGAAATTTCTTTACCGTCCGGGAAATCAGTGAAAAATATGATCTGCAGGTATTGCGTTTCTTTATGCTCAGCGCCCATTACAGAAGCCCGCTGAACTTCAGCGCGGAACTGATGGAAGCTGCGGGAAGCGGCTTGGAAAGAATCGTGAACGCGGCAGAAAATCTGAAGTTTTTGGCATCCAAAGCGAAGACGGAGGAGATGACAGAGGCAGAAAAGGAAACCTTTGCAAAGACGGACGAGTTCGTAAAAGGTTTTGAAGCGGCCATGGAAGATGACTTTAATACGGCAGACGCTATCGCTTCTGTGTTTGAACTGGTAAAATTTGCAAACACGAATACAGATGAAAACAACTCTGCGGAATATCTGAAAGAGATGAGAGCCCGTCTGGTCAAACTGACGGATGTGCTGGGCATCATCGTGGAGAAAAAAGAAGAGATCCTGGATTCGGATATCGAGGCTATGATCGAAGAACGGCAGGCTGCAAGAAAGGCGAAAGACTTTGCCAGAGCCGATGAGATCCGCGGAGAATTGTTGGCTAGGGGGATCGTTTTGGAAGATACCCGTGAGGGCGTAAAGTGGAAAAGAGTGTAGAATTGGACTTTTTTGAATATTTGGAGGAATGTTTTTCTCCGGAAAAAACAGAGGCGGAACAATATTCACCGTTGGATCTGGCCTATATCGGTGACTGTATTTTTGACCTGATCATCAAAACTCTGGTCATCCGAAAGGGAAATAAGCAAGTGCAGAAGCTGCATCAGGAGACCAGCCGGTACGTGCAGGCGTCTGCCCAGTCGGAGATGATGCGGGCGATGCAGGAGCAGCTGACGGAAGAAGAACATGCGGTTTATAAACGGGGAAGAAATGCAAAATCCGTATCGCCGGCGAAAAACCAGTCGATCACGGATTACCGGCGGGCGACCGGGTTTGAAGCGGTGCTGGGTTATCTGTATCTGAAAAAAGAATGGAAACGGCTGCTGGATCTGGTAAAGATCGGTTTGGACAGCCTGGAAGGATTGGATCTGTATGAAAGAAAATGAAAATCAGGCAACGGAAAATACGACGTGGATCGAGGGCAGAAATGCAGTGCTGGAAGCGTTCCGTTCGGGAAAAACCATCGATAAGCTGTATGTGCTGAACGGGTGCCAGGACGGACCGGTGCGGACCATCGTGCGAGAGGCGAAAAAGCACGGGACGATCCTGAATTTTGTGGACAAAGAACGGTTGAACCATCTTTCCGAGACGGGAAAACATCAGGGAGTGATCGCCTGCGCAGCCGCCTACGCTTATGCGGAGGTGGAGGACATGCTGCGCCTGGCCAAGGAGCGGGGGGAAGATCCGTTCCTGATCCTTTTGGACAATATTGAAGATCCGCACAATCTGGGAGCGATCATCCGAACGGCGAACCTGGCCGGAGCCCACGGAGTCATCATCCCCAAAAGACGCTCGGCGGGATTGACGGCAACGGTGGCAAAGACTTCAGCGGGAGCGTTGAATTATACGCCGGTGGCGAAAGTGACCAACCTGGTCCGCACCATGGAAGAGCTCAAAGAAAAAGGATTGTGGTTCGTCTGTGCGGATATGGGCGGCGAATCCATGTACCGGCTGAACCTGAAAGGACCGATCGGCCTGGTCATCGGAAATGAGGGCGAGGGCGTCAGTCGTCTGGTAAAAGAGGCCTGCGATTTTGTGGCAGCTATCCCGATGAAAGGGGAGATCGATTCTCTGAACGCATCCGTTGCCACAGGGGTGCTGGCCTATGAGATCGTCAGACAAAGGCTGCAGTAAGACTGGAGGAAAAGCATTTGACACAGTACGGGCAAAGAGCGGACGAACAGCTGATCCGGGATCTGCGGGACGGCGATGAGAAGATTATGGAATTTTTGCTGGATAAATACAAGCCGCTGGTGCGAAAAAAAGCCAGGGCCATGTATTTGCTGGGCGGAGAAAACGAAGACCTGATCCAGGAGGGAATGATCGGGCTGTTTAAAGCGGTGCGGGATTTTCGGGAGGAAGAGAAAGTTTCTTTTTACAGCTTTGCCAAGCTCTGTATTTCCAGGCAGATGTACTCTGCCGTAGAGGCGGCCAACCGGAAAAAGCATCTTCCGCTGAATTCCTATGTTTCGATCTATGAAGAAGAAAAAACTGCCGGTGAGATCAGTGCGGCTCCCTTGATCGACACACTGCCGGATGATGCGGAAAAGAATCCGGAGGTGCAATTTTTCGGAAGAGAATATTCGGATCTTTTTCAGGAAAAACTGCAGGAACAGCTCAGCCCCCTGGAGAGCAGGGTGTTTTATCTGCATTTGCAGGGAATCCATTACAGAACCATCGCAGAGCTGATCGATAAAAGCCCGAAAACGGTGGATAACGCTCTGCAGCGGATCAAGCAGAAAGCGGAAAAACTGTTGAAAGCAGCAGAAAGCTGAAAAATGACAGAAAGATGAAAAAAACATTGACAATGGTCAAAGCTTTAGTGTATAGTAGTTGTGCTGTGTAAACAGCGTTTGCTGTCTTGGCGCAGTCGGTAGCGCGTCGCCTTGGTAAGGCGGAGGCCGGGGGTTCAAGTCCCCTAGACAGCTGGATGAGAGGGAAAGGCTTTTCGAGGAATAAAGGATTCTTCGGAGAGCCTTTCCTTGTAAAAAGGAGCACTTCTGGAAGCAGGGTATTTCGGAAAGCGGGAAAAAGATGTTTGGATATATTGCGATTTACGAACCGGAATTGAAGATGAAGGATTACCGAAAATACAGAGCCTATTACTGCGGGCTGTGTCAGACTCTGAAAAAACGGTACGGAAGTATCGGGCAGATGACCTTGTCCTATGACATGACCTTTGTGGTTCTGCTTTTGAATTCTCTTTATGAATACGAAGTGACAAAAACGGAGGGCAGATGTAAGGTGCATCCCCTGAAAAAACGGCCGTTTTTGCAGAGCACGGCGACAGAGTATGCGGCGGATATGAATATGGTGCTGTCCTATTATCATCTGAAAGATGACTGGGAGGACGAAAAAAAGCTGAAAAGCGCTTTTGGAACGGCCGTCCTGAAACGGAAGATCCGAAAGCTGGAGCAAAAGTATCCGAGACAGTGCCGCGTGATCGCTACAGAATTGGGGCAAATCTCCCGTTATGAGAAGGAAAACAGTACGGAGATCGATGAGATTTCCGGGTGCTTCGGGCGGATCATGGGAGAGGTGTTGGTCTGTCGGGAAGATCAGTGGGAGAAACGGCTGAGAAGGCTGGGGTTTTTCCTGGGAAAATACATCTATCTGATGGACGCCTATGAGGATCTGGAAAAGGATCTGGAAAAAGGGCTTTACAATCCCTTAAAAGATTTGAAAAACAGACCGGATTATGAGGAATATTGTAAAAATATGCTTTGTATGATGATCGCAGAATGCAGCGCAGAGTTTGAAGGGCTTCCCTGTCTGCAGGATGGAGACATTTTGCGGAATATTCTTTACGAGGGAGTGTGGAACCGATACCGGAAAATGCACCTGAATCAAGAGAAAGATGGACATTTGCCGGAAAATAAGGTATGATGTTTCTGGAATAAAACGAAAGCGAAGAAAGGTGCGAATATGAATAAAAATCCATATGAGGTGCTTGGAGTTTCTCCCGGTGCTTCGGATGAAGAAATAAAAAAGGCTTACAGAGATCTGACACGGAAGTATCATCCGGATGCAAATATCAATAATCCTCTGGCAGATCTTGCGGAGGAAAAGTTTAAAGAGGTGCAGGAAGCCTATGATATGATCATGCGTGAGCGCCAAAACGGCGGAGGCTATCAGGGGAACTATTCCTATGGAGGCTCCGGCAGCTATCAAAGCGGAGGAGAGCAGAATACGCAGATTCAGGCGGTTTATAATTTCATCAATTCCAGACATTACAGGGAAGCCTTGAATCTGCTGAATGGTATGCAAAATCGAAATGCAGAGTGGTACTACCTCAGCGCGGCTGCCAATATCGGGATCGGCAATAATATCGTGGCCAGGGACCATGCATCTCAGGCGGTCAATATGGATCCGGGCAATCCGCAATACAGACAGCTGTTGAACCAGATCGAGTGGAACAGCAGACGATACGAAGGCTATCCTCAGAGAGGCGGTTCCGCTGCGGGTAACTCCTGCAGCTCGGGAAATCTTTGCTGTGATCTGTGGATGGCGGATACCCTTTGTGAATGTATGGGAGGAGATCTTTGCCGATGCATATAAATGCAAAAAAAATGGCTCTGGGAGGGCTGCTTTTAGCGATGACGGAACTGTTTCTGCTGCTGGGAAGTGTGATCGAGATGAACACGCTGTTTTTACTGGCAGCAGCTTCCTATTTTATCGGGATCATGATCAGGGAAGCCGGCATGGGAACGGGGATCGCTTTTTATATCGCGGGTGTGCTTTTGGGGATCTTACTGACCCCGAATATTTTTTATGTGTGTTCTTACGCAGCCATGGGATTTTATATCGTGGCCACGGAGGCGGGCTGGCGTGCAGTCGGAAAGCTGACGGGAGAAAAAAAGAGGCTGGTCTTAGTGTGGGTGATCAAATTTCTGGCGTTCAATCTCGTGTTCGCAGCGGTGCTCTTGTTTTTCGGCGAGCTGCTTTTCCTGAAAAAGATGACGGCGCTTCTCTGGGCCGGTGTGATCGCGGCGGGCCAGGTCGGCTGGCTGCTGTATGACAGAGCGTATGAGTGGACACAGATACATTTCTGGAACAGGATGAGAAACCGGATGGGAAAATGATCCGGTACAGACGAATAAAAGAGAAAAAAGAGAAGATAAGAGGAGAAAGCGATGGAAAAGGAAACAGTATCCAAAAATTTTATTGAGCAGGAAATTGATAAAGATCTGCGGGAGGGCGTTTACGACCATGTCTGTACCCGGTTCCCGCCGGAGCCCAACGGATATCTCCATATCGGTCATGCAAAATCGATCCTTTTAAATTACGGATTGGCGCAGGAGTATGGCGGAGAGTTCCATATGCGTTTCGATGATACCAACCCTACAAAGGAAAAAGTAGAATTTGTGGAATCCATAAAGAATGACATCCGTTGGCTGGGTGCGGACTGGAAAGACCATTTGTACTTTGCATCCGACTATTTTGATCAGATGTATGAATGCGCTCTGAAGCTGATCCGAAAAGGAAAAGCCTATGTCTGCGACCTGACGTCGGAAGAGATCCGCCAGTACCGCGGAACGTTGACGGAGCCGGGCAAAAACAGCCCTTACAGAGAGCGGAGTATCGAAGAAAACCTGGCACTTTTTGAAGAGATGAAAAGCGGTGTGACCGAAGACGGAAAAAGAGTGCTCCGGGCCAAGATCGATATGGCTTCTCCGAACATCAACATGAGAGATCCGATCCTTTACCGCGTGGCACATATGACTCATCACAACACCGGAGATAAATGGTGCATCTATCCGATGTATGATTTTGCACACCCCATCGAGGATGCACTGGAGGGGATCACCCATTCCATCTGTACCCTGGAGTTTGAAGACCACAGACCGCTGTATGACTGGGTGGTAAGAGAGTGCGAGTTTGAGAATCCGCCGAGACAGATCGAATTTGCAAAGCTTTATCTGACCAATGTGGTCACCGGAAAGCGTTATATCAAAAAACTGGTGGAAGACAAGATCGTGGACGGCTGGGACGATCCGAGGCTGGTGTCCATCGCAGCCCTGAGGCGCAGAGGCTTTACGCCGGAATCCATCAAAATGTTTGTGGATCTCTGCGGGGTTTCCAAAGCCCAGAGCTCTGTGGATTACGCGATGCTGGAGTATTGTATCCGAGAGGATCTGAAGCTGAAAAAGCCGCGTATGATGGCAGTGCTGGATCCGATCAAGCTGGTGATCGATAACTATCCGGAGGGCGAGATCGAATATCTGGATGCGCCAAACAATCTGGAAAACGAAGAGCTGGGCAGCAGGAAGATTCCCTTTGGCAGAGAATTGTTCATCGAGAGAGACGATTTTATGGAAGAGCCTCCGAAGAAATACTTCCGTCTCTTCCCGGGCAATGAAGTGCGCCTGATGAACGCTTATTTTGTAAAATGCGTGGACTTTGAAAAGGATGCCGACGGAAACGTGACCGTCGTACATTGTACCTATGATCCGGAGACCAAGAGCGGAAGCGGGTTTACGGGCAGAAAAGTAAAAGGAACAATCCATTGGGTGGAGGCTTCCCATGCACAGAAAGCCACGGTAAGACTGTACGAAAATCTGGTGGACGAGGAAAAAGGTGTTTACAAAAAAGAGGACGGTTCTTTGAATTTGAATCCGAATTCTCTGACTGTAAAAGAAATCCTGGTAGAGCCAAACTTCGGTGAGGCGAAAGCATACGACAGCTTCCAGTTTGTAAGACAGGGCTATTTCTGTATCGATGCCCATGATTCCAAGCCGGATGCACTGGTGTTCAACCGGATCGTATCTCTGAAAAGCTCTTTCAGATTGCCGAAATAAATCATCATGAGTGAGCTGACGATCCATCTGCAAACCAGATCGGGCAAGCCGTTGTATGAGCAGATTTACGAATATATCAAAAACGATATTCAAAAGGGACGGCTGAAAAACGGAGAAAAGCTGCCTTCTACCAGAACCTTGGCGAAATATCTGGAGCTGAGCAGAAGTACCGTGGAGCTGGCCTATGAACAGCTTTTATCCGAAGGCTATATCGAAGCGGAGCCCTGCAGGGGTTATTTCGTGGCACAAATCGACGAGTTGTTCCGCATGGATACGAAAAAAAGAGTGCCCCGGACAAAGGCGAAAGAAGCGGTAAAAAAGTACCGTTATGATTTTTCTCCCACAGGAGTTGATCTGAAAAGTTTTCCTTACAGTGCCTGGCGCAAGCTTTCCAAGGAATGCCTGCTGGATGATAAGGCGGAGCTCTTCCGTCTGGGGGATCCGAAAGGAGAGTGGGGGCTTCGAAATGCCATCGCAGACTATCTGTACCATGCGAGAGGGGCAGACTGCAGACCGGAGCAGATCATCGTAGGAGCAGGAAACGATTACCTGTTGATGCTTCTGAGTACGGTGTTGGGCAAAGAGTATAAGATCGCGCTGGAAAACCCGACCTACAAGCAGGCTTACCGGTTGTTCCAGAATCTTTCCTATGAAGTCTGTACCGTCGATATGGACGAAAACGGCATGCTGGTCAAAGAACTGAAAAAAACGGAGGCGGATATCGCTTTCGTCATGCCCTCCCATCAATATCCCCTGGGAACGGTGATGCCGCTGAAGCGCCGCATGGCATTGCTGCAGTGGGCAGAAGAAAAAGAAGAGCGGTATATCATAGAGGATGATTACGACAGCGAGTTCCGATATAAAGGGAAACCGATCCCGGCTTTGAAAGGCTATGACCGAAGCGAAAAAGTGATCTATATGGGGACCTTTTCCAAATCCATTGCGCCGGCCATCCGTATGAGCTATATGGTGCTTCCGGAGCCGGTCCTGAAGATTTATGAAGAACGGTGCAGTTTTGTCAGCTCCACCGTTTCCAAGGTGGATCAGATGATCTTGCAGCAATTTTTAGAGCAGGGGTATTACGAGAGACACCTGAATAAAACGAGAGCTCTGTACAAAGGGCGGCATGATGTGCTTTTAGCAGAGCTGAAATCTCTGAAAGATCTGTGCACGGTCTCCGGAGAAAACGCGGGAGTGCATCTGCTTTTGCATTTTCGGGATTTTGAGGAAAAAGATCTGGTGGAGGCTGCCGCAGAAAAAGGAGTTCTGGTCTGCGGCCTGTCGGAATATTATGTAGCAGAACCGAAAAAGAAAGAAGCCGTGATTATGCTGGGATATGCCAATATGAAAGAAGAAAAGATCAAAGATGCCGTCCGGCTTCTGGAGGAAGCGTGGAGAGGGATCGATCTGAAAAAAAATCAGGACAGAAAAAGTCTCGTGACAGAAAAAGTTTCAGGATAGAAAAAGGAGCGGGATCCACGCCGAAGAGACGTCGGATCTCCGCTCCTGTAATATTTGTGGTTTGAAATCAGGCCTCTTTTGCAGGTTCTTCTGCAGATTCATCGGATGCTTCTTCGGAAGCTTTTGTCTGATTCAAAGGAACATATTCGCGGTTGGAGACGGGTGCGAGATCTTTGTCAAGATCAAAATCATCCTCTTCCTCGGAATCTGTATCTTCAGATTCGAGCTCGCAGTCCTTTGAAGAAAAATACACATACAGAAATCCGATCACAGAGCCGGCAGCTGCAAGACCAAGTAACCATTTTATAAATTTACGCAAGGTACATACTCCTTTCCATGGATAATCATTACCAGGCTATTGTAATACTTTTTTTTGAAAATTACAATATGTCAATGTTGTGACAAACAGGAAAATATGGTAAACTTGCGGGGAGAAAAGACATTGCGAGAGGAGAGCATCTTTTAAAATATGACGCAGAATCCAGAAAAGAGAGAACACAAAAAAGCAGCAGTCAAAAAAGCAAAAAAAGGAATCTTGAGTGTCCTGTTCAGTCGTACCGCACTGATCCTTATTTTGCTGCTTCTGCAGATCGGACTGATGTTCCTTATGACGACGGCTCTGAAGGAATATCGGAGTTATTGGTCTGTGGCATCGGTTTTGCTGCAGGTGATCGTGGTGATCTATATCATCAATGAGCGGGGCAATCCGGCGTTTAACATGACCTGGATTTTGTTACTGATGGTGTTTCCGGTGTTCGGGACGTTGTTTTATATCTATGTCAAATCAGAACTGGGCAGCAGGGCGGTGAGCCACAGGCTTTCCCGGCAGAAACTGGAAATACATAGATACATGAAGCAGAACCCGGAAGTCATCTCCAATCTGAGAGTCAGCAAACCGGAAGACGCAAAATTGGCGCATTACATGAAGTATCAGCTGGGCTTTCCCATTTACCGGAACACGAAAGTGGTGTACTCCAGCTGCGGGGAAGAAAATTTTCCGCTGTTCCTCCACGAGCTGAAACAGGCGAAAAGTTTTATTTTTATGGAGTATTTCATCGTGGAAGAGGGGTATATGTGGGAGCATGTGCTGGATATCCTGAAAGAAAAAGCTCAGGAAGGCGTGGAAGTCCGGTTCATGTATGACGGCATGGGATGCCTGTCGCTGCCGCATAATTATCCGGAAAAATTGAAAAAATACGGGATAGAGTGCCGGATCTTCGGACCGCTGCGGCCGGTACTTTCTACCGTGCAGAACAACCGGGATCACCGGAAGATCTGCGTGATCGACGGAAAGACGGCGTTTACCGGCGGGATCAACTTAGGAGACGAATATATCAACCGCAAGGAACGGTTTGGATATTGGAAGGATTCGGCGGCTATGCTGAAAGGGGATGCCGTGCAGAGCTTTACCATGATGTTCCTGCAGATGTGGAATTCCATCGAAAGAAAGAGGGAGGATTACAAGAAGTATCTGACGGTCATGCGGCCGGAATTTAAGCGGGAGCTGGGCTTTGTCATGCCTTACGGGGACAGCCCGTTCGACCACGAGGAAGTGGGAGAATCCGTTTATCTGCATATTCTGAACCATGCCAGTAAATACGTACACATCATGACGCCGTATCTGATCCTGGACAACGGGCTTTTGGATACCATGACCCGGACGGCGAAAAGCGGGGTAGAGGTATGCATCATCATGCCCCACATTCCGGACAAATGGTATGCGTTTGTGCTGGCAAAGACCTATTATCAGGAGCTGTTGGAAGCAGGCGTGAAGATCTACGAATTCACGCCGGGATTCGTGCATTCCAAGATTTTTGTCTCCGACGATAAAATGGCCACGGTGGGAACGGTCAATCTGGATTACAGAAGCCTGTATCTGCATTTTGAATGCGGGGCATACATTTACAACAATCCGGTGGTGCGGGACATTGAAAAAGATTACCGGCAGACCATTCAAAAATGTCAGCAAGTCTCCATCGCAGAGGTAAAGGCGATGAATCCGCTGCAGAAAATCTGCGGAAAGATATTGAGATTAATGGCGCCGCTGATGTAAATCGGGTTCAGATGGGGAATACTACCAGGATGGTATCATGATATCGTCATAATATAAAAATTATGTTTTACAGACAGGGAAAAATATAGTATAATTGCTGAGTGGCTTTAATGGGCTGCTCATAAAGATTTAAAAGCGATGTATACGCAGGAGGAATCAAAAACATGGTAAAAGCAGTAGTAGGAGCAAATTGGGGAGACGAAGGAAAGGGTAAAATCACAGACATGCTTGCCCAAAAAGCGGATATCGTCATTCGTTTTCAGGGAGGAGCAAATGCAGGTCATACTATCGTAAATAATTATGGTAAATTTGCACTTCACACATTGCCGTCAGGTGTTTTTTACAGCCATACGACAAATGTGATCGGAAACGGCGTAGCGCTGGATATCCCGAGAGTGATCGAGGAATTACAGTCGATCGTGGACAAAGGTGTGCCGAAGCCGAAGCTTTTGGTATCCAGCCGTGCACAGATGGTGATGTCCTACCATCAGAAGCAGGACGCATATGAAGAAGAGCGTCTCGGCGGAAAATCCTTTGGTTCTACAAAATCAGGGATTGCTCCTTTTTATTCCGATAAATACGCAAAGATCGGTTTTCAGGTAAGTGAGCTGTTCGACGAAGAACTGCTTCGTGAAAAGATCAAACGTGTGACAGACCAGAAGAACGTACTGTTTGAGCATCTGTACCACAAACCGCCGATCGATCCGGAAGAGCTGTTTGCAGAACTGATGGATTACAAAGAGAAGATCGAGCCATACGTGTGCGACGTATCCTTGTTCCTTCAGAATGCGATCAAAGAAGGAAAAGAGCTTTTGCTGGAAGGACAGCTTGGTTCTCTGAAGGATCCGGATCACGGAATCTATCCGATGGTAACTTCTTCTTCTACACTGGCAGCTTACGGCGCCATCGGTGCAGGAATTCCTCCGTATGAGATAAAAGAGATCATCACGGTAAGCAAGGCTTATTCCAGTGCAGTAGGTGCAGGTGCTTTCGTGAGCGAGATTTTCGGAGACGAGGCAGACGAGCTCAGAAACCGCGGAGGTGACGGCGGAGAGTTCGGAGCGACCACGGGACGTCCGAGAAGAATGGGCTGGTATGACTGCGTGGCTTCCAAATACGGCTGCCGGATGCAGGGCACAAGCGGTGTTGCATTGACTGTTTTGGATGTGTTGGGATACTTGGATGAAATTCCGGTGTGTGTAGGCTATGAGATCGACGGAGAGGTGACAAAAGACTTCCCGGTAACCTGCCTGCTGAACAAGGCAAAACCGGTCTATAAAGTACTTCCGGGATGGAAACAGGATATCCGCGGCATCAAAAATTATGAAGATCTGCCGGAGAACTGCAGAAACTATGTTGAGTTTATCGAAAATGAGATCGGATATCCGATTCGTTATGTGAGCAACGGACCGGGAAGAGAAGACATCATTTTCCGTAATAAATAAAGAGTTGAAGCAAAAAGTTCGAAAATAAAAAATTTAAGAAATAAAAATACCGATCTTTCAAAACCTTAATTTAAAACCGGCGTTGGAAGATCGGTGTTTTCAATTATTCGTCCCTTTTCAGCACCCGATACATCAGCCGGATCCCGTAAAACAGGATTGGCAGAAGAATGGTGAGTGCGACGGAAACGTTCAAAAGCTTCCGGGAGAGTGCGGTGTCGATAAAAGTGAAGACCAAAGTGCTTATGTAGAGTCCTATAAGCAGGATCACGCCTGCCAGGGCGAAGATACGTTTTGCTTTTTTCATGGAAAATGCCTCCTGATCTGAATAAGCGTTGCCGGGTGTCTGCGTTCTTTCCAGCCCATCATAGCATAAAAAGTTGAATCTGCATAGGGAATGAGCTATAATAGAGGGACGAAACAAAACAATAAAGGAGTTTACACAAATGAGTGAAAAATGTTTATTAGATCAGTGGAGAGACAGCGCGTATTCCGAGCAGATGGACCGGAAAGCTCTTCAGGATTTTTGGGGCGCTTACTTTGAGATCGAAAAAGGAATCTATGCACAGCTTTTGGAAGAGCCTGACACAGAGGTGCGCGGCACGGTACAGGAGCTGGCAGCAAAATATAACGTAGAGCTGCTGACCATGGTCGGATTTTTGGACGGTATTAACGACAGCCTGAAAGAGGCCAATCCCATCGAGACGATGACAGAGACGACAGAGGTCAATCTGGTATTCGACAAAGAAAAGCTGTACAAGAATATGGTAGAGGCAAAAGCAGACTGGCTTTACGAGCTGCCTCAGTGGGAGAAGATCTTTGATGAAGAGACCCGGAAAAAGCTTTACAGGGAGCAGAAAAATTCCGGAACCATCCGTAAAGAAAAGAAGATCGGAAGAAACGATCCGTGTCCGTGCGGAAGCGGCAAAAAATACAAAAAATGCTGCGGACGTAACGCACAGTAAATAAAGATGTTATATATGGGAATAATGAGCCTTGGGTATTATGTGATACTCAGGTGTTACACGGGAAGAAAAGATTCAACTTTTCTTCCTTTTTGGATGGGATTTGGTTTGGCAGCGCTGGCAGCAGGAGCGGCGTGGCCTTATTTTCCGGCTTGGTTTCAAAAAGGAGTTTGGATCGTCGGCGGATGCTTCTGCCTCTTGTTCGTGATCGTGGAGATCCGGATCATCTGTGCCATGTGGCAGCGGCCTCCGAAGAAAATGAACTACGTTGTGGTCCTGGGAGCGCAAGTCCGGGGACAGCGGATCAGCAGGGCGCTGAAAAGAAGACTGGATCGTGCGGCAGAGTATATGCAGGATAACCCGGAAACAAAAGCGATCCTTTCCGGTGGTCAGGGAAAGGGCGAAGCCGTCAGTGAAGCGGAAGCGATGGAGCGTTATCTCTGCGAAAAAGGGGTCGGAAAAGGACGGTTGATCCTGGAAACGGCGTCCACGTCCACTTGGGAAAATCTGGAAAACAGCCGAAAATTGCTGCCGGATCCGTCCCGGGAAGTGGGGATTGTCACCAACGATTTTCATGTATACCGGGCGGTTTTGACGGCGAAAGCGGCAGGGTACAAAAATCCCAAAGGACTTTCTGCCGATTCGGCCAAAATCCTGCTTCCCAATTATCTGACCAGGGAGTTTTTTGCCTGTTTGAAATTTTGGGTGCAAAAAGTGCATAAAAGGCGGTGTCACCGAGCAGACTAACCTCGAAAAAAAGAAGGAGGTTTGTGCTATGACACAGTTGAATTGTTCCGTACAGACTTGTATGCATAACAGTGAGTGTAAATGTGATCTGGATCAGATCCGGGTAAACGGAGACCGTGCGACCACGGCAAGGGAGACTTGCTGTGACAGCTTCCGGGAAAGAACCGGAAATGACGGCAAAAACAGAATGGGAGCAGTGGCAGATCTGTTGACAGATGTGGAGTGCAAAGCAAAAGGGTGCATGTATAATGATCATTGCCAGTGCAAAGCAGGCAAGATCAGCATCGAGGGCTCCAGAGCCGACCGGGCAGAAAAAACAGAGTGTGCGGCCTTTGAATGCAGCTGCGGCAGATAAAAACCGGGAAAGATCCTAAGTATAAAAGGATCCGGAAATGAAAAGATCCGGGCATAATAAAAAAGTAAGAATCACAGAATGGACGGCGGGGAAAATTCCCTGCCGTCTATTGCGCTGTTTTCGGTTGCCATGCATCCGGAGGAAGCTGCCAGTGGCAGGTTCTGTAGGTGCATCGTATAGGTTAACGTTGCAGTTTTGACAGGAACGCTGTATAATAAATCTGTATGAAAATGGAAAGAGAAGGACTGTTGATAAATGGAAGACATCAAGAAGGTAACATCGGAAAAAAGTGCGGAAAGTACGAAAAATACAGAAAACACAGAAAATACAGAAAACACAGAGAACGCAGAGAACGCACAGGGAAACGGGTATTATACAAATAAGCCGAAATTCGGAAAAAGAGGGATATCCAGGCTGCGGCAGCAGTTCAACAAAAGCTTGTCACTGTTTTTGGTGATCGCAGCGTCGATTCTTTTTTATTTCGGATTGTTTAAGATGGATGAAATCCATTCTGTGCTGAGCGGGTTTGTGGCAGTGGCAAAACCGGTGATCTACGGACTGGGTATTGCATTTTTGCTGAACCCTATCGTGAAATGGATGGACAAGATCCTGCGTCCGCGGCTGGTAAAAAAACTTTCCAACGAGAAAAAAGCTTATCGGATCAGCCGGGTTATAGGGATTTTGGCAGCAATCACCGTTTTGCTTGCAGTTATCGTTGCATTGTGCAACATGCTGCTTCCGGAGCTGTATTCCAGCATCCGTGATATGATCATCCGTGTGCCGAAGCAGCTGACTTCCTTTTTAAATGAATGGAACAGCGTATCAGAAAAAAGTTCTACGATCCACAAGCTGATCGTCAATGCTGTGGAAGAAGGATCTGTTTATCTGCAGAACTGGATGCGGACGGATCTTCTGCAGAAGACGAACGATATTATGACGAGTCTGACGGCAGGCGTGATCAGCGTGGTCAAAGAAGTGTTGAACTTTTTGATCGGCATTATCATTTCGATTTATGTTTTGTACAGCAAGGAACTGTTTTCCGCCCAGAGCAAAAAGATCCTGTATGCAGTGGCAAAGCCGGATCATGCGAATATGGTGCTCCACATTACCCAGAAGAGCAATGCCATTTTCAGTGGATTTATCAGCGGAAAGATCATCGATTCTGCGATCATAGGCGTGCTTTGCTTCCTGGGACTTTCCGTTTTGAACATGCCTTATACACTTTTGGTCAGCGTGATCGTAGGCGTGACCAATGTGATCCCGTTCTTCGGACCTTATATCGGAGCCATTCCAAGTGCGCTGCTGATCCTGTTGGAAAATCCGCAGAAGGGACTCTACTTCATCATTTTCATCCTGGTGCTCCAGCAGCTGGACGGAAATATCATCGGACCGAAGATTTTAGGAGATTCCACCGGGCTTTCTGCTTTTTGGGTGGTATTTGCGATCCTGGTATCGGGAGGTCTGTTCGGCATCGTGGGAATGCTTTTGGGAGTACCGGCCTTTGCGGTCATTTACTATATCGTTACCATGTTGATCAATCATCGTCTGGAGGTCAAAAATCTTCCGGTGTCTTCGGCAAGCTATGACGAGTTCAGCTATGTAGAATCTGACGGCAGGTATATCCAGTCACCGGAGAAGAAGCTGAAAGAGGAAATGCAGCAGGCAGAGGAGCAAGAAATAAAAGAAACAGGGATAAAAGAGCAAGAGACAGAAACCGCCGAAAAACAGGCGGATACAAATAAAACCGACGAGAAAAAAGAGGAAGAGGAGTAAGGACTATGCCAATCAGAGTACAGAATGATCTGCCCGTAAAAGGAATACTGGAAAGTGAAAATATATTTGTGATGGATGAATACCGTGCGACCCATCAGGATATCCGACCCATCCGCATCGGACTTTTAAATCTGATGCCGTTGAAGGAAGACACAGAGCTGCAGATCTTACGCTCCCTGTCCAACACACCGCTGCAGGTGGATGTGGTGTTTGTGCGGATGTCGAGCCATGCTTCCACACATACTTCCACCAGCCATCTGAACAAATTTTATGAGTCTTTTCAGGACATCAAAAAGGAAAAGTTTGACGGCTTTATTATTACCGGAGCTCCGGTGGAGCAGATGGAGTTTGAGGAAGTGGACTATTGGGAAGAGCTGAAAGAGATTATGGAGTGGAGCAAGACCAATGTGACCTCCACTCTGCATCTTTGCTGGGGGGCCCAGGCGGGGCTGTATTACCACTTCGGAGCGCAGAAAGTTCTGTTGCCCGAGAAAAAATTCGGTCTGTTCTGGCATCACGTGCGGAACCGCAAGATTCCGCTGGTCAGAGGCTTTGACGATGTGTTCCTGGCACCTCATTCCAGACATACGGAAGTGCCCATGGAAAAGCTGGAAGAGTTGGAAAAGGAAGGCAAGCTGATGATACTGGCGGATTCCAAAGAAGCGGGATTGTTCTTGTGCATGGCAGAAGAGGGACGGCAGATTTTCGTGATGGGACATCCGGAATACGATCGGATGACTCTGGACAAAGAATACAAACGAGATCTGGGCAAGGGATTGGACATCCAGATGCCGATCAACTATTACCCGGACAACAACCCGGCAAACGAGCCGTATCTGACCTGGCGTGCCACGGCAAACAACCTGTATACGAACTGGCTGAACTATTATGTATACCAGCTCACGCCTTATGATATGATCGGAACACCGGATTTCAGCTGAAAGGAAGGAATAGATTTGATTCTGATTTGTAAAAAATGTAAGACAAAGCTGCCGGAGGAGGCAAACTTCTGTTTTCACTGCGGAGTGGCAGTGGGACTGACGGAAGAAGAAAAAAGAGAAAGAAAAGCGAAAAGCGAGCAGCAGCTCAGATCCATGACCCGGATCGGCAACGCCATTATGGAAGCGCAGATGCAGGCTCAAATGCAGGACGGCGGAATGATGGACATGATGGGAATGATGGGTATGGATGAAACGAGGTTTCCCAAGACCAAGGAAGCAGAGTTGATGCGGAGAAGAGAAGCATACAAAATGCGGATGCCTCACGATGTGCGGTAAGAGGTATAAAGATAAGAAAAACAGCAGCGGGAACACGAACCTTTCCAGGTTTCCTGTTCCCGCTGCTGTTGTCTGATACGGTTTCGTATAGGAATGATCAGATTTTAAACTTTATTTTACAAACTATTTATTTTGCAAACAAGGTTTTGAAACGGTTCATGGCCTCTACCGTATTTTCGTATTTTCCGAAGGAGGTCAGACGGAAGAAGTTCTTTCCGTTTTCTCCGAAACCGGCGCCCGGTGTGCCGACCACCTGGATCTCATTTAACAGATAGTCGAAGCAGGTCCATGCGTCCATGCCGTTCGGGCATTCAAACCAGATATACGGGGAGTGGAGGCCGCCGTAGAAGCGGAAGCCAAGCTCCGTCATGGTGTCAGAGATGACGCGGGCATTGCGCTGGTAGTATTCGATGTTTTTGCGGCAGGCAGCGATCCCTTCTTCAGAGAATACAGCAGCTGCGGCGTTCTGGATAATGTAAGCGGTGCCGTTGTACTTGGTAGACTGGCGGCGGTTCCACATGGCGTGGAGTGACATTTCTTCTCCGTTGGAAGCTTTGAAGACCAGTTCTTTCGGAACGACGGTGTATCCGCAGCGGGTACCCGTAAATCCTGCAGTTTTGGAAAGAGAGCAGAATTCAACGGCACATTTTTTCGCGTCTTCAATGGCGTAAATACTTCTCGGAAGCTCCGGGTCGCTGATGAAGGCTTCATATGCAGAATCAAAAAGGATCACGGCTTCATTTTCCAGTGCGTAATCCACCCATTCCTTCAGCTGTGCTTTGTTGTAGCAGGCACCGGTTGGATTGTTCGGGGAACAGATGTAGATGATGTCCACATGCTGGCTGTGATCCGGCATCGGCAGAAAATCATTTTCTGCGTTGGCGGAAATGTAAGTGATCTGGTTTCCGCACATGGTGTTGGAATCCACATAGACCGGATAAACCGGGTCCGGGATCAGGATTACGTTGTCGTGACCGAAAAGTTCGGTGATGTTTCCGGTGTCACTTTTGGCGCCGTCGGAAATGAAAATATCGTCTGCGCTGACGTCTACGCCGTTTCGTTTGTAATAAGCTGCGACGGCGTCTCTGGTTTTTTCGTATCCCTGTTCCGGTCCATAGCCCTTAAAGGTGTCGGAAGAACCCATCTCATCTACGCCCTCGTGCAGCGCTTTCAGGACAATGTCGCTGAGTGGAAGTGTAACGTCTCCGATCCCCAGGCGGATCAGCGGTTTGTCCGGATGAGCTTCTGTGTAAGCCTTGGTCCGGTGTGCGATTTCTGCAAAAAGATAATTGTTTTGCAGTTTCAAATAATTTTCATTGAGTTTTGGCATATTCGGAAACCTTCCTTTCTGTGATTTATATGATTGCGATTTATTCGATGTAGGGATTTAAATGGATAAAACCCATAGGGATTTTAACACAAATTTCTGCTTTGCGTCAATAAAGGATGCAGTGCGGATCTATATGGAACGCAGCGCAGGCCTGTATGGGATACGGTGCGGATCTGTGTTGTAAGGGAGCGGTGATCTGTGTTACAATGGAGAGCAGAAAATTTAGTTAAGGGTGAAGAGAAGAATGAAAATACAGTTTTCAGATATGGTAAACAGTTTTCAGCCCGGTATTTTTGCCGCGCTGAACGAGAAAAAGGCAGAGTTGCTGGAAAAAGGAATGACCGTCTACAATCTTTCGGTCGGCACCCCGGATTTCCGGCCGGCGCCTCACGTGATGAAGGCGATGGAAGAGGCCTGCAAAAATCCGGACAATTACAAATATGCGCTGACGGAGATCCCGGAGCTTTTGGAGGCGGTCCAGTACCGCTACCGGAAACGGTTCGGCGTAGAACTGGAACAGGAGGAGATCATGGCGGTCTACGGTTCCCAGGAGGGGATGTCGCATATCGGCATGGTATTTTGCGATCCCGGCGATACGATCCTGATCCCTGATCCCGGCTATCCGCTTTTTGAGATGTGCGGACAGATGGCAAAGGCGGAGATCGTGACCTATAAGTTAAAAGAAGAAAACGGATATCTTCCGGATCTGGATGCCATTCCAAAGGATGTGCTGGAGCGGGTAAAAGTGATGATTGTGTCTTATCCGCTGAATCCGGTCTGTGCCTGCGCGCCGGACGAGTTTTATCCGGAGTTGATCCGCTTCGCAAAAGAACATCAGATTTTTATTATACACGATAATGCGTACTCGGATATCATCTATACAAGAAAACAGGGACGTTCTTTCCTTTCCTTTGAAGGAGCCAAAGAGGTTGGAGTGGAGTTTTATTCCCTGTCCAAAACCTATAACCTCACCGGCGCAAGGATTTCTTTCGTGGTGGGCAATGCAGAGGTGATCCGCAAATTTAAGGTGCTTCGTTCTCAGATTGATTATGGGATCTTTTTGCCGGTACAGTACGGAGCTGTGGCTGCATTGACAGGATCGGACGATTTTGTGGAAGAACAGCGGCAGGAGTATGAGCGGAGGAACCGGCTGCTCTGCAGCGGTCTGAGGGAGATCGGCTGGAATGTGCCGGACAGCCAGGGCACCATGTTTGCATGGGGACCGATTCCGAAAAAATATGACACCTCTCTTGGATTTTGTCTGGAGCTGATGGAAAAGACGGGTGTGATCGTGACGCCGGGAAGCGCTTTTGGCCGGGAGGGAGAAGGCTATGTGCGGTTTGCCCTGGTGATCAATGAGGAAAAGATCCGGGAAATGCTGGAAGTGCTCCGTCAGTCCGGGATGTTTGAAGAGTAGAAGTCGGAATGTCTGAAAAATAAAGTTTCGGAATGTTTCCGAAAGAAAACTTCGGAAAGGTTCAAATCTATAAAAATGAAAATTTGTGACAAAGAGGAGGAAAGAGCAGTATGGAAAAGATCAGGATCAAATATGTCAGCGACGAGATCGAAAAGCTGCGTTATATAGACGGAAAATCGGACTGGATCGATCTGCGTTCGGCAGAGCATGTGGTCATGAAAAAGGGAGAGTGGAGACTGATCTCCCTGGGAGTGGCCATGGAATTGCCGAAAGGATATGAGGCGCATATCGTTCCGCGCAGCAGCACTTACAAAAATTTCGGACTTTTGCAGAGCAACCACTGCGGCGTGGTGGACGAGTCTTATTGTGCCAATGAGGATGTGTGGAAGTTTCCGGCGCTGGCCGTGCGGGATACAGAGATCCGGGTAAACGACCGGATCTGTCAGTTCCGGATCATGAAGCATCAGCCGGTCATCGAATTTGATGAAGTGGAAGATCTGGGAAATGCTTCCAGAGGCGGTTTCGGGAGTACCGGGAAGCAATGAAAAGATCGGAAAGACAGCTAAACAATAAAAAAGGAATGGTATAATTTGACGGCAGCAGGACATTCTAATTTTGATCATTGTCTGAAAAGCAGAGAGGAGAATGTCCATGAAAAAGCTGACGGAAAAAGAGGTAACGGATTCTTTTGAGAACAATCTCGCATTTATGGAGCAGGTACTGCCGGTGCAGGAGAGCTTCGATATCATACGGCGGGATATCGTGATCGGAGGAAGGGAAGCCTCTTTTTATTTTATAGACGGATTTACAAAGGATGAGGTGATGCTGAAGATCCTGGATTCGGTCATGAAGCTGAAGCCGGAAGAGATGCCGGAGCGGGCCTTTGAGTTTTCCCAGAATTGCCTGCCATATGTGGAGGTGGATCTGGTGAAACAGTTTGACCAGGTGTTTCGGAAGGTGCTTTCCGGAGAAACCTGTCTGTTTGTGAACGGGTATGATCTGTGCATTGCCATCGACTGCAGGACCTATCCGGCCAGAGGTGTGGAAGAGCCGGAAACGGACAAATCCATGCGGGGATCCCGGGACGGCTTCGTAGAGACGGTGGTGTTCAATACAGCCATGATCCGCCGCAGGATCCGGGATCCCCATCTGATCATGAAAATGGAGGATGTGGGAGACAGCTCCCGGGCGGATGTGGCGGTGTGTTATATGGAAGACCGGGTGGATCCCAAGCTTTTGGAGCAGGTGGAAAACCGGCTTCGAAGTGTAAAGGTGGGTGAGCTGAAAATGAATCAGCAGACTGTGGCAGAAACGCTGTTCCGCCGGAAGTGGTTCAATCCCTTTCCCAAATTTAAGTACACGGAGCGCCCGGACACGGCGACAGCCTGTCTGCTGGAGGGGAAGATCGTGATCCTGGTGGACAATTCGCCGTCGGCATTGATCCTTCCGACTTCTGTTTTAGACATGATCGAGGAGGCGAATGATTACTATTTTCCGCCGCTTACCGGGATCTATCTGAAGATCTCCCGGGGCCTGATCACCTTTCTCACCGTGTTTTTGACGCCGGTCTATCTGCTGCTGATGCAGAACCGGGATTGGATCCCGTCGTTGTTTTCTTTTGTGGCGGTTAAAGATACCGTAAACATTCCGCTGATCTTCCAGTTCTTTATTTTGGAGCTGGCTATCGACGGACTGCGCCTGGCAGCGTTGAACACGCCCAGTATGCTGAGTACGCCGCTGAGTGTGATCGCCGGTCTGGTATTGGGCGAGTTTTCGGTCCAATCCGGCTGGTTCAATTCGGAGGTCATGCTGGCCATGGCGTTTGTGGCAGTGGCAAACTATACGCAGCCCAATTTTGAACTGGGGTATGCATTGAAGTTCATGCGTCTGATGTTTTTGATCCTGACGGCGGTGTTTAACGGGCCTGGATTTTTGGCGGGAACGGTAATCACGTTCTGTGCCATTGCATTCAACGAGACTTTGTCCGGGAAAAGCTATCTGAAAGTGAGAAAAAATTAGGAAAAGATTTGAAAAATAGGCTTTCTTTTCCGGACAATACGGGGTATACTGGGTAATGTGGTATTAGATACTACATTACGCCGGCCTGTCTCGGAATGGGGACGGAGAGGCAGAATTTGTGACAGCAATCATGAGAAGGGAGAGAGCATGAAAGAATTTGTGATTACCGTAAACAGTACGGTTGATTTGCCCGTAGAATGGGTGGAGGAGAGAAATGTGCCGGTCATTCCGTTGAAATATACGATGGATGGAGAAACATATACGGATATGTATGGATTATCCAAAAAGGAATTCTTTAATCGTTTGAGAGAGGGAAAGCTTCCGGTTACGTCTCAGGTCAATCCACAGGAAGCAAAAGAGGCTTTTGAGCCGTTTCTTAAGGAAGGAAAGGACATTCTTCATCTTGCGTTTTCCTCCGGACTCAGCGGTACCTGCAGAAGTATGCAGCTGGCGGCAGAAGAGCTGAAAGAAGAGTATCCGGACAACAAGATCATCGTGATCGATACACTCTGCGCCTGTCTGGGAGAGGGACTTTTGCTCTACAAGACACTGCAGATGAAGGAAGCAGGAAAAAACATCGACGAGATCGCCGATTGGGTAGAAAAAAATAAATTACATATTTGCCATAACGTAACGATCAACGATCTGCACCATCTTCACCGGGGCGGCCGTATTTCCAAGACCAGCGCCGTTTTGGGATCCCTGGTTCAGATCAAACCGATCATCCATATGGACAACAACGGATGCCTGCAGGTGATCGGCAAAGAGCGCGGACGGAAAAAATCTCTGCAGAAGATCGTAGATATGGCTATTGAGCGTTCCAAAGGCTGGGAAAAGGAAAATGACATTGTGATGATCACTCATGGCGATTGTCTGGAGGATGCGGAATATGTGGCAGATCTGGTACGCAAAAAAATGGGTATCAACAACATCTTGATCAGTGAGATCGGAACGGTGATCGGAAGCCATACAGGCCCGGGAGTTGTGGCCTTGTTCCATATGGGAGAATACAGATAGTTCTCGAAACAGGCAGATTTCAGAAGTTTTGTGTTGACATCAGCTCTGAAATATGGTATTTTATGTTAAGTGTAAAGCAAAAGAAAGCAGAGTATATCCACTCTCACCTTAGCGCAATCGGGCGACTATGGTCAGATATCGGCACAGGACAGCATGTTTTGTAAATGTGTTTGTAGTGTAGTATGCGGGTGGATGAAAACCACCCGTTTTCTTTGTTATAGTGACAAATCAAAAAGAATCAGAAGGAATGAGATCACGGAGGTGTAAGACAATTAGCGATTTAATGATCAACGAACAAATCAGAGACCGGGAAGTACGTCTGGTCGGAGAAGATGGAGAACAGCTTGGAATTATGTCTGCAAAAGAAGCTTTAAAGATTGCAGCAGAAGCAGATTTGGATCTGGTAAAAATTGCACCAAAGGCACAGCCGCCGGTATGTAAGATCGTAGATTACGGAAAGTACAGATACGAGCAGACCAGACGGGAAAAAGAGGCAAAGAAAAAGCAGAAAACAGTTGAGCTGAAAGAAGTACGGCTGTCACCGAATATCGATACAAACGATATGAATACCAAGGTAAACAATGCAAAGAAGTTTATTGCAAAAGGAAATCGCGTAAAAGTAACACTGCGTTTCCGGGGCAGAGAGATGGCTCATGTACAGCAGAGCAAGCACATTCTGGATGATTTCGCTGCAATGCTTGAGGATATTGCAGTAGTAGAAAAGGCTGCCAAAATGGAAGGCAGAAGTATGAGTATGGTTTTAACTGAAAAACGTTAAAAATATAAATCTGTCGATGAGGTTCGGCGGGCATAGCAGGAAAAAAGGAGGAGACACATCATGCCAAAAATCAAAACAAATAGAGCGGCTGCAAAGCGCTTCCAGAAAACAGGAACAGGAAAGTTAAAAAGAAATAAAGCTTACAAGAGCCATATCTTAACAAAGAAGACGACAAAGAGAAAAAGAAATTTGAGACATCAGACGATTACAGATGCTACCAACGTAAAAAACATGAAGAAAGTATTACCATATCTGTAAGATTTGGATGGTAAAAGGAGGAATTAAGAGATGGCAAGAATCAAAGGCGGATTAAATGCAAAGAAAAAACACAATAGAACACTGAAATTGGCAAAAGGCTACAGAGGAGCAAGATCCAAACAGTACAGAGTAGCAAAACAGTCTGTTATGAGAGCACTTACTTCTTCTTATGCAGGAAGAAAACAGCGCAAACGTCAGATGAGACAGCTTTGGATCGCACGTATCAATGCAGCAGCAAGAATGAACGGACTTTCCTACAGCAAACTTATGCACGGTCTGAAACTGGCAAACGTTGATATGAACAGAAAGATGCTTGCAGAGTTGGCTGTAAACGATAAAGCCGGATTCACAGCACTTGCAGAGCTGGCAAAAAGCAAGATCGCATAAGAAATTGCATAAATAACATATGAAATGAAAAGACCATCGACAGATGGTCTTTTTCGCTGTTGCCATATAACTCTTGACAAACTAATGGCATTAGTATATAACGATACTAACGATATTAGTTTTGACGGTAACGAGTCAAAAGTCAGGAGAAAAGTATGCCAAAACGAGGACTTACGAAAGAGTTGCTGGTGGACACAGCGGCGGAATTGATCGAAAAGAACGGAAAGGAGCAGTTTTCCATGCGTTTGCTTGCGGAAACGCTGGAGGTAAAAACGGCTTCTTTGTACAATCACATAAAAAATATGGAAGAATTGCTGCTGGCGGTCTGCGAGAAGGCTCTGGAGCTGCAGCGAAAGGAAGAAATGCAGGCCTTGGAAGGAAAAGACCGGGAAGAGGCCGTGCGGGATCTGGCTATGGCTTATCGGTGTTTTGCAGGAGAACACGGCGAATTGTACTGGCTGGTCATGGAGAAAGCGGCTCAGTTGAAGCAGCAGAATGAAAAAGCCTTATATGTGACGGAACCTTTGATAAAAATGATGGAGGGATATGCGCTCCCGGAAAAAGAAAAAATACATTTCCGACGGTTTTTCAGAAGTACGGTCCACGGCTTTTTGTCTCAGGAGAGGAACGATTTTTTTGCCCTCCATTCCGTGGATCCGGACGAAAGCTTTGGGTTTATCACAGATCGTTTTATTGAAAGCCTGAAACAGGCGGAAAAGAGGGCAAAGCAGTGAAACGGGATGTAGCAGTGAAGCAGGATGCAAGAGTGAAACAAGACGAAGAACGACGGGAATTGTTTACAAAGATGCCTGTGGGAAGGGCGGTGATCGCTCTGGCGGTACCCACGGTGATCAGCCAGATCATCACGGTGATCTATAATATGGCAGACACCTTTTTTGTGGGACAGATGGGAGATCCGAATCAGGTCGCTGCTGCCACCCTTTCCATGCCGCTGTTTTTGTTTATGACGGGGATCGCCAACATTTTCGGAATGGGAGGCGCAAGCTTGATCTCCCGCTGCTTAGGTATGGGCAACCGGGAAAAGGCAAAAAACTGTTCGGCCTTTTGTATATGGGGAGCCCTTGGAACGGCATTGTTGTACGGGATTCTTGTTTTGCTTCTGGAACCGGTGCTGCTTCCTCTTTTGGGGGCCAATCATGGAACGCGGGAGTATGCCTCGCAGTACATATTTTGGGCGGTGGGAGTCGGTGCAGTACCGACGGTTTTGAATCCGGAGCTGGCCAATCTGATCCGTGCAGAGGGCTATTCCAAACAAGCCAGCATGGGTGTGGCTTTTGGAGGGATATTGAATATTTTTTTGGATCCGTTGTTTATTTTCGGATTGAAAATGGAGATCGCAGGGGCTGCCATTGCGACGCTGTTGTCGAATCTGGCAGCGACGCTTTATTTTTTCGGTTTTCTTTATAAAATCCGGGCAAACAGCACGATCACGGCATTGCCCAGGTATTTCACCTGGAAACAGCACATTCCTTCCGAGGTGCTGGAAGTGGGATTGCCCAGCTTTATGATCTCGGCAATGGCCACTATCTCGACATTCTCGGTCAACAAGATCACCTCTTCTTATATGAATGAAGCGGTGGCGGGGATGGGGATCGCAAAAAAGATCGATACCCTGGCTTTTGCCATTGCCCAGGGAATGGGGCAGGGGACGATGCCGTTGATCGGGTATAATTTTACTTCGGGAAACCGAAAAAGGATGCTGTCTGCGGTCAAGGTGCTCCTGGCGGACAGCCTGATCATCGCGCTGGCAGGAACAGCCCTTTTATTCGTGGCTGCGGGGCCTGTGACGGGATGCTTTATCGACGACGCACAGACGGTAGAGTATGGAAGAAGATTTTTGCGGATTATTTGTCTGGCCTGTCCGACGACAGCGGTCAATTTTTTTGCGATCACCGTTTTCCAGGCGACAGGGAAAAAGGTGCAGCCGATCTTTCTTTCCCTTTTGCGGAAAGGCACTTTGGATGTGGCGTTGATGATCCTGTTGAATCGGTTTTTCGGAATCACGGGGATCGCCTGGGCGACACCGGCTGCGGATGCGGCGGCGCTGATCCTGTCGGCCATTCTTCTGGTTCCGTATCTGAAAAAATTGGGCGGTGCCAAGGCGGCCCTGCCATGTTGAAACGGGAATTTTTAAGTATTTCATATTTAGTGTTGACATTTCGGTAAACCTATAGTATGATACCAATTGTGGCGTTCAAAGATAAAAGAACGAGACATGCGGAAGTGTCGGAACTGGCAGACGAGCAAGACTAAGGATCTTGTGATCAATGCGATCGTGTGGGTTCAAGTCCCATCTTCCGCATTATAAAAAGTTTGATAAGCCCTTGAGAGGTACATTCTCAAGGGTTTTTCCTGCTGTGCGGCGGTCTGGTCGGAAATTTGCGGATCGGCAGGAACAGACAGCAGCTGAGACGGACAGCGGCTGAGAGGGCTGTTTAAGGTTGCCAAGCATACGATAAAAAGGTCCGGTGGACCTTTTTTAGTTTGAAAACAGAAAAAGGGGACATAATCAAAAGATACAGGAGGGTATTATGCTGGAGAATGCGGAGTTGTTTCAAAAAGTAGAAAAAGAAGATTATAAAGCTCAGATCGAACCTTTGAGACTGGAACTTGGAAAGCTGCAAAGAGCATGCAAGGATCTGGAGATTCCGGTCATGATTGTTTTTGAAGGTTTTGATGCGTCCGGAAAGGGCAAACAGATTGCAGAGCTGATCGAGGCGCTGGATCCTAGAGGTTTTGATGTGTATGCAGTCAAAAAAGAGACGGAGGAGGAAAAACGCTATCCGTTTCTGTGGCGTTTTTGGACGAAGACACCGGAAAAAGGGAAAATTGCTATCTATGATACCAGCTGGTATCGGAAAGTGCTGACAGAGCGATTCGAGAAAAGTCTGTCAAAAAAGGAGCTGAAAGAAAGTTTTCGGTCGATCCGTTCCTTTGAACAGCAGCTGACGGCAGACGGAACGGTTCTGATCAAGCTGTTTCTTTGTATTGACCGGAAAGAGCAGGAAAAGCGTTTTCGCAAATTGCGGGAGAAAAAAGAAACCAAATGGCGGGTGACGAAGGAAGATCTGGAAAGAAACCGAAGGTTTGATGAGTTCAGGAAATTAAATGAAGAAATGCTGGAAGCGACGGATCTCGAAGAAGCATCCTGGCAGGTCATCGGAGCCAAAGACCGGAGATTTGCCACGCTTCAGATCTGCCGGATCGTGGCGCAGAAGCTGGAAGAAGCAGTCCGTTTCAAAGAGACGTGCCTGTCCCCAAAAGAGTGTACGGACAGTTCTGACAGTTCTGATGGGGCAGGAGGCTCGGACATTTCAGATCATTCTGACGGGGCAGATAGCTTGAATATTCCGGATATTTTGGCAGAAGTGGATCTGACCAAAAGCTATACGAGGCAGGAGTATGAAAAGCGGCTGCAAAAATTACAGCGGAAGCTGAGCAGACTGCACGGGGAGCTCTACAGGAAAAAGATTCCCATGGTGCTGTGCTTTGAAGGATGGGATGCGGGCGGAAAGGGCGGTGCGATCCACAGGCTGACGGAAAAGATGGATCCGAGAGGCTATGCAGTCCATCCGACGGCGGCGCCCAACGATGTGGAAAAAGCGCATCATTATCTGTGGCGGTTTTGGAGAGCAATGCCGAAGACGGGACATGTGACCATTTTTGACCGCACCTGGTACGGCAGAGTGATGGTAGAGCGGGTGGAAGGATTTTGCACTTCATCGGAGTGGAAAAGAGCCTACCGGGAGATCAACGACATGGAGCAGGATCTGCTGGATGCAGGCACTATCGTGCTGAAGTTTTGGCTCCATATCGATAAGGAAGAGCAGGAAAAGCGTTTTCGGGCGCGGGAAGAGAATCCGGAGAAATGCTGGAAGATCACGGATGAAGATTGGCGGAACCGGGAAAAATGGGACGCCTATGAAAGGGCGGTCAATGAGATGCTTTTTCGCACCTCCAGGCCGGAAGCTCCCTGGATCGTGGTGGAAGGAAACGACAAATATTATGCGCGCCTGAAGGTGCTGGAAACCGTCGTAAAAGCCATCGAAGAACGAATTTAACAGAAGATCCGAAAAAGAAAAAGGAAAACAGCAGCCTGTGCGGAATTCTTTATACAGAGGGTGCTGTTTTATCTTTGGGAGGCGAATGATGACGATCAGAGAAAAGCTGGAGAAGCAGGAGTGGGAATACTTGAGTCCCTATGCTGCCAAAAGCAGTGTTTCCAGGGGCAGGGAAAGACAGGAGGCAGAGTGTGACATCCGACCGGCCTATCAAAGGGATCGGGACAGAGTGCTGCACTGCAAATCTTTTCGGCGGCTGAAGCAGAAAACGCAGGTGTTTTTGCTGCCGGAGGGGGATCATTATCGTACCAGGCTGACCCATACCCTGGAGGTATCGCAAATTGCCCGGACCATTGCAAAAGCCCTCCGACTGAACGAAGAGCTGGTGGAAGCCATTGCCCTGGGACACGATCTGGGACACACGCCTTTTGGACATGCGGGAGAGCGGGCGTTGAACGAAATGTATCATTTTTCCCACAACGAGCAGAGCGTGCGGGTGGTGGAACGGCTGGAAAAGGACGGCAGGGGACTGAACCTGACCTGGGAGGTCCGGGATGGGATCTTAAACCATCAGACTTCCGGAAAGCCACATACCCTGGAGGGTCAGGTGGTGAGGCTGGCGGATAAATTCGCATATATCCATCACGATGTAGACGATGCCATTCGGGGCGGGATCCTTTCAGAGGAAGACATTCCGCTGGCTTATCGGAAAATTTTAGGTATGAATGGAAAAGAGCGGCTGAGCCGGATGATCCATGATGTGATCACGAGCAGTATGGACCAGCCGGAGATCCGGATGTCTGACGTGGTAAAAGAAGCAACTTTTGCCCTGAGGGCTTTTATGTTTGAGAAGATTTATATCAATTCCCTCGCCAAAAAGGAAGAGGACAAAGCGAGACATATGGTCGAGCAGCTTTATACATATTATATCGAACATTTGGAACAGCTTCCCGGGCAGTTCCTGAAAGAGACAGAGAGCTATGCAGAGCCGCCGGAGCAGGCAGTCTGCGATTATATAGCCGGGATGACGGACACTTATGCGGTTCGTAAATTCAAAGAAATTTTTGTGCCGGGAGCATGGGTGGATCCGGAAAACAAGCATTTTGGGACGATCCATGATTTTAACTGAGAACAGGAGGATGGCATGTATTATTCGGAAGATCTGGTGGAAGAGGTCCGGTCAAAAAACGATATTGTGGACGTGATCTCCGGTTATGTCCGTCTGCAAAAAAAGGGAAGTTCCTATTTTGGCCTTTGCCCTTTTCATAACGAAAAATCCCCCTCCTTTTCGGTCAGCAGGGATAAGCAGATGTTTTATTGCTTTGGTTGCGGAAAAGGCGGAAATGTTTTTACGTTTCTGATGGATTACGAAAATTTTTCCTTTCCGGAGGCTTTGAAAGTGCTGGCAGACCGGGCGGGAGTGGAACTGCCCCAGATGGATTATTCCAGGGAAGCCAAAGAAAAGGCGGATCTGCGGGCAACGCTTTTGGAGATCAACAAGGAGGCGGCAAAATATTTTTATGTACAGTTAAAATCCCCCCAGGGGGAACGAGCCCACCGTTATCTGACGGACCGGAAGCTGTCGGAGGAGACGATCACGGCCTTTGGACTGGGCTATTCCAATAAATACAGTGATGATCTGTACCGTTATCTGCGGGAAAAGGGATATGCGGAGGATCTGATCCGGCAGGCGGGACTGATCAGTACCGATGAAAAGCAGGGGGTGTACGACAAGTTCTGGAACCGGGTCATGTTTCCGATCATGGATATCAACAGCCGGGTGATCGGGTTCGGCGGGCGTGTGATGGGAGACGCGAAGCCGAAATACCTGAACTCACCGGAAACTCCCATTTTTGACAAAAGCCGGAATCTATACGGCCTCAACCGGGCAAGGACTTCCCGGAAGCCCTATTTTCTGGTCTGCGAGGGGTATATGGATGTGATCGCACTGCATCAGGCAGGCTTTACCAATGCGGTGGCTTCTCTGGGAACGGCTCTGACATCCGGACATGCTTCTTTGATCAAACGGTACGTAAATGAGGTCTATTTGACGTATGACAGCGATGAGGCCGGAACCAAGGCGGCGCTCCGGGCGGTACCGATCCTGAAGGAAGCGGGGATCACGGCAAGAGTGATCCGTATGGAACCTTACAAGGATCCCGATGAGTTTATCAAAAACCGGGGAGCAGAGGCTTTTGAAGAGCGGATCGGAAAAGCGAGAAACGGATTTTTGTTTTCGCTGGAGATCCTGCAAAAAGACTATGATATGAACACGCCGGAAGGCAAGACAGAGTTTTTCCGGGAAGTGGCCAGAAGATTGGTCGATTTTGAAGACGAGCTGGAACGAAACAATTACATAGAAGCCGTGGCCGGCGAATATAAAATTTCGGCGGACAGCCTGGTAAAGCTGGTGAAAAAGACGGCGATCCGGGCAGGGATGGCAAGGCCTGCGATCCGCCCGAAAACTACGACGCAGAAGGAAAAGCAAAAGGAAGATGGCGTAAAGAAGTCCCAGAAATTGCTTTTGACCTGGATGATCGAAGAGGAACGACTGTTCCGGACGATCCGCAAGTATATCAGGCCGGAGGATTTTTCGGAAGAGATGTATCGGACGGTGGCGTCCCTTTTATATGAACAGTATGAGCAGGGGACAGTTAATCCGGCCAAGATCATCAGTCATTTTACGGAGGAAGAAGAACACCGGGAGGTGGCGTCGCTTTTCCATACGAAACTTCAGGAATTGCGCACGGATAAGGAGCTGGAGAAAGCACTGCAGGAGACCATTGTCAAGGTAAAGACGGCGGCGCTGGAGCAGGAGCTGGATTATCTGGAGCCCACAGATATGGAGGGGCTGCAGAGGGTCATGAGAGAGAAGAAGAGTCTCCAGAACCCGCAGAAACTGCATATTTCCATTGATTAGGGTTAAAATAAAACAAGACAGTCTGACTGATGTGGCAGCAGGCAGAGGAAGGTAGGACACATGGAAGAAAACACACAGAAATTTGAAGAGAAACTGAAAGAACTGATCCAGTGGGGAAAAAAGAAAAAGAGCATCCTGGAATTACAGGAGATCAACGACTTTTTCCACGATATGGAGCTGGATCCGGAACAGATGGAAAAGGTCTATGAGCGCCTGGAAGCAAACAATATCGATGTGCTCAGGATCGGCGGCGACGTGGACGATGTCAGCGACGATGACATTATCTTAAGCGACGAGGAAGATGTGGACGTAGAAAAGATCGATCTTTCGGTTCCGGACGGCATCAGTGTGGAGGATCCGGTCAGAATGTATCTGAAAGAGATCGGTAAAGTACCGCTTTTGTCTGCGGAGGAAGAGATTGAGCTGGCGCAGCGGATGGAAGAGGGCGATGAGGAAGCCAAGAAAAAACTGGCGGAAGCCAATCTCCGTCTGGTGGTCAGCATTGCCAAAAGATATGTGGGAAGAGGCATGCTGTTCCTGGATCTGATCCAAGAGGGAAACCTGGGACTGATCAAGGCGGTAGAAAAGTTTGATTATCACAAAGGTTACAAATTCAGTACCTATGCAACCTGGTGGATCCGTCAGGCCATCACCAGAGCCATCGCAGATCAGGCCAGAACGATCCGTATCCCGGTGCATATGGTAGAAACCATCAACAAGCTGATTCGTGTGTCCAGACAGCTGCTGCAGGAGCTTGGACGGGAGCCCACGCCGGAGGAAATCGCAAAAGAACTGAATATGCCGGTGGAGAGAGTGCGGGAGATCCTGAAGATCTCACAGGAGCCGGTATCCCTGGAAACACCTATCGGTGAGGAAGAGGACAGCCATCTGGGCGATTTCATCCAGGACGACAATGTGCTGGTACCGGCAGATGCGGCGGCAGCAACACTTTTGAAAGAACAGCTCAATGAAGTGCTGGATACGCTGACAGAGAGAGAGCAGAAGGTATTACGTCTCCGTTTCGGTATGAACGACGGACGTGCCCGTACCCTGGAAGAAGTCGGCAAAGAATTTGACGTTACCAGAGAGCGTATCCGTCAGATCGAGGCAAAGGCACTCCGGAAGCTGCGCCACCCCAGCAGAAGCCGTAAACTGAGAGATTATCTGGACTAAAACGATGGAGCTTTCAAAACGGTTACAGGCAGTGGCAGATCTGATAACACCGCAGATGACAGTGGCAGACATCGGGACGGATCACGGGTATCTTCCGATCTGGCTTCTCAATTCCGGCAAATGTGACAGCGCCATTGCGATGGATGTAAAAAAGGGTCCTTTGCAGCACGCAGAGGAAAACCGGGGAAAATTACTGGAAAGAGGAGAACTGAAGCTCCGTCAGTCAGACGGGCTGAAGGCCTTGGCTCCGGGAGAAGTACAGTGTGCAGTCCTGGCAGGGATGGGCGGCGGACTGGTCATCCGTATCTTGTCGGAAGGACAGGCTTGCGGGGTGACAGACACTTTGCAGGAATGTATTTTACAGCCCCAATCAGAGATCGAGAAAGTCCGGCGTTTTCTGGAAGAAGAAGGATACGAGACCATAGCGGAAGATATGGTAGAGGAAAACGGAAAGTACTACCCGATGATGAAAGTGGTGCCTTCTTCGGAGAGAGCGCAAAGAAATGTCCGGGGCGAAAAGACAGCAGGTGAAGCCGGCGTACAAAGTGTAAAATGGAGCGAGGCGGAACTGCGGTATGGGAAAATGCTGCTGGAAAACAGACATCCGGTACTGAAACGGTTCCTCCTGAAAGAAAAAAGGATCCGGGAAGAGATTTTGGCAGAACTTCAAAGCAAAAACGGAGAAAAAGCTTCTCAAAATCAGAGGATCCGTCAGCTTACGAAAGAACTGCAGATGATCGGACAGATATTGGAAATATACGAACATGCGTAAGCAAAAAGAAAGAAGAGGTCAAAATGCGTTGTGAGGAAATCATCCGAAAAATAGAGGAAACCTATCCGTGCAGCACAGCCCTTGGGTTTGACAATGTAGGTCTGTTGGCGGGACGCATAGAAAAAGAAGTACATAGAATATATATTACGGTAGATGTGACGGATCAGGCGGTGGAAGAGGCGGTGCGCTTCGGAGCGGATCTGGTGATCTCACACCATCCGTTGATCTTCTCGGCGATCAAAAGGATTACCGACCAGGATTTCCTGGGAAGAAGACTGATACGGTTCCTGCAAAATGATGTTTCATATTATGCGATGCACACTAATTACGATGTGCTCCGCATGGCGGATCTGGCTTCTGATCTTATGGGGCTGGAAGAGGCGGAAGTGCTGGATGTCACAGGCGAACGGACTGTGACGGGAGGACGGATCGTACCGGAAGGAATCGGAAAGATCGGAAATTTCCGGAAGCCGATGACGTTGGAGCAATGTGCTGATCTGGTGAAAGCGCGTTTCGGTCTGGATCAGGTAAGAGTCTACGGGGATCTGCAG
Organism: uncultured Mediterraneibacter sp.; assembly: GCA_934418295.1. GTDB lineage: Bacteria > Bacillota > Clostridia > Lachnospirales > Lachnospiraceae > Mediterraneibacter_A. The sequence goes on from CAKRWZ010000009.1 coordinate 34,799, forward strand.
AAAGCAATTTCCAGGGCGGCACTCTGTCCCGGGTCGGGAAAAAGCGTAATTCGGCCTGCTGTGGAAAAGGGAGCCCAGGTGCTGGTGACCGGAGATATCGGCCATCATGAAGGGATCGATGCCGTGGCAGAAGGTTTGGCGATCATAGACGCCGGACATTATGGTATGGAGTTTTTGTTCCTGAAAGATATGGAGGCATTTGTCCAAGAGACGTTCCCGGAATTGGAGGCACAGGCGTCCCTAAAACAGCAGCCCTTTCAGAACGTGTAGAGACAGAAGGTAATGTATTAAGACAAAATGGGTAAGGAGAGAGCGCTATGACAGAAGAACTTTGTACGGTCCGCGTCGGAGAAGAGACGAGGCGTTACGCAAAAAGAACGACTTACCGGGAGATCGCGGCTGATTTCCAGCATCAGTATCCTCACGATATCGTGCTGGTTTTTGTAAACCATTACAGATTGCAGGAG
>CAKRWZ010000010.1 GCA_934418295.1 uncultured Mediterraneibacter sp.
CCGTTTTTCTTGGCATCCCGGATGTCCTTCGCCGCCTGTTTTTCGGTGTTGGAATCCACAATGAGGGCAATTTTGCATTCCGGGCACACCGCCTTTACCGCATCCCGCAGCTTCAGCCTCTCGCAAAGCAGCCATGGGGTATAGGCGGTAACCTCCATTAAAAGGACAAACGGTTTGTACACTCGGCACAGTTCGATGGTATCTCGTGGAGACTCCGCACGAACCACGTCAATATCATAGTTCGAATTCTTGAAAGCAGCCGCCATGGAATCGCCAAACAGAAAATTCTGCATATCGACCACAATTTTTTTCATCGAACCATCCCTCCTTTTCTTTCATGATATATCCGATGAATTTGCTTCATCTTTCTTTCCGATATTATTGTATCAAAGAAAAACTGCTCCGTCTGTCCTCAAAAGTGAGGACAAATGCAACTTAAATTAAAACAAATTATGAGCATATGCTCGTTTTACATAAAAAACAGAAAAGCCGCCCGGCTTTTAAAAAGCAGAGCGGCTGCAAATGAATGCGTATAATTATCTCATTTACTGCACATTTATTAGATTTTTTTGTTCTCTTCATGCCAGCATCCGGGCACAACCATCCGGTTACCGACGGCTGCAATCATCAGACGGTTACGGTTTGTATAACCGGTTTTTTTCAGCATACGGTTAATATAGGTCCGCACCGAGGATTCAGCCACGTTCAGTTTTACGGCAATCTCGGCATTGGTTTTGCCCTCACAGAGCAGACGCAAGGTCTCCATCTCACGGTCGGACAGTTCACAGGAAAGTGTATTGCCGAGCCGGACAGGCGGTACACTGTCCGGCCAGAAGCGTTTACCTGAAAGAGTGCCGTTAATTACGCCCACAAGATCACCGGAAGGGGAATCCTTATACCAGAAACTGTCGGCGCCAATCTTTCTTGCCCGATCAAGAAATCGTCCTTCCAACATAGAAGTTACCATAACAATCTTTATCCGAGGATAAAACTTCTTAATTGATTCGGCAGCAGTCAAGCCGTCCGAATCGTTTTCGGTGCATATATCCATGAGAATCAGATCAATGCGTCCTTCACCGCATCGGTGAAGCGCCGCATCGGCACGGGACAGTGTGCCTGCGACCTCGCAATCTATACACTTTTCCACACAGGAACACAGATAGGTTCTTGCCAGTGCCTGATCTTCAACTATCAATATTTTTCTTATAGCCATAGGTTATATCCCCCCCCGAATTTCCGGATTTTGGTATCTCAATCACCAGAGAAAACTCCGGTAAGCTCTGTACTGTCATCTTTCCACCCAAATTTTCAATCCGGCGACGCAGATTGGTAAGACCGCCGCCCTCCGTGATCTTTTTCTCCGGCGGCTTGCCGTTATTGCGTATCATCACTATATAGCTGTCTTCATTTTTCCAAATGTTTGCAGAAATCTCTGTGGCTTTGGCATACTGAATGGCGTTGTTCAAACAGACTTGCAGCGCAGTGTACATCAACTCCGCCCCACTGTCTGTCGGCTCTTCTCCCTTTATGCTCACGGTCACACCTCCGGTCTTTGCACTGTCAAGCAATTTTTTCTTTGCCGACAGACAGATCTCATCCCGAAAGGCAATGACTTTCTCCCATTCACGACACACAACACCTGCGTCAATACTGTCGAATTCTCCTGTTATGTACTGCTTTGTCCATGTAATGCATGCAGCAAGGCTGTCATGCATGGCAGATTTTGCGGAAAGCAACTCCTTTTCCCGTGCTAATGCCCCGGCATTGGCAGAAAGCTGTTTCAGCTTTTCCGAATCCTCCTCCAGCTTCTTGCTATCGTCAGTAAGCTGTACCAATGCGCGCTGCAACTCGGTAACATCGGCGGCAGTGAGCTGTATATAACTCTCCCCGTACCGATCGGTGACCTCCGTTTTTTCAAATCTCCATACAGTTTTGTCCGGAAACTGATAGGTATTCTCTACATCCGGAACCCGTACAATTCCCCTCGGAGTAGCAGACAGAGCTTCCTCAACCTCGCCCAGATACTGCATATCGCTGTCAAGCAGATACCGGCTCAATTGATACATCTGCCGATTGCAGAGAACAATACTGCCCGTGCGATCAAAAAAACATACAGCAGTGGGAAGTCGGTCAAAACTCTCTTTAATAGCATTAAAGCCTATGTGTTTTATTCTATGCACCGCTTCGACCTCCTATCAATGTGCGAATAAGCCACAGGCCGTCCTCCTGCTTAACCGTTACATTTGAAGAAACAAGGAATGTCAAATCAGCGACACACTCCACTGACAAATCCATCTCGCTGTCGGACACGGAAATAAACAGAGAATGCAGCCCGTTTATCGTCTTTTCCGCAACGGTCTTCAAAAGATTAAACAAGCGTGCCACCTCTGGCGAACGCATGGGCTTCGTTGTATGGTAAACCACACTGCATTCCGTGCCGCAAACGGTCATGACCCGCACTGCTTCGTCTATAGTCAACCGAAGCTCCTGCTGCGGCAGAAGCTCATATTCCAGGCTAAGAAAATACAGATTAGCGCTGCGCTTGATGTAAGTGCCGAGCAGGAGAATTTTTTTCAACAAATTTTGTATTTCGGCCGGCTCGGCATCCTTACATTGCTTTAGCAGTTGCCCAATTCTGGTTATCTGTTCTCCATACCTTGCCTCCATCTCATCATAAATACGATTTTTTTCAGTCAATTCATGCAGCTTTTTCTGTATGAAATAAGCTTCCTGTAATTTCTCTTTGTTGTTATTTATTTTGGCCTTGTTCTCACTTAACTTTGCACGCAGTTCAATCAACGGACGCACATTGTCCTGCCAAATAACATATCCTCTGTTGATCGGTGCAGAAGAAATGCGTATTCCATCGGAATGGATAACCTGAAGTCCCTCCTTCGGACAAGCCATATCCTCCCCTGCGGTATGGGAACGGAGAACGATATTTTCGTTACGGTCCGCAATACATGCCGCCAGTGTCGTTGCCTCGAATAGCTCGACATAGCCCGTATTGGACTGTATCATACGGCAGCGTATACAACTTTCATAAATCACTGCATATAACAGGCAAAACATCACATTCATATCGCCGAACCACCAGCGTACAGCCGGCAGCCCCGACAGATACAAAAGTCCGTATAAAATCATTACGCAACTGACAACAAACGGTGCAAGCTTCTTTTTCCCTCCGCCCGGGACGCGACTTTTCTTCAAAAGGCGGATAAGAGAAAAAATCACACAAGCAACCATCCAACCGAGACATGCGAAATACAAAATACGGTGAGAATAGGAGTAATTATCCGGTTTTCCCGGTACGCCGCTTCTGAATGCAAACACCTGCTGGTGCAGATCATTGGTAATCACCAGCAAAAACAACGTAACCGGAATAATCGTCAAAGTGCCGATCTTACCGGTCAGGCGAAACTCCTCCGACTTTCCCAGAGACAGCGCGATGTACACCCCAAGCAGCGGTATAAAAAGCATTGGTAAATAGTAAAGATACCAAATGTACCTTGCCACTGTCAGATCAGTGACAACTTCATATTTCAGAGTACGCAAAACGAGCCACACAAGCATCAAAGCAGCTGTCAGACGCAGACAGTACAATGTTTGCTTTTGTATGATGCGACGATCAATAGAAACGGCCCACAAGAAAAAAAGCAGTAAATAAAGAGCCGAACGGATATAATTCGAATAAACACCGCCAATGTCAAATTTAGCAAGAATTCGACAGGAATAGGCCACAGCAATGACCACAAAGACAAATATCATAGAGCATAATTGTTTCGTATTCCGTTTCATAGGGTAAAGCCCTCACTTTCGATATCAGACTCGGAACTTCTGAAGCGCTTCTTGCATATAAGCATCTTATGGGCAAATCCACAAAACAATTCGCCAAACGTCAAAGCTGTAAACAGCTTGACTTTCTTGTGCTCATTGTATCACAACTCCTGCTGCTTTACTATACCGATACTGTATCTGATACAGTAAAAACCCCGATAAAATCGGGGTTTTTACATGCTATCTCTTTTTATAGACTTTTAATTACGGAGAAAGAGGGATTTGAACCCTCGCGCCGGTTTCCCGACCTACACCCTTAGCAGGGGCGCCTCTTCAGCCTCTTGAGTATTTCTCCAGCTCTGAATAATACCTGTAAACAGGACGCTATTCAATTCATCCAGTTTTCGCTGAATGCTCAATTATTATACTAAATGCTGTTCTTTCTGTCAACGAAAAAGTATCAACTTTTTATCGATCTTTTTATTTCTGTGAATTCTGATCGATCGTCTTTTGGATTTTTTCCTGTACGATGGCTGCTATTTCTGTTGTTTTCATCCCCTGATACTCTTCATATGAGATTGGTTTCAAAAAATGAACCTGTACGGTTGCTTCACTGATCGTATTGCTGTCAAAGGGTTTAAAAGAATCTATCAGAGCAACCGGTATGATCGGACATTTTGCCTTTGTAGCTGCTTTAAAGCTTCCTCCTTTAAATTCTCCGATCTTGTTTCCGTTTTTGGAACGGGTTCCCTCAGGAAAGATCAGATAATTTCTTCCGTTCTTCACTTCCTCTGCGACACTCATGATCACTTTCAGTCCCTGCCTTACATCTTCCCGATCCAGGCTGTAAGCTTTCATACAGGCAAAGACCTGCTTCAGAAACGGTACGTTTTCTACTTCCTTTTTCGATACCACCGAAAACGGAACCGGGCATCCGTACATAATAGCTAAAACATCAAACATGCCTTGATGATTTGGAAAAAACATGAATCCGTTTTCTTTTGGGATATTTTCTGCACCGTGTACGTCAATGGTAACGTTTCCGCCTTTGATCGCACGACGGTCAATAAATTTCAATAAAGCATATCGTTCTTCTTCGGAATATTTGTCTACATGCGATGCATAATACCATAACTTTATCGCCATATACGGAACCAGAAGAATATTTCGCAAGACCATCATGATAATTCGTTTCATTTTTCTTTTCTCCTTCAGCGCTGATATGTAATACTGACGTATATAGTATCATCCATATCATTATAATGTACAAAATTCTGCTGTTGCCGTTTCATATAAATTATTTCCCAGGCTGTCGATTACAACGATGGCGGGAAGATTTTCTACTTCCAGACGGCGGATTGCTTCTGTTCCCAGGTCCTCATAGGCTACAACTTCTGCTTTTTTGATACATTTCGATAATAAAGCACCGGCTCCGCCTACTGCGGCAAAGTAAACTGCTCTGTTTCTCACGATTGCATCCGATACCTCTTGAGAACGTTTTCCTTTTCCGATCATGGCACTCAAACCCAAATCTAAAAGCTTTGGCGTATATTTGTCCATTCTGCTTGCTGTTGTCGGCCCTGCAGATCCGATGGGGCGCCCTTCTCTGGCAGGGGAAGGACCCATATAATAGATTACCTGATCTTCGATCTGGATCGGCAGATCCTGTCCTGCATTTAAACATTCTTCCATCCTTTTATGCGCCGCGTCTCTCGCTGTATAGATCACACCGCTGATATACACATAATCTCCCGCATGCAGTTCTTTCAATTCTTCCTTTTTAAAAGGCGCCTGTAAATTTTTATTCATTTCAAACCTCCTGCACTTTCTGTTTTATAGGATCCGAACTGCGTGTCTGTTTACATGACAGCAGATATTAACTGCCACCGGAAGTCCCGCAATATGTGTAGGATAAGTGTTCACATGCACGGCCAACGCAGTCGTTGTGCCTCCCAGACCGCCCGGTCCGATTCCGAGACAATTGATCGTTTCCAGCATCTCTTCTTCCAAGTTTTTTACCCATTCAATTTCAGAATGTGCACCTGTTTCCCTGGTCAATGCTTCTTTTGCCATCAATGCACATTTTTCAAAAGTTCCGCCTATCCCTACTCCAACCACCATAGGAGGACATGCGTTGGGTCCCGCATCTTTTACAGCCGTCAGGATCGCCTGCCTGACACCATCTAACCCTTCTGCCGGTTTCAACATAAACACGCGGCTCATATTTTCGCTGCCGAATCCTTTTGGCGCAACCTTTATTTTCACTTCTTCTCCCGGGACGATCTTTACATAAAGAACGGCCGGTGTATTATCCTTTGTGTTTTCTCTTAAGATCGGATCGCTGACCACAGATTTTCGAAGGTATCCTTCTGTATAACCCTGACGTACACCTTCATTGACTGCTTCTTCCAAAGAACCTCCCTTTAAGTGAACATCCTGTCCGATTTCCAGGAAAACCACCGCCATCCCCGTATCCTGACAGATCGGAATCTGATCTTCCCCGGCAATCTTGAGATTTTCCTGAAGCTGATCCAGGATCTGACTGCCTAACGCAGATTTTTCAGATTGCTGCGCTTTTTCCAATACACGGCACATATCCGGAGATAAGCCATAATTTGTCTCAATACACATTTCTTTTATATTTCTTGTAATTTCCTCTGTTTTGATCGTTCGAACCATCATTTTCCCCCAAATTTCTTTTCTATCTTATTTTATAGACTCATTCGAATTCTTCCTATTATAACATCAGATGAGATAAAAAGAAAACAGGATATTTGCATCCTGTTTTCTGTGCTTCCGAAAAAATAGTTTCTAATTTGACAAAAGAATTCTGTCATTATCCAACTCTTTTCCGGTTCCTTCTTTAAATTTTTCCAAAAGATCTTCCACTGTAAGGTTCTGTCTTTCCTGTCCTTTTACATCCAATACGATTTTACCTTCAGACATCAGGAATGTTCTGTTTCCTAAATTTAACGCCTGATGCATATTATGTGTGATCATCAGACACGTAATATGATCTTCTGCCACGATTTCTTTCGTTAGCTTCAAAACCTTTTCTGCAGTTCCCGGATCCAGCGCTGCCGTATGTTCATCCAAAAGTAATAATTTGGGGGTCACCATGGTGGCCATCAGAAGGGTCAATGCCTGTCTCTGTCCACCGGAAAGAAGACCTACCGGCTGGTTCATCCGATCTTCCAATCCCATGTCCAGCATTTTTAATTTTTCTCTGAATGTATCTTTGTCTTTTTTCGTAACCCTGCTGAACGGGCCGACTCTTTTCAGAGAACGCAAATAAGCCAACGCCAGATTTTCTTCTATTGTCATTCCAGGAGCTGTTCCTCCCAAAGGATCCTGGAACAAACGTCCTACAGAACGGCTTCTTTTATGCTCCTGAACATAAGTGATATTTTCTCCGTCCAAAAAAATATTTCCTTCATCTACATAAAAACTTCCTGCGATCGCATTAAACAATGTAGATTTTCCTGCGCCGTTCGAACCGATGATGGTCACAAAATCTCCTTTTTCCAGTTCAAACGAAAGATCTGAGATCGCTGTTTTTGCATTTGGTGTACCCGGATTAAAGGTTTTATAAATATGTTCAACCTTCAGCATATCAGTTCACTCCTTTCTTATTCTGCGCAATATTCTTTTTGGCCTGCATTTTCTTTTTTTGAAACTGTACCCAATTTTTGATCGTCGGGAAAGCAATAGCCAGACCTACGACGATAGCCGTAATTAATTTCAATCCTTGTACCGGCACGATTTTTGTATAAAGGACGATTGCATAGATCAGACGATAAATGATAGAACCTACAATTGCTGCGATCATTCCTTTTTTAATAGAACGATGTCCTAAAACAGTTTCTCCTATGATCAGGCAAGCCAGACCTATCACTACGATTCCGGTACCGCCGTTGATATCCGCAGAATTCTGATACTGCCCCACCATTGCTCCGGAAAGTGCCGTCATCGCATTTGCAATGCAAAGTCCTGTCGTGATTGTAAAAGATGGATTGATAGAGGAAGCTCTCACCATTTTAATATTGTTACCAGTTGCTCGGATAGATAAACCAAGATGGGTTCCAAGGAACAGAACAAGCAAAATACCTACCACTATCGTAATGATTGCTGCAAGAATCCCGTCTGCCCAGTTTCCTCCGATCCCGGTAGTTCTGAATACAGAAAAAATAGTTTCTGCTCTTAAAAGACTGACATTTGCGCTCCATCCCATAACCATCAAGTTAATGGTGTAAAGACCGGTATTGGTTACAATACCGGCCAAAATTGAGGGAACTCCAAGTTTCGTCTGTAAAAATGCTGTAACAAATCCTGCACATGCCCCGGCAAGCATTGCTGCCGGAATCGCCAGGAACGGATGTCCTGCTGCTGTCATCGTTACAGATACAGCAGCTCCCAGGATAAAACATCCATCCGTTGTCAGATCCGCTATATCCAAAACTCGATAACTCAGAAACAGCGCCATGGCAACCAGTGCATATAAAAATCCAAGTTCAAGAGCTGTCTGTATTATATAGATCACTCAGAATCCCTCCCTTTCTTTAGTCTTCTGTAGTCTGAACTTCTACAACTTCTCCCATATCCTTGAATACGGAGTAATCAATCTTCAAAGTTGCTGCTGTTTCTGTGTTAACTGTAATGATACCGCCATCCATCAGATAATAATCATCCAGATCTTTCATACCTTTTGTGATTGCATCAAATGCAAGATCTGCCGTTCTGGTACCAAGGTCTGTATAGTTTACGCCGCAGGTTGCGAATGCACCGTTTCTTACGAAGGAATCTGCTCCTGTGTAGTGAGGGATACCTGCTTCTGCCAGGCTCTGCTGGATCGCAAGCTCTGCTGACATGATCACGTTGTCCGTAGGAGTAAAGATAGCGTCTACCTTATCTGCGATCAAAGAGGATGCTGCTGCGATTACTTCATCATTTGTTGCCGCTGTCTGCTCTACATATTCAATTCCTAATTCATCCAGATATTCTTTTGCTTCCTGGATCGGTTTTTTGGAATTTGCCTCTGACAGAGAATACAGAAGACCGACTTTTTTCAGATCCGGATTCTGGGCTTTCATCATATCAATGATGAATTTTGTGTTCAGAGCATCACTCGTTCCGGTTACATAATCAATTCCTGTAACTTCTGCTGCTTCCGGATCGGAAATTGCTGCATATACAACAGGTGTCTTTGTTTTTTCTGCACATGTTACAGAAACCTGTGCTGCCAACGTAGCGATCGGGATAATGGCATCCACTCCGTCTGAAATTGCCTGGTCACCGATCTGCTTCAGTGTAGTCTGCTCTCCCTGTCCGGAGTAAACTTCATATTCAATATTTACATCTTCTTTTTTTGCAATCTCATCTAACTCTGCTGAAATGGCATTTGCAATTTCATCCAAAGATGCATGATCCATCTGTTTGATGATCGCGATCTTGTATGTTTTCTTTCCGTCTGCAGAATCCTCTTTTTTAGATCCGCATCCTGCCAACATAGATACTACCATACACATTCCCATTACTGCTGCTAACAATTTCTTTTTCATTTTTTTCTCTCCTTTTTCTTTTCTTTTTTGACTTTCCAGGAAAGATTTGAACCGCTTGAATTTGTATATCAACGTTCGTCAAATGCTGCCATGCAAGCATGCCGCATTTTCTTCGTCGTCATGCAAAAAGCGTCTCAAGCATTTTGCTTGAGACGCTAATATTATACATTATTACCGCGGTACCACTCAAATTGACATTCAGTCCACTTTCCACGTACAGTCATACGCTCCTCATTGATAACGGGTTTGGTTCCCGACAGCTCCTACTCTAAAAGATTCATTTCAGGCTGCCCTCAAAAGTCCATTCGGCTATCGTCTCCATACAGCAATCCCACCGCCTGCTGCTCTCTGAAATCTTGACTGAAAGCTTACTACTCTTTCTCATCGGTTTATTTTATTTAAGTACAGTAATAAAGATATTACAAAAAATTTATTTTGTCAATCACTTTTTTTTATTTAATTATGATCTGTCTCTTCGTCTTCTGTAATTTCTACCTGTTCTCCGCCAATTTCTGCAGAAGCAGTCCTTACTTTTGCAATGCTTACCACATTCTCATTTTCTTTCAGGTTGATCAGCTTCACACCGGAAGTGATCCTTCCCAGCTTGGAAATATCAGAGCAAGCCATTCGGATAATGATTCCTTCCGAATTGATCATCATGATCTCATCCGTTTCATTTACTGCTTTCATGCCAATGACATTTCCGGTCTTTTCCATGATCTTATAGCATTTTACACCCTTTCCTCCACGTTTCTGACGGGTAAACTCATCGATTTCCGTGCGTTTTCCCATACCTTTTTCCGAAACGATCAAAAGGCTGTCTCCCTGCTTGTTCGTCTGCATTCCTACCACAATATCCTCGTCTGCCAGATTGATACCTCTTACACCCATGGAGGATCTTCCCGTAGGACGTACATCCGTTTCATCAAATCGGATACACTGACCGTCTTTTGTCACCATGATAATATCCGTTTCATTATCTGTTATCTTCACTTCGATCAGACTGTCTCCATCCCGGAGGGTAATCGCTGCAAGTCCGGTCTTTCGGATATTTGCAAAATCCAGAAGGGACGTTTTCTTCACCAGACCCTGTTTTGTCGCCATGAACAGATATTTTCCGTCATCAAATCTGGAAACATGGATCACTGCCGTAATGTATTCATCCGGCAACAGATTCAAAAGATTGATGATCGCAGTTCCTCTGGAAGTTCTTCCTGCCTCCGGAACCTCATATCCTTTCATACGGTACACACGTCCTGTGTTGGTAAAGAATAAAATATAATCATGGGTAGAAGCAATAAACAATTCTTTGACGTAATCATTTTCCAGCTTCTGCATTCCCTTGATACCCTTTCCGCCTCTGTGCTGACTCTTAAAAGTATCCATAGACATTCTCTTAATGTATCCCATTTTTGTCATGGTAATGACAACATCTTCTTTCGGGATCAGATCTTCTGTAGAAAGATCATATTCATCAAATCCGACAGATGTTCTTCTTTCATCTCCGTATTTTTCTTTGATTACTAAGATTTCCTTTCGGATCACACCCAACAATACTTTTTTGTCTGCCAGAATTTCTTTTAATTCATTGATCCGTTTCATAAGCTCTTCGTATTCTTTTTCCAGCTTTTCTCTTTCCAAACCTGTCAATGTACGAAGACGCATATCAACGATAGCCTGCGCCTGTGCATCAGACAGATCAAATCGTCTGATCAATTCTTCTTTGGCAGCCTGCACATTTCTGGATCCTCTGATGATCTTGATCACTTCGTCAATATGATCCAGTGCGATCAACAGACCTTTTAAAATATGTGCTCTCTCTTCTGCTTTGTTCAACTCATACTTGGTCCGTCTGGTCACAACCTCTTCCTGATGGAGCAGATAATAATTCAGCATCTCCAGCAGATTCATGACATGTGGCTGGTTGTTTACCAAAGCAAGCATGATCACACCAAACGTATCCTGAAGCTGTGTATGCTTATAAAGCTGATTTAAGATAATATTCGGATTGACATCTCTTCTGAGTTCAATACAGATCCGCATTCCTTCACGGCTGGACTGATCGCTCAGATCCGTAATACCGTCGATCTTTTTATCACGGACAAGTTCTGCTATCTTTTCGATCAAACGTGCTTTATTGACCATAAAAGGTAATTCTGTCACTACGATTCGGTTCTTTCCGTTGGCCATAGGCTCTATCTCAGACACCGCACGTACTCTGATTTTTCCGCGGCCTGTCCGATATGCTTCTTCTATTCCTCTCGTACCAAGGATCTCCGCACCTGTCGGGAAGTCCGGTCCTTTTATGATCTGCATGATTTCCTCGATCGTGGTTTCCTTCTCTTCGATCTGGTCATCGATCAATCTGACAACGGCAGAAATCACTTCGCCCAGATTATGAGGCGGAATATTGGTTGCCATACCTACTGCAATACCGGAAGTTCCGTTTACCAGGAGATTCGGAAATCTGGATGGAAGAACGGACGGCTCCTTTTCTGTCTCATCAAAGTTTGGCACGAAATCAACGGTGTCTTTGTTGATATCCGCTGTCATTTCCATTGAAATTTTGCTCAGTCTTGCCTCTGTATAACGCATTGCGGCAGCGCCGTCTCCGTCTACAGAACCAAAGTTTCCGTGTCCGTCTACAAGCGGATATCTGGTAGACCATTCCTGTGCCAGATTTACCAACGCGCCGTAAATGGAACTGTCGCCGTGGGGATGATATTTACCCATGGTATCACCGACAATACGGGCACATTTACGATGCGGCTTATCCGGTCCGTTATTCAACTCGATCATAGAGTAAAGTATTCTTCTCTGAACCGGCTTCAGACCATCTCTGACGTCTGGAAGTGCACGAGATGCAATAACACTCATGGCATAATCTATATAAGATGTTTCCATCGTCTTTTTCAGATCGACCTCATGGATTTTATCAAAAATATTGTCTTCCATTCTTGTCTCCTTTTTATGTATCTCTTTTCCGTTTCTGTACTTTTCGGAATCTGATCTTTAAATTTTACTTTTATCAGATATCCAGATTCTTTACGTATTTTGCATTTTCTTCGATAAATTCTCTTCTTGGTTCTACCTTATCGCCCATAAGAGTAGTAAAGGTAAGATCCAGTTCCGAAGAAGTCTCATCATCCATTGTCACTTTTAAAAGAATACGATGCTCCGGATCCATGGTAGTCTCCCAAAGCTGATCCGCATCCATCTCTCCCAGACCTTTATATCGCTGGATTTTATTATTGTTGTCACGGCCTACATCCTTCAAAATGCTGTCCAGCTCTTCATCACTGTACGCATACCAAACCTTTTTATTTTTCTCCAGCTTGTAAAGAGGCGGCTGTGCCAGATACACATATCCCTGTTTGATCAGTTCCGGCATAAATCTGTATAAAAACGTAAGCAAAAGGGTACTTATATGAGCACCATCCACGTCGGCATCGGTCATGATGATAATTTTATGATATCTCAGTTTTGAAATATCAAAATCCTCATGGATACCAGTTCCGAAAGCCGTGATCATCGCTTTGATCTCTGCATTCGTATAAATACGGTCTAATCTTGCTTTTTCCACATTCAGGATCTTTCCTCTCAGAGGAAGGATTGCCTGTGTGGCACGATCTCTGGCCGTCTTTGCCGAGCCCCCCGCAGAATCACCCTCTACGATGTAAATTTCACAATTCACAGGATCTTTATCTGAACAATCTGCCAGTTTTCCGGGAAGAGAAGATCCCTCCAACGCCGATTTTCTTCTGGTCAAATCTCGCGCCTTTCTGGCGGCTTCTCTGGCCCGCTGCGCCATCACAGACTTCTCCACCGTAATCTTTGCCACAGAAGGATTCTGCTCCAGGAAAATCTCCAGCTGTGTGCTTACAATACTGTCTACTGCCCAGCGTGCCTCGCTGTTTCCCAATTTTTGCTTCGTCTGACCCTCAAATTGAGGATCCTGTATTTTTACACTGATAATCGCAGTAAGACCTTCTCTGATATCCTCCCCTGTCAGATTAGGTTCACTGTCCTTCAAAAGCTTATTCTTTCTTGCATAATCATTGAATGTTTTCGTCAGGGCATTTCGAAAGCCCACCACGTGGGTTCCGCCCTCAGGGGTCGTAATGTTGTTTACGAAGCCATACGTATTGTCGGAATAAGAATCGTTGTGCTGCATGGCAATCTCAACGATCACACCATCTTTCTCTCCTTCGCAGTAAATAATCTGCTCATAAAGAGGAGTCGTGCTTTTATTCAAATACTGGACAAATTCTTTAATTCCGCCTTCATAATGGAATTTCGTCTCAACAGGCTCTTCTTCTCTGAGATCCGTCAACACGATCTTCAACCCCTTTGTCAGGAATGCCATCTCTCTGAGACGCTGTTTTAATGTATTATATTCGAAAACGGTATCTTCAAAAATTTCTTTATCCGGAAGAAAAGTAACTCTCGTTCCGGTCTGTTCTTCCGAACAAGTTCCGACTACTTTCAGCTTATAGACTACTTTTCCTCTTTCATAACGCTGTTTATAAACCTCTCCTTTATGACAGATTTCAACTTCCAGCCACTCTGAAAGCGCATTAACGACAGACGCACCTACACCGTGAAGACCACCGGAAACTTTATATCCTCCTCCGCCGAATTTTCCACCCGCATGCAGGACTGTAAAGACAACTTCCACAGCCGGAAGCCCTGCTTTATGGTTGATCCCTACCGGAATTCCTCGTCCGTTATCCTGTACGGTCACAGAATTATCCGGGTTGATCATAACCTGGATCGTATCACAGTATCCTGCCAATGCCTCATCCACAGAATTGTCCACGATCTCATATACCAGATGGTGAAGTCCTCTCAATGATGTACTTCCGATATACATGCCGGGCCGTTTGCGGACAGCTTCCAATCCTTCCAATATCTGGATCTGATCCGCTCCATATTCTGAGTCAAATTCTGTACCTGTTGCACCCATATTGAAAACCTCCTACTTTTCTTCCAAAACGCTTCCATTCTTTATAAGAAAAACCTGATCAATTTCAAAACGATGATTTACAAATTCATCCAATCCCGTACAAGTAATGATCGTCTGTATATCATGAATGCTGTCCAATAAATATTCTTGCCTGTTTTTATCCAATTCAGACAAAACATCATCTAACAGCAAAACCGGTGTATCTCTTATCACTTTTTTTACAAGCTCTATCTCTGACAGTTTCAAAGAAAGAGCAGCTGTCCTCTGCTGACCCTGGGAGCCAAATTTTCGGATATCCATCCCACATGTAAAAAAGCACAAATCGTCTCTGTGCGGTCCTGATGTTGTACTTTTCATACGGATATCCTTTTCTCTGTTTTTCTCCAAAGCCTGCTCAAAAGGCATGTCTCCGATGTTTTTTTCATAAGTGATCCGTATTTTTTCCGCACCACCAGTTAATTTATAATGTATATCAGAAATTATTTTGTTTATTTTGTCAACAAATTTTCTTCTGCTTTCCATTATTTTATTTCCATATTGAATCAATTGCAGATCCAATATACCCAACAGCTCCTGTCCTTTTTCCTGATATGCTATCTCTTTCAAAAGGGCATTCCTCTGATTTAAAGTCTTATTGTAATTACTTAAATTGTTCAGATATACCTTGTCCAGCTGGGATAATTCCAGATCCATAAATCTTCTTCTCCCTGCAGGTCCTTCTTTGATAATATTTAGATCCTCTGGTGAAAACAGCACAAAATGAATAATTCCAAACAGTTCTCCCGCCTTTTTCAGCGGAATTTTATTCACCGCGATCCCCTTCGCAGCATTTTTTTTCAAATGCATATCGATCTGAAAAGGAATCCCTCTTTTTTCCACCCTCGTCTCTATATGGGCTTCTTCCTTTCCAAAGCGAATTATATCTTTTTCTTTCGTTCCGCGGTGAGACTTTGTAGTCCCGGACAAATACAAGGCTTCCAAGATATTCGTTTTTCCCTGTGCATTGTCCCCGTACAAGATATTCGTCTCAGAGCCGAATTCCATATTCAAATATTCATAATTTCTGTAATTTTTCAACTTTAAAGACTTTACAATCATAATTTATCATTCTGTGATCTTAATCTCTTCTCCGTTAAAAGAAACCATATCATCCTTATAAAGCTTACGGCCTCTTCTCAGATCCGTTTCACCGTTTACCAGTACTTCTCCACCCTGGATCACTTCTTTTGCCTCTGCACCTGATCCCACCAGATCAGCCGCTTTCAAAGCCTGCCCAAGTTTGATAAACAGTTCCCCCTCTTTTAATTTTATCTGGATCATCCTGCTCATTCTCCTCTATAATTTCATCTTTTTTAGATTGCAGACGCATTAAAGTTGACCGGAAGAATCAGGTAAATATAACTTTGTTCTTCGTCCTTAATGAAGCAAGGCGCTTTTGCATTCATGAAATAAAGATCTACTTCTTCATCATCAATCACACGAAGCGCATCTATCAGAAATTTCGGATTAAATCCGATCATCAGATCTTTTCCGTCTTTTGTGATGTAAATTTCTTCATCCATCGTACCGATCTGTGATTTGATCTTTAATTCCATCGATTCATCTAAGATGTTCATGATGATCGGCTTCTTATCGCCTTCTTTGATCAAAAGCGTTGCACGATCGATACAATCCAGAAGTTCTTTCTTATTGATTTTTACTTTTGTTTCGTAATCACTGGAAAGCATCTGATCGATCCGGAAATACTCACCTTCTATCAATCTGGACACTACCACTGTCTGATCAAATTCAAACATGATGTGATTTTTTGTAAAGGAGATATCCACAGTTTTGTCAGCTTCTCCTCCGATGATTTTACTGATCTCGATCAAAGTTTTTCCGGGAACGATTACTTTTTTAGGTTCATAAGAATCTTTTAATTCAATCTTGCGGATCGAAATACGATGTCCATCCAGAGAAACCACTTTCAGCACATTATCTTCTATCTGGAAAAGCTCACCTGTCATCATCTGATTCGTATCGTTTGCAGCGATAGAAAAGATAGTCTGGCGTACTACCTCTTTCAATGTAAATTCAGAAAGGCTGATTTTATCCTCTCTTTCCAACAAAGGAAGATAAGAAAAATCTTCACCTGAAAGAGCTGCGATGTTAAATTTTGCTTTTTCACAAGTGATCAATGTCTGGTTTTGATCGTCTGTTGAAATCGTCACTTCACTGTCAGGAAGCTTTCTTACAATCTCCGAGAAAATCCTTGCATTCAGAGCAATAATTCCTCTTTCTATGATTTCCCCTTCTATAGTAGTTTCTATTCCAAGTTCCATATCATTTGCAGTCAGTTTAATAACGTCTGCAGATGCGTTGATCAAAATACATTCCATGATCGGCATTGTTGTTTTAGAAGGAACTGCTTTAGAAACGATGCCGACACCTTTTACAAGAACTGATTTTGGACAAATGATCTTCATGTGAAAAACTCCTTTCGTGATTTGGATTTAAAGATATATATAATAAATTAAGACGTATCCTTAGTAGGGCGTGTGGATTTGTTTATAAGTATCTGAACCCCTTGAAAAATAAAGGATTGTCCATATTGAAAAATCAGATGAAAACTAAAAAATTAAATGAGGATAAAGGATGGAAAACTTTATGATTTTTTAAGTTAAAAAGTTTTCCACAGCCTGTCCGTAAATTATCACAAAGTTTTCCACAGGGATATCCATCTCATGAAAATACCGGAAAAAGTTTTCCATATTTCAGAAAATCATAAAGTGGATAACCGGAAGAAACTGTGGATAAAATTAAAAAGCAAAAAATTTATCAAAATGGATTTATCTTCTTTTTAATGATATTTACAGTATTTTTTAAGGCTTCATCTTCCTGCATGGATTTTTCAATTTTATTCACACCATGACTTACAGTTGCATGATCTTTTCCACCAAGCTCGATTCCGATTGCTTTCAACGGAACGTCCGTCATTACTTTGCACAGATACATAGCGATTTGTCTCGGAAGAACAATTTCGGAATTTCTTTTTTTGCCCCGGAGGTCTTCCGGAGAAATATCGTAATGCTCCGCCACAGTATTGATGATGTTTTCCGGAGTGATCACACGGTTTTTATCCGGAGAAATGATATCTTTCAAAGCATCGGAAGCAAGATTGATATCGATTGGCTTTTTCTCCAAAACGGCCAGTGCGATCAGTTTGTTTAGTGAACCTTCCAGTTCACGGATATTGGATTTGATGTTGTTTGCGATATATTGAAGTACATCATCCGGAATGTGATACTGCTTCAGATTGTCCAATTCTTCTTTTTTACGGAGAATGGCCATCCTTGTCTCATAATCCGGCGCTGAAATATCTGCGATCAGTCCACACTCGAAACGGCTTCGGAATCGGGATTCAAGTGTCACGATATCTTTCGGAGGCTTATCACTGGAAATAATGATCTGCTTTCCGGAACCGTGCAAATGATTGAAGGTGTGGAAAAATTCTTCCTGTGTACTTTCTTTTCCGATGATAAACTGAATGTCATCGATTAGAAGAACATCGATGTTTCTGTATTTTTCACGAAATGCAGTCATTGCATTTTCATTGTCTTTGCGGCCTCTTTTCAAAGCATCGATCAACTCGTTGGTGAAAGTTTCACTGGTCGTATATAATACCTTTTTGGAAGGATCGTTTTCCAAAATAAAGTGTGCGATCGAATGCATCAGATGGGTCTTGCCAAGACCGACACCTCCGTAGATGAACAGAGGATTGTAGATTTTTCCGGGAGATTCTGCAACTGCAAGAGAAGCTGCATGGGCAAATTTATTATTGTTTCCGACAACGAATGTTTCAAAGGTGTACTTTTCATTCAGGTTTGTCTTTTCAATAAGAAATTTGTCCGGTTTTTTTGCGGAAATCATGCTGTCGTCTTTGTTTTCTATGGTATCTTCCGTCACGAATTCTACTTCGTATTCGTGTCCTGTGACCTCTGCAATGCAGACACGGAAAGGAAGCAGATATTTTTCCTGTATATGGTCAATGCTGGCTTTCAGAGAAACAAAAATAAAAACTGTATTATCCTTAACTTCAAATACCTTTAGGGGTTTAATCCATGTGGTATAAGAAATATTGGAAGTACAGTATTCAACTCTCATTTTCTGAAGAATTTCTTCCCAATTTTCTTTTACTATATTCATCTGTAGTGCTCCCTGGTTTTTGATAAAATCATTATAATAGAGAGATGGGTAAAAATCTCTCTTCTATATTTTACATCAAAACGATTATATAAGCAATTAAAATAACCTTTGCGAGGACTTTTTTTTTCGAAAATAAGGCATTTTGCTTGACTTTAAAGCATTTTTTAAATATAATAAAGAGCAGTGTCTTTAGGATAAAATTGAAAAAGAATTGAGGTGTATATATATGAAAATGACATTTCAGCCGAAAAAAAGATCCAGATCAAAAGTTCATGGATTTCGTGCAAGAATGAGCACACCGGGCGGAAGAAAAGTATTGGCTTCCAGACGTGCAAAAGGAAGAAAAGTATTATCAGCGTAGGCCGCATATATGTGGCCTTTTCTTCTATAGAAAAATATTTTGATACGGCAGTAAAAAATGTTTTTCAGGAGTAATGAAGAATGATATTTTCAGAATCTTTAAAAAAAACGAGAGATTTTCAAATGGTTTATCACAAAGGAAAATCTTATGCAAATAAGTATCTTGTCATGTATATTTTGAAAAATGATTCCGATAGAAACAGAATTGGGATTGCTGTCGGAAAAAAAGTCGGGAACAGTGTCGTCAGACATCATCTGACCAGATTGATCAGAGAAGTATACAGATTACAAGAAGAAAATTTCAGGAGTGGATTGGATATTGTTGTTATAGCAAGGCCCGCTGCCAAAGAGATTAATTATCGTGAAATGGAAAGTGCAGTGATCCACCTTGGAAGACTTCATAACATATATATGAGGGAGTGACGTAGATGAAGAGGCTTTTGATAGGCCTGGTTCGATGTTATCAGAAATATTTGTCACCACTTAAAAGGCGGTATCATTGTATCTATATTCCTACCTGCTCGCAGTATGCAATCGAAGCAATTGAAAAGTATGGTGCGATAAAAGGAGGAATGTTGACGATATGGCGGATTTTACGTTGTAACCCATTTGCAAAAGGAGGGTACGATCCGGTACCATAAGGAGGCAGAGTATATGAACGGTATTTTGGCAGCTGGTGTCGGCGATTGGCCGATTATAAAACAGATTGCATATCTTTTTGGAATTATCATGAACTTTATCTATGATTGTCTGGATAAAATCGGAATCCAGAGCATAGGTCTCAGTATTATTCTTTTTACGATCATTATTTATACCTTGATGATTCCTCTTACGATTAAACAACAGAAATTTTCCAGAATGTCTTCGATCATGAATCCTGAGCTTCAGAAGATTTCAAAAAAATACAAGGGAAAAAAAGACCAGACTTCTATGATGAAGCAGCAGGAAGAGCTTCAGGCCGTATATGAAAAATACGGAACTTCTCCGACAGGAGGATGTCTTCCTCTTTTGATCCAGTTTCCGCTTTTGTTTGCACTTTATCCGGTGATTCAGAATATTCCGAAATATGTACAGAGTGTAAAAGCAGTTTATGAGCCGATTGTAGAAAAAATTATGGCTACAGGCGGATGGCAGAAGATTATGGAAACCATTGGTTCTGCAAAACCGGTTCTGATGAGCCCAAGTGCTTACGATTATTCTAAAAAGGATACAATTATTGATGTTTTGTATAAATTCCAGGATTCTACATGGGACAAACTGGTATCTAAGATGCCTTCTTTGGAGGAAACGGTTCGTTCTACTACCAATACATTGAGCCATCTGAACAGTTTTTTTGGAATCAATATAGCAGAGGCACCGTTTACCATGGTTTCCAATGCATTGAATCCTTTTGATTTTAAAGGATTGCTGTTGGGACTGAGTATTCCGATCCTTGCAGGCGTATCTCAATTTTTGAGTATGAAGCTGCAGCCTCAGCAAAGCACGGCAAGTGACGGAGATGCTATGGCAAGTTCTATGAAGACTATGACTTACACAATGCCTTTGATTTCTGTGTTTTTCTGTTTTACAATGCCGGCAGGTATCGGTCTTTACTGGTTTGTAAGTGCATTGGTAAGATGTGTACAGCAGATTGTAATCAACAAACATTTAAGTAAGATCCCGATGGAAGATATCATTGCAAAAAATAAAGAAAAAGCTGCAAAGAAACGTGCGAAAAAGGGAATCAATGCTGCAGAGCTGAATCGTATGGCTACAGCTAAAACAAGAAATATCAACAAAGGTATTTCTGATAAAGAAAAAGAAGAAAAAATCAGAAAAGCAGAAGAATATATCCAGCATGCAAAACCAGGCTCTCTTGCCGCAAAAGCAGGTATGGTAAGCAGATACAACAGCGGAAAGAAAGAAGAGGCTGTTGTTGAAGAAGAAAAGAAAGATTCAAAGGAAGATTCTAAGGATTGATCGGGAAGGATGGGACAGAGATGAACAGAAGTATCAGAGTATCAGCCAAAACAGTGGATGATGCGATTACAGAAGCTTTGATTCAGCTGGGAGTTACAAGCGATAAACTTGAATATGAAGTAATTGAAAAAGGAAGTTCCGGATTTCTTGGAATAGGATGTAAACAAGCTGTAATAGAGGCAAGAAAAAAAGAGGAAAAAGAGGAAGAACCTGTAGAGGATATCCTCAAAGAGTTTAAAGAAAGTACGATTAAAATGGAAAAGGAAGAGTTTCCGGAAAAGCCTTTCCATGAAAAGAAACGCCATACAGAAAAGAAAGATCACGGAAGAAGAGACAACGAGAGAAGAAATACAGAAAAAAAAGAATATCCGAAGAAAGAAATTCCTGCTCCGGAAATCCATGAGAAAGAATTGGCTCCTGTTGAAGAACATACAGTAAAAGTCGTAGAAGAGTTTTTGAAAGATGTTCTGAAAGCTATGGAGATGGAAGTAGAAATCACTTCTGCAGTGGATGAAGATGGTTCCCTCAGCATTGAAATGAAGGGCGATAACATGGGAATCCTGATCGGAAAAAGAGGGCAGACTTTGGATTCTCTCCAGTATCTTGCGAACCGCGTTGCCAATAAGCAGCAGGACGGATATGTAAGAGTAAAACTGGATACAGAAAATTATCGTGCAAGAAGAAAAGCAACTCTGGAACATTTGGCTAAGAACATTGCTTATAAAGTGAAGAAAACGAGAAGAGCAGTTGCCCTTGAGCCGATGAATCCTTATGAGAGAAGAATTATTCATGCAGTATTGCAGTCGGATCCAAAGGTAAGCACTCACAGTGAAGGGGAAGAACCTTACAGAAAAGTTGTTGTTACTTTGAACAGATAATCAAAAATAAAAATGAAAGCGTTATGGATACGATTGTATTTATAGCGCTTTTATTTACTTTCTTTTCAAATTCATCTATAATATTCTGGATATAAAAAAGGAGATCAGTGGAATGATTCAAAATGATACGATTGCTGCAGTATCAACGGGGATGACAAATTCCGGGATAGGAATCGTCAGGATCACGGGACAGGACGCCTTTGAAACGGCAGATCGGATATACAAAGGAAAAAAATCAATTCTTTGGGCAGAAAGCCACACGATACAGCATGGCTATATTGTAGATGGGGAGGAAACGATAGACGAAGTATTGGTCATGCTGATGAGAGGTCCGGGAACTTATACGGGGGAAGATACGGTAGAGATCAATTGCCATGGCGGTACTTATGTTATAAAAAGAGTTTTAGAGACCGTTATAAAAGCAGGAGCACGTCTTGCAGAACCGGGCGAATTTACGAAAAGAGCTTTTTTAAACGGAAAGATGGATCTTTCCCAGGCAGAGGCAGTAATGGATGTGATCCAGGCAGAAGGAGAATATGCGTTAAAAAGTTCTGTTGAGCAATTAAAAGGAAATATAAAAAATAAAATAATTGAATTAAGAAATAAAATTATTTACGAAACTGCTTTTATAGAAACGGCATTAGATGATCCGGAGCATATCAGTATTGATGGATATGGGGTGAAATTAAAAGAAATTGTTCTTGAAATGATAAAAGAAATTGATCTTCTTTTGGATTCTTCCGAACAAGGCCGGATCATAAAAGACGGGATACAGACGGTAATACTGGGAAGACCGAATGCAGGAAAATCTTCTCTTTTAAATGCGTTGTCAGGAAGAGAAAGAGCCATCGTAACTGATATAGAAGGTACTACCCGGGATATTCTGGAAGAAAGAATCACATTGCATGGATTGTGCCTGAACGTGATTGATACAGCCGGAATCCGACAATCAGAAGATCTGATCGAACAGATCGGGGTCGAGAAGGCAAAAGAATATGCGAAAAATGCAGATCTTATTTTATATGTGGCAGATTCTTCAGGAGATTTGAATGAAAATGATGCAGAAATATTGGATCTGATCCTGGACAGAAAAAATGTGATTGTATTGTTAAATAAATCTGATCTGGAAAAAAGATTGACAAAAGAAGCATTCCGGAAAGAATGGATGGAGCAGGAAAATTTGTCTGCAAAAGATACAGAAAAAATAGAACAACTGAAAAAAATTCCTGTTCTGGAAATTTCTGCTAAAAATAAGGAAGGTCTGGATTTTTTGGAAGAGCAATTAAAAGAAATGTTTTTCCATGGAGACATCCAATTCCACAATGAAATATATATCACCAATATCAGGCAGAAAGATGCACTGAAAAAAACGCAGGATAGTCTGCGCAGAGTGACAGACAGTATAAATGCAGGGCTTCCGGAAGATTTTTATTCCATTGATCTGATGGATGCTTATGAAAGATTGGGAAGTATAACCGGTGAATTGATAGGAGAAGATTTGGTAAATGAAATATTCAGCAAATTCTGTGTGGGAAAATAAAGATCATTATGATGTTGCAGTGGTAGGTGCCGGACATGCGGGATGTGAAGCAGCTTTGGCATGTTCGAGACTTGGTTTTCGAACGATACTGTTTACGGTAAGTGTGGACAGCATTGCTATGATGCCTTGTAATCCGAATATCGGCGGAACTTCCAAAGGTCACCTGGTAAGAGAAATCGATGCCCTGGGAGGCGAAATGGGAAAAGTGATCGACAGGACGTTTATTCAATCTAAGATGTTGAATAAGTCCAAAGGCCCTGCCGTACATTCTCTTCGCGCACAGGCAGATAAGGCAGAATATAGCCGTACTATGCGGGAAGTTTTGCAGAAACAGGAAAATTTGGAAATCCGCCAGATGGAAGTGACAGATCTTTTGACGGAAAACGGAAAAATAACAGGGGTTCAGACGTATTCAGGAGCAATTTACAGCTGTAAATGTGTTGTCCTTTGTACAGGAACCTATTTGAGAGCACGTTGTATTTACGGAGATGTCAGTACGCCGACAGGCCCAAATGGATTACAGCCGGCTAATTATCTGACAGATTCTCTGAGAAAACTTGGAATAAAAATGTACCGTTTTAAAACAGGTACGCCAGCTAGGGTAGACAGAAACTCCATTGATTTTTCTCAGATGGAAGAACAGTTTGGAGACGAGAGAATCGTACCGTTTTCTTTTACAACTGACCCGGAAGATATCCAGAAAGAACAGGCTTCCTGCTGGCTTACGTATACCAATGAAAAAACCCATGAGATCATTCGGGAAAATCTGGACCGGTCTCCGCTTTATTCCGGTATTATAGAGGGAACAGGACCGAGATATTGTCCTTCTATCGAAGATAAAGTCGTAAAATTTGCCGATAAAAACAGACATCAGGTCTTTATCGAACCGGAAGGACTTCACACAACCGAAATGTATGTGGGAGGGATGTCTTCTTCTTTGCCGGAGGATGTCCAATATGCGATGTACCGCAGTGTAAAAGGTTTGGAAAATGTAAAAATCGTGAGAAATGCCTATGCGATCGAATATGACTGTATTGATGCAAGACAGTTAAAACAGACTCTGGAATTTAAAAATGTGGAAGGGCTTTTCAGCGGAGGACAGTTTAACGGAAGTTCCGGTTACGAAGAAGCAGCAGCACAAGGTCTGGTTGCAGGAATCAATGCGGCAAGAAAACTTCAGGGAAAAGAAGGAATCATTTTAGATCGTTCACAGGCTTATATCGGAGTTTTGATCGATGACCTTGTAACCAAAGAAAATCATGAACCTTACCGTATGATGACTTCCAGGGCAGAATACAGATTGCTGTTAAGACAGGATAATGCGGATCAGAGACTTACGGAGATCGGTTATGAAATTGGTTTGATCGATGAAGAAAGATATCAAAATCTTTTGGAAAAAGAGAAGAAGATCAAAGAAGAAATAGAGCGTTTGGAACATACGAATATCGGACCTACAGAGGAAATACAAAATCTTTTGAAGGAAAAAAACAGTACCCCCCTTACTTCCGGTTCGACTCTTGCAGACTTGATCAGAAGACCAGAATTAAAATATCAGGATTTGGTATTTGTAGATAAAAATAGACCGGAATTAAAACAAGATATTGTAGAGGAAATAAATATAAATTTAAAATATGAAGGATATATCAAAAGGCAGGAAAGACAGGTAGAACAGTTTAAAAAATTGGAAAGCAAACGAATACCGGAGAAAATTGACTATAATAAGGTAGCAAGTCTTCGAACAGAGGCAAAGCAAAAGCTTTCAGAAATAAAACCGTCTTCTATCGGCCAGGCTTCGAGAATTTCAGGAGTTTCTCCTGCAGATATAGCAGTTTTGTTGGTATATTTGGAAAGTTATCAGAAATAACGGATAAAGGGAAAAGACAGTGAAAAAATGGAAAAAAGAAAAGCAGTTGATTTAAAATTTGAAAAACAGTTGAAAGAGTTAAAAATAGAATTGTCGGAAAAACAATTACAGCAATTGTCCGAGTATTATGAATTGTTGATCCAATGGAACAAGGTAATGAATCTGACAGGGTTGACAGAATACGAGGATGTATATGAAAAACATTTTTTAGACAGTCTTTCTCTGATAAAAGTAATCGATCTTCAAAAAACAAAAAAAGTGATCGATATCGGAACGGGAGCAGGTTTTCCGGGGATCCCAATAAAAATAGCTTATCCACATTTACAGATTACTTTATTGGATTCTTTGAAAAAAAGAATCGGATTTTTAAATGAGGTTGTGAAAAAGCTTGGATTAGAAAAAGTGGAAATGATCCACGGACGAGCAGAAGATTTTGCGAAAGATAAACAATACAGAGAAAGTTATGATCTTGGTGTTTCCAGAGCAGTAGCGGATCTTTCCGTCTTGAGTGAATATTGTCTTCCGTATGTCAAAGTAGGAGGAAGCTTTATTTCCTACAAATCTGATGCGGCAGAGGAAGAAATTGAAAAATCTGAAGCGGCTATTCAGACATTAGGCGGAAAAATAGAAAAAGTTGTAAAATTTCAGCTTCCGGAAACAAAAATAGGAAGAAGCTTTGTAAGAATCGATAAAATAGAAGCTACACCGGATAAATATCCGAGAAAAGCAGGAGTTCCTTTAAAAAAGCCGTTAAAGTAAAAAACTTGTTCTTAAAAAGCATTGCGATAAAAAAATAATATTACCTGAATATTGTTTGGAAAGAAAAACAGGAGAGATCAAAAAATCTCTCCTGTTTTTTGTTGCCAAGCATACGACAAAAAGATCCAGTGGATCTTTTTTAGTTGCCATGCATCCGGAGGAAGCTGTCGGTAATTGCATGGTAATATTTGACGACCACTAATCAATAAATTTATCTGGAAGTTTGTGTTTAGGGATTGTCTGTGTTTACAATCCTAAAATTTCTTCGATTTTTTCTTCTACTGTTTCCGGAACTTCTAATTGTGGTAAATACTTTGCATTTTTAATTTTAATACATTTTGCATCTGGTATTGCTTTCTGATAGTCAGCAATAATCGAATCATTATTTTCAAAACAATCACTGTATAAAATAGAAATTAGGGCATCTGTCTGTTTGAGACAGTGATAAATATTTTGTTTGATATAACCGGAAATAATACTTGAGAATAAATATTTGGATCCGGTATTTTTTAAATGAGGAGCTTTGTAATAAGCATCAATGTCATCTGAAGTTATTTTGGTAGGATCTTCAAAATAAAAATTATGGAAAACAGATGAAATACGGGTTTTTCTTATATACATATTGTAAACAAAAGTTCCGATAACAGGAAGGGTGATAAATGTTTGAAGTATCTTATCCTTTAAGGAAGGAACCTGAGAAAACGTTTCCAAATCAACCGGATTGATCATAATGATCTGATCAACAAGATTTTTTTCCTTAGAAGCAAGCATAGAAACAAAAGGACAGCTATTTCCTGTTACAATGATATTTGTTTTTTCTTTTATTACATCTTTAATGAAAAAAGCTATCATCTCTGTATAAATGAAACTTGTATATAACATATTTGGTTTTTCGGAGCGTCCGCAGCCAAGAAGATCTAAAACATAAACTGTATTTGTTTTAGATAAAAAATGAACCAACTTATTCCACTCATAGGAAGAACTGCAAGAATTTAAATCGTGTATGAGAAGAAGCGGAGAGCCCTCTCCATGCTTTTCATAATAAATTTTTCCAAGTTTCCAAGAGTAATAGTTATTATCAGTTGATTTTAATAAGTGCTTATTGTTTAAAGCATCTTCTTCTATAGAATTGTTTATAAGATGTATCGTAATTCCGGCGGCTGTTGCTAAAAAAGAAAAAAGTAAAAGATTTTTTTTCTTAGACATATATAAACACCTGCTTTCTGTAATATTTTGAAATTTATATTTTTTATTATACTACATAGAAAAGGTAAAAGAAAGTCGGATGTAGAAGATGAAACTAAAAAGGTTTACTAGAATTTTTTACCGGATGATTGTGGGTGGAGAAATGTTTCACGTGAAACATTGAATAAAAAGCAGAATAAATAAAATAGGTAAAACAAAATGTTTCACGTGAAACATTGATGAAAATATTATATTTTATATTGAATTCTATCAGGTGAATAAGAAAATTTTGTAAATTATAAAAAAGTCATGAAAGATAAAAGGGAGTATGATATAATAGAAAAGCAATCAGAAAGGGGAGTATGAGATGAAAAGAGTGATTGCTATTACCAATCAAAAGGGTGGAGTTGGAAAGACAACAACAGCAATAAATTTATCAGCTGCTTTGGCAGAATGTGGTAAAAAAGTATTGGCACTTGACATGGATCCGCAGGGTAATATGAGCAGTGGTCTGGGAATCAATAAGAGTGATATTGAAAATAGTGTTTATACTTTAATGATCGGAGAGTGTCCGGTAGAAGAGTGCATTTATAAAAATGTGCTTGAAAATTTGGATGTTATTCCATCGGATATAAATTTATCAGCAGCGGAAATAGAATTGATGGATGTGGAAGAAAAAGAATATGTCGTAAAAAGACAAATTGATAAAATAAAAGATCAGTATGATTTTGTAATTATCGATTGTCCTCCGGCACTTAGTATGCTGACGATCAATGCAATGACTACGGCTGATTCGGTGATCGTGCCAATTCAGTGTGAATATTATGCGTTGGAGGGACTTAGTCAGCTTATCCATACCATAGAGTTGGTTCAGGAAAGATTGAATTCTGATCTGACGATAGAAGGGGTTGTTTTCACTATGTATGACGCCAGAACAAATCTGTCGCTTCAAGTAGTAGAAAATGTAAAGGATAATTTAAATCAGAATATATATAAAACGATTATTCCGAGAAATATAAGATTGGCAGAAGCACCTAGTTATGGAATGCCGATCAATTTATATGATCCGAAATCGACGGGCGCAGTAAGCTATAAGATGTTAGCAGAAGAAGTGATTCATAAAGGAGAAGAAGAATGGCAGTAAAGAAAAGCGGTCTGGGAAAAGGGTTGGACAGTCTTATTCCAAATAAAGCCGTTGGAAAGACTGCTGAAAAGGCTGCTCAAAGCGACAACAAAAACAATAAAGAGGAAAAAGTGGAAGCATCGGGTGCTGTCATGTTAAAACTTTCTTCCATAGAGCCAAACAGAGAACAGCCAAGAAAAGATTTTGATGAAGATGCATTGTTAGAATTAGCAGATTCTATCAAACAATATGGCGTTTTGCAGCCCTTAATCGTACAGAAGAAAAAAGATTATTATGAGATCATTGCCGGTGAGAGAAGATGGAGAGCTTCTAAACTGGCAGGTTTGAAAGAAGTTCCGGTAATTATAAAGGAATTTTCAGAACAGGAAATTTTAGAAATTTCTTTGATCGAGAATATTCAAAGAGAAAATCTGAACCCGATTGAAGAAGCTATGGCTTATAAAAAGCTGCTGGAGGAATTCCATTTAAAACAGGATGAAGTAGCAGAGCGTGTATCAAAAAGCAGAACAGCTGTCACAAATTCTATGAGACTTTTAAAATTGGATGAACAAGTACAGCAGATGGTGATTTCAGATATGATTTCGACCGGACATGCAAGAGCTCTCTTGGCAATCGAAGATAAAGAGCAGCAGCTTATGTTAGCTCAGAAAATATTTGATGAAAAACTGAGCGTTCGAGAAACAGAAAAACTGATCAAAATGCTGAAGGCACCTAAAAAAGAAGAAAAAGATCCTGCATCAGACCATAAAAGTTTTATCTATACGGATTTGGAAGAAAAACTGAAAAATGTGATCGGTACAAAGGTAAGTATCAATCCGAAAAAAAATGGAAAAGGTAAAATAGAGATCGAATATTATTCAGAAGAAGAACTGGAAAGAATTTTTGATTTACTTATGGAGACGGCAGAATAAAGGAGTTGATTTGAATGGATAAGATCTCGATACTATTGATAAGTGGTCTATTTGCAATACAGATTATAGTATTTGTAATACTGGCAAATATCAATATGAAGTATAAGAGATTGAAAAACAGTTATTCTTCTTTTATGAGAGGAAAAGATGGAAAAACACTGGAAGAAAGCATGTTAGATCAGCTTGACAGTGTAGATAATCTGAAAGCAGTTGTCCGGCAAAACCGACAGGATATCAAAAAAATCAGCAAAATATTGGAGACAAAGTATCAAAAGACGGGAATTGTCAAATACGATGCGTTTCATGAGATGGGCGGAAGCCTGAGTTTTGCCCTTGCGATGCTGGACGGTAAAAATAACGGATGGGTTATAAATGCGATGCACAGCAGAGAAGGCTGCTATACTTATATAAAAGAAATCGTAAATGGAGAGAGCTATATCGAACTTTCGGAGGAAGAAGCAGAATCTCTTGAAAAAGCAGTGTATCAGGAAGAATATGGAATAGACATGGGCGACCATGATAAGAATTAAGGAGGATAAAAATGTTAGACATTAAATTTGTAAGAGCAAACCCGGATATTGTAAAGAAAAATATCCAGAATAAATTCCAGGATGATAAACTTCCACTGGTGGATGAAGTTTTAAAACTGGATGAGAGAAACCGAGAAATCAAACAGGAAGTAGAAGCGCTGAGAGCAGAAAAGAACAAGAGATCCAAAGAGATCGGCGGACTTATGGCGCAGGGTAAAAAAGAAGAAGCAGAAGAAGTAAAACGTTTGGTTTCCGAAAGTGCAGAGAAAATCGAAACACTTTCTACAGAAGAAAAAGAAGTGGAAGCAAGAATCAAAAAGATCATGATGACGATTCCGAATATCATTGATCCGTCTGTACCAATCGGTAAAGATGACAGTGAAAATGTAGAAGCAGAGCGTTTTGGTGAGCCGGTCGTTCCGGATTTTGAAGTGCCGTATCATACAGAAATTATGGAAAGATTTAACGGAATCGATCTGGACAGCGCAAGAAAAGTTGCAGGAAACGGTTTCTACTATTTGATGGGAGATGTTGCAAGACTGCATTCTTCAATCATTTCTTATGCAAGAGATTTCATGATCAACAGAGGATTTACCTACTGTATTCCTCCGTTTATGATCAGAAGTGAAGTTGTAACAGGAGTTATGAGTTTTGCTGAGATGGACGCGATGATGTACAAGATCGAAGGAGAAGATCTTTATCTGATCGGAACCAGCGAGCATTCCATGATTGGAAAATTTATTGATACCATGCTGGAGGAAGATCAGCTTCCGCAGACGTTGACTAGCTATTCTCCATGCTTCCGTAAAGAAAAAGGTGCTCACGGAATCGAGGAGAGAGGAGTTTACAGAATCCATCAGTTTGAAAAACAGGAAATGATCGTAGTATGTAAGCCTGAAGACAGCCCGATGTGGTACGATAAATTGTGGCAGAATACAGTAGATCTTTTCAGAAGCATGGATATTCCGGTACGTACTTTGGAATGCTGTTCCGGAGATCTGGCAGATTTGAAAGTAAAATCTGTAGACGTAGAAGCATGGTCTCCAAGACAGAAAAAATACTTTGAAGTAGGAAGCTGCTCTAACCTTGGAGATGCACAGGCAAGAAGACTTGGAATCCGCGTAAAAGGAAAAGACGGAAAATATTTTGCACACACCTTGAACAATACAGTGGTTGCTCCGCCGAGAATGTTGATCGCATTCCTGGAAAACAATCTTCAGGAAGACGGCTCCGTAAAGATTCCGAAAGTTTTGCAGCCATATATGGGCGGAATGGAAGTTATGATTCCCAAAAAGTAAGATATGGTAATATAATAAACCAGGAAAGAATAAAACTGCTCCCGTCTTTTGTAAAAGGCGGGAGCAGATCTTAAAATAGAGAAAAGGCAGGAAACTATGCATCAGTATTTAAAAGCAATCGGGTTTGACGGAATTCGTACCAGAAAACAGCTGAAAGAAATTTTAAAAGAGGTGGAAACTGTTTTCACCCATCAGACCATTGTTTCTTATAACGAAGAAGCAGATTACTGTGAATTTCAGAAAGAATATGCAAAAAATGCAGGAATTTTTCTCTGCGGGGAACTGGATGAAAGAGAAAATTTTGAAGCAGATTACTACTTTCCTTATTTTACGGGGGAAGGGGTTACTTCTGATGCAGAAATAACGGTAGAAAGAAAAATTGAAAATGAGTCTTATATTGGTGTATGCGAAGATGAAAAAGTAGGGATCAGCCTGATTTTCTATTTACAAAATGGTATCGACTATATGAAAGAATGTCAGCTGGGATTTGTTATGCAAAAGGGCATGACGGTGACATTTTCAGGGTTGGCAAATTCCGGAAAAATTCTGTTTCCGGTCATGAAAAATGAGGTGACAGAAGCGACTCGGGCGGCAGAGCAAAAGACGAGGAAACAGCTTTTAAGTGCTGCGCGGAATGGTGACCAGACAGCTATCGAAACCTTGACATTGGATGATATCGATATTTATTCAAAAGTATCCCGGAGATTGATATCGGAAGATGTGTTTAGTATTGTGGATACCTACATTATGCCTTATGGGGTAGAATGTGATCAATATTCCATCTTAGGAGAAATATTAGAGGTTCACAAAGCAATCAATCGGCTGACAGGTGTAGAACTTTATCAGTTGAAGGTAGATGTGAATGAGTTGATTTTTGATGTCTGCGTTCCGGTAAAAGAGGTTTTGGGGGAACCGGATATCGGGCGACGTTTTAAGGCAACTATATGGCTTCAAGGATATTTGAATTTTTAAACATATATTTGGTATAATTAGTTTTTCAAAGTACAAAATATAGAAAAATAAAAACAATCCAAACTTGATTTTTCGGATGGGCAATGTTAGAATATACATGCAATATCCGTTTAGTTTAACAGATAAAACCAGCGTTTCCTAATGGATAAGCTGTACTGCCACACTTTGTTAGCTGTGGACAAGTGTTATTACTGTGTACAAAAGGGGTTTCGCCGGATTTTTACCGGTTGAAAATAGAAAAAATCGGTTACCGGATCCGATGGCTTAAAGAGGCTAAAAAGCCATATTTTAAGCCCAAAATCGTATGTCGTCATAGCTCAGCTGGATAGAGCACTCGCCTCCTAAGGGCTAGTTGGAGCAATCGCCTTTTGATATGATAACTAGATAAATTTGAATAGATTTTTGAAAATGTCCCAGTACCTCAGCAGGATAGAGGGTTCGCCTCCTAAGCGAAACGTCGCAG
>CAKRWZ010000011.1 GCA_934418295.1 uncultured Mediterraneibacter sp.
GAATATACCTACTTCATTCTGGTGGATGCGGTAGACGGCGGCATCTCCGTTCTCGACCATGAAAAGCATATCGAAGAGCTGGCTAAGGAAGGACAGCTGGAAGAAGCCGAGCGCGTTCTGGAATCCGTAGACGGCGATCACGAGCTGCTGGAAGAGATGATTGCGGAGAAAGAGGCAGAGAAACGGGAAGAGGAGTAGGGTGCTCGGAGGCGTTTAGGTAGTAATTGTTTCCGTCAGTTCTTAAGGTGTTATTCTTAAAAACTGACGGAAATGAAATCAAAAAAGACTATAATCTTTACATAGAATCTGTTCTGAAATCAAAGCTTACTACAGTACCATTTTCGGTGCTGTTTATTTTTATATTGCCCTTAAGTTTCTCTTTAACCATGGATTGAACAATTGTGAAACCAAGATTCTTTCGTTTTGTATCTCCGTTTGAAATAAATCCCTTACCATTATCCTTTACAATTAAAGTGGTATATAAAGATCCTTTTTGAATTGCAATCTCGATAACACCTGATGTACTGTTGTTAAAGGCATGTTTTAACGAATTTGTGATAAGTTCGTTAGTTACCATTACGATAGCCATACCTTTATCAGCAGGAATCATTATATCGTCTCCTGTAATTTTTATTTCGATGTGTCGATCTTCTAAGTTAATGTAGCCTTGTGTTCCGACTATGATGCTACTGAGTAATTCTTTAAGCGAATGATCCTGGTTAAAATCTGATGTCATCAGTGCTTCATGAATAATGGAAATGCTGTTAATTCTCATGACATTATCAAGAAGTGCTTTTTTTGTTTCTTCACATTGACTGCGGATGATTTGAAGATTAAGGATGCTTATGATGATCTGCAGGTTGTTTTTTATTCTGTGATGCATTTCGCGAACAGCGGCATCTTTATACACAATTTCGCGTTCCTTGTTTTTAATGTCGGACAGATCCTCAATAATCATGAACAGCCCGTTTGTAGCATGATTTACAGCACCTTCAAACTTAATTAAATATGAGTTGTCATTTTGTTCGATTTCAATGCTGGTAATTTCTCCTTTTAGTATTCTGTCGGCATCCTCTTTATGTGTGAAAAGAGCAGCTGAAAAAGGGAGTCCTGCAAGATCATCGACATGACCAAGTTTATTGTATATTTTTTGAGCTTCGGGATTTATGTAGGCGATCCTGAGGCTCTGGTCTATAATAATAATGCCGTCACGGACATAATCTGCGGCATGATCCGACATGCTTGGAAAATTCATCGGTGAGTGACTTTTCGTTTCTTCAGATATATTCTTGATGGTTTCCTCTTTGTCAAGACTGTCTGTGACATCCTGCTCTTCCGTGAGAACGGCAATTATTGTATTAGAGTCATTTTTTATTGGAATGACTTTTTGTACAACTATCTTGTTTTCCTGTGTGATGCCTTTTGAATCTCTAATAGGTACACCATTTTTTTTGCACATAAAAAGGCTGGGCTCGTTTTCAGGAAGTGCGATTTTGCCAATGACACTGTCTTTGTAAAGAGATTGCTTTGTGACTGGGTTGCCGTGTGCAACAACAACAGCGAATTCATCGCTTCTGTCAAAGCAGTTTAAAAAAATGTCGTTATCAGCAAGTTCTGCAAAAGGCTGGATCATCTCCGCTGTTCTCTCCAGAACAAGAATATCAGACTCTGTTAAATCGGTATATTTTCTTATTAATTCTCGCATAGTTACCTCCGAAATGATGAACTTTAAAAGCATCTTATCATAGTTAATTAAAAAAAACTAGCGAGTAAACAATATTATAATATTTTATTGGATTGACAAAAGTATCGAAAGAGAGTAAAATTAAAACAGGTTCAGCAGCCGGTGTTATAGAATAGATGGAGACGATATGTACAGTGTAGTAGTAGCTGATGATGAACCTATTGTAAGGCTGTATCTTGAAGAGTTGCTTTCTAACAATGGATATGAAGTTGTAGGAAGTGTAGCTGACGGGTACGATGCAATAGAATTATGTCGCAGAGTACGACCTGATTTTGTGATTTTAGATATTAATATGCCAGTAGTAAGTGGTTTAGACGCAGCTAAAATAATCAATGAAGAGGAATTAGCAGGTTTTACGCTTATTCTAACAGCATATAAAGATAAGGCAATCGCGTGTCAGGCTGCAGAAGCGGAAGTGATGGGATATATTGTAAAGCCAGTAGATGAAGGATCTCTTATTCCGGCAATCGAGATAGCCATTGCTAAGCATAAAGAATTTGAAAAGCTCAGTGTGGAGCGTGATAAAGCAAAGATAGCGCTCGAAGAGCGTAAATACGTCGATAAAGCTAAACATATCTTGATGAAGAAGCGCAATTTCAGCGAAGAAAAAGCGTATTCATATATGAGAAAGGCAGCCATGGATAAGGGTTGCAGAATCGGCGACATAGCTAAGATAATAATCAAGACAAATCAATAGTTGATAAATTTGCAACGGAGTAAATTTAGGGCAAAGAAGTCCATAAGGAGTCATACAGAAGTAGACTCTTATGGGCTTTTTGTGTTTTTGTCAAACTGTAGACAGCAGGGAGGTTATGAATGAGCATTGTAAATCAGACAGTTCTTGAGTCACAGATCGCATTTAAATCCTATTCGCAGGTAGGATTAAACAGCAGGAAAGAAATCATAAAAGAACTTAGAAAGGATTTGATGGCCGTATTAAATACGATGGCGTCAAGAGAAATAGAACAAACCGGGATGGGTAAGCTTGAAGATAAAATAGTAAAGCTGTATTTTGCCATTAACAATACACCGGGAGTAGAAGATTTGGTCACACAGGTTCATACAAGTGATTCTGGAATGACATTATATGAAAATGCATCTTATGGAGTAGCATGTGCACTGCAGCCGGCAACAAATCCATGCGCTACGCTGATCAATAATACAATAGCTATGCTTGCAGCAGGGAACTCTGTGATCCATATCCCACATCCAAGATGTGTAGCAGTTTCTAATTATGTCGCCGATATTATAAATAAGAGTATTTACAGGATTTGTGGAATAAACAATCTCGTAACATCTATGACGAGAGTAACAAAATCAATAACGGATGAGATAATGTGCCATCCGGATGTCGCATTAGTAGTGGCTACAGGTGGTACAAGGACTGTAAACAACGCATTAAATGCTCCGAAAAGAGTTATCGCTGCAGGTCAGGCAAATCCCGTAGCGATAGTAGATCGGACGGCAGATCTTGGAAAGGCTGCAAGGGATATTATAATCGGAGCATCTTTTGATAATAATATAATGTGCATTACCGAAAAGAGTGTTGTAGTAGAACGTGAAGTGGTGGGAGCATTCATAACTGAACTTAGACAAAACGGTGCTTACTATACGGACAACGAAGAGGAGATTCTTAAAATAGCAACAGTGTGTCTTAATCAGGATCTGAAAATGAACAGAGGTATGGAAGGAAAGAGTGCTGAAGAAATCCTTGAAGCAGCACAGATCCCGTTTAGTGGTCCTGTAAAGATAATTGTGACAAAAGCAGTTAAGGAGCATCCGTTTGTAACAGAAGAACTCTTAATGCCTATCGTTCCTATAGTTGAGGCAAACGACTTTGAAGATGCACTGGAGACGGCTCTTTTCATTGAACAGGGATTCAGACATACAGCCGTGATCCACTCTCAGTCAATAGAAAACTTGAATAGAGCGGCAAGTATAATGCAGACCGCTGTGTTCATTAAGAATGGATCTTCATTGATAGGAATCGGTATAAACGGAGAAGAAAAAGTTTGCTTTACAATAGCTAATGTTACAGGAGAGGGGGTTGTTACAGCCAGAGACTTTGCGAGAAAGAGAAGATGCTCGTTAACGAGTGGATTTAAAATTAGATAACTATTTAGATTATATATTATTAAACTAAAGGAGGATAAAAATGGAAATAATTGTACGCAAACCAACAGATGGTGAGAAAATTTTTATGGCTATGCAGGATACCTGGCAGAGCGGTATAGCAAGATTCAATCATCATTATGACTTGAACGAGACATGTTTATTGACAGAAGGGCAGGCAACGGTTGAATATGCAGGTGGAAGCGTATCTTTCGGCGCCGGAGATCTGGTGATTTTTCCCAAAGGTCTTGATTGCGTGTGGAATGTAGTTGTTCCGGTAAAGAAGTACGTTAGAGCGTAAACACAGAGATTTTGTAAAGTAAATTATTTACGCATGCAATGGAGTATGCG
This sequence comes from uncultured Mediterraneibacter sp., assembly GCA_934418295.1. GTDB lineage: Bacteria > Bacillota > Clostridia > Lachnospirales > Lachnospiraceae > Mediterraneibacter_A. The sequence continues at coordinate 4,208 of CAKRWZ010000011.1, forward strand.
TGTTGGGCAATGTAGTCCTGTAGCACTTTTTGTACGGAAAGTGTTATTTGGGCTTATTTTTTTTTAAAAATATAAATGGAGGTATGGCAGATGAATTTAAATGAAATGCCGATGATAGCAAAAGGCTTTACTGAACCGACTGACAGAGTTAAGCGGTTGAAAAAGAGTATTGTCGAGGCAATGCCTGTAGTTGAAGTTGAAAGAGCAGAGCTTGTTACAGACACATACAAAGATACTGAAGATATGCCGCCAATTCTTCGTCGTGCAAAGGTAGTGGAAAATCTTTTTAACAATATGCATGTTACTATCCGAGACGATGAGCTTATCGTTGGGACAGCGACAGAACACCCTCGCTCTTCTGAAATAGGCATAGAATATTCATATGAATGGATCGAGCCTGAACTCGACACTATGGCTACAAGAACGTGTGACCCGTTCTATGTATCAGAGGATGCTAAGCAAAAATTAAAAGAGCTTGGCGGATACTGGAAAGGCAAGACTATGAGTGAATATGCATGGTCCTTAATGTCTCAGGAGTGTAAAGACTGTCAGGAAAATGCAGTATTTAATGCCGGCAACTATATGTATGCAGGTGTTGGTCATTCTGTAGTTTTTTATGAAAAAGTTTTAAAGATCGGTTTTAGCGGAATCATTGATGAAGTTCTTGAAGCCATGAATAATCTGGATAGAAGTCAGCCTGAATCGATCAAGAAAGAAAGATTCTATGAGGCTTTGATCATAACGTATACTGCAGCTATCAACCATGCTCACAGATACGCTAAAAAGGCTGAAGAAATGGCCAAAACCGAGACAAATCCGCAGAGAAAAGCAGAACTGCAGCAGATTGCACAGAACTGCTATAACGTACCTAGAAATGGTGCTACGACATTCTGGGAGGCAGTTCAGTCTTTCTGGTTCGTACATTACATGCTGAACGTTGAAACTAACGGTCATAGTTATTCTCCGGGACCGTTTGACAGATTTATGAATCCGTTCTATGTGAATGACAAGACGATCACAAAGGATTTCGCACAGGAATTGATGGATTGCTTATTTGTAAAGTTTAACGATGCGAACAAGGTAAGAGATGATATTTCAGCACAGGCTTTTGCAGGATATCAGTTGTTCGAACTGGTTGCACTTGGCGGAACTGATGAAGAAGGAAACGATCTGACGAATGACATCAGTTACATGTGTCTTGATGCACTGGCTCATGTCGGTATGCCTATGCCGTCAGTTGGCGTAAGAGTTGGTAACTCAACACCGGATGAATTCCTGTATCGTGCGTGTGAAGTAATCAGACTTGGATACGGAATGCCGAACCTGTTTAACGATGAAGTAATCATACCGGCTATGGTAAACAGAGGAATTCCGTTGAAGGTTGCACGTACATATACACCAAGCGGATGCGTAGAACCGGATATTCAGCATAAATATGATGGATGGCATGATGCTGCAAGCTTTGACGTTGCAAAAGTTATGGAAATCACTCTTCACAACGGACGCTGTTTTGGAAAGCAGTTAGGGCCTCAGACAGGTGAGATCACATCATTTACTTGTATTGAAGATTTCTTTACAGCTTTCAGAACACAGATGGAGTTCTTTGTAAGAAACATGGCAGAAGCTGTTAACTGTATCGACATGGCACATGGAGACAAAGTTCCGCTTCCTTTCCAGTCTGCACTTATTGAAGGCTGTATTGAAAAAGGAAAGTCGGTTCAGGAAGGCGGAGCAATCTGGAACTTTACCGGACCGCAGGGCGTAGGTGTTGTTGATGCCGGCGATTCGCTCTATTGTATCCAGAAAAATGTATTCGAAGATAAGAAATTCACTTTGGCAGAACTGAAGGAAGCTTTAGAAAACAATTTCGGATACCCTGTACCGGCAATGGGTTCCACGGATCTTTCTGTTGCAGCAGGTACCGAAGCAGCAGGTGGTGCGGACGGTAATGTAGAGGAAGTGCTTTATGAAGCATTGAAGGCTATTTTAAATAAGTCCGAGTCATTTAACTTAAATGATATTACAAAGTCGATAGGAACAAATGCAACACCTAATACTGCAAAATATGAGGAAATCTTAAGAGCGTTAAGAAATACTACTGGATTTGGTAACGACATTGATGAAATTGATGAGTACAGCGTAAGATGTGGAAGAATCTACTGTGAAATCGTTGAAAAATACAGAAATCCTAGAGGTGGAAGATTCCAGGCAGGTATGTACCCAGTGTCTGCAAACGTTCTTTACGGCAAGGATGTTGATGCGTTACCAACAGGAAGACTTGCAAAAGAAGCATTAGCAGATGGTGTATCGCCAAGAGCAGGTGTTGATACTCATGGACCTACAGCAGCTGCAAACTCAGTATCTAAGCTTGACCATGCAATCGCAAGTAACGGTACTTTATATAACATGAAGTTCCTTCCGGCAGCAGTAGCGGGTGATGAAGGACTTAAGAACCTGGCGGCATTGATCAGAGGATACTTTGAAAGAAAGGGAATGCATGTACAGTTCAATGTAGTAGACAGAGAAACATTGGTAGATGCACAGAAAAACCCTGATGCTCATAAGGACCTGGTAGTACGTGTAGCAGGATATAGTGCTCACTTTGTACGCCTTGCTAAGGATACCCAGGATAATATCATTGCTCGTACAGAACAGACATTTTAAATGAGCGCAGGAATTAGAGAAAAAAGTAAGTGCAGGAGGATGTATTATGGCGGCGGTAGATTATAAAGCGGAAGGTATTGTATTTGATATACAACGATTCTCCATCCACGACGGTCCGGGTATACGTACGATTGTGTTTTTAAAGGGCTGTCCGCTTTCCTGCCTTTGGTGTTCTAATCCAGAATCCCAGAAACTTGAGCCGGTGGTTATGCACAGCAATGATAAATGTGTAAAGTGTGGCAAATGTTTTGAAGCATGCAGTACCGGTGCAATACAAATCGAAGACAGCATCGTTATTGATCGAAATAAATGTATTGGATGTGGTGAATGTGTTAGCATTTGTCCGACCGGAGCACTTTCGATGAAGGGCGAGAAAATGACTGTGGAAGAGGTTATAAAGATACTGAAAAAGGATAGAGCGATTTACAGAAAATCGGATGGTGGTATTACGATTTCTGGAGGAGAGCCTCTTGTGCAGTGGAAATTCGCAGCAGAACTTTTAAAGGCCTGCAAAGCTCAGGGATGGAACACAGCCATGGAGACGACAGGATATGGTTCTGCAGAAGCGATAGAAGCAGTTTTTCCTTTTGCTGATAACGTATTGCTGGATATTAAATCCACGGATTCAGAAGTTCATAAGAAATTTACAGGCGTAACAACAGAGGTTATCATGCGTAATGCTCGAAGAATATCTGAGATCGCAGATGTTGTAGTAAGAGTCCCAACGATACCTACCGTAAATGCGTTTGAAGATGAATTTGTGAAAATCTCGGAGTTTAGTAAGACCCTCAACAATGTTAGAACGATACATGTATTGCCATATCATACATATGGTGAAAGCAAATATGCTTTGTTGGGAAAAGATTATCCGATGGGATATGAAATAAAACCGCTTTCAAATGAAGACGCTGAAGTGTTCAAGAAAGTGGTTGAAGCTCAAGGATTAAACTGCATTATAGGTGGTTAAAAGTATAAGAAATGATTTAAAGATCGAAGTAATTTAAACAGAATGAATTTTTGGAGGTACTATAATGAATTCTGATGCATTAGGAATGATTGAAACGAAAGGTCTGGTTGGTGCAATTGAAGCGGCTGATGCAATGGTAAAGGCTGCGAATGTTACATTAGCAGGAAAAGAGTATGTTGGCGGAGCTATGGTGACTGTAATGGTTAGAGGAGATGTAGGTGCGGTAAAAGCTGCAACGGATGCAGGTGCTGCTGCTGCACAGACAGTAGGAGAACTCGTATCTGTACATGTTATTCCTCGTCCGCATACAGATGTTGAATTTATTCTCCCTGAAAAGAAAAAGGAAAAAGAAAAGAAATAGCAGGTGCAAAGAGTGATAGGCGTAATGAATGAAAAATCGATGGAGAGAATCATCCAGGAATCTGTACCGGGCAAACAGGTTACAATAGCTCATGTTATTGCATCCCCGATGTCTGATATATACGAGCGACTTGGTATAGATGACAGAGGAGCCATTGGAATTTTAACCCTTTCACCATATGAAACAGCTATAATTGCAGCTGATATTGCCACAAAGACAACGGACGTAGAAATAGGATTTCTTGATAGATTTACAGGTTCAGTAGTGATTTCAGGAGATGTACAGAGTGTGGAAATAGCTTTAAAGGCTGTAACAGGTACCCTTTGCGACCAGCTTGATTTTACAACTGTTCCAATTACAAGGACATGAGAAAAAAGAGAATAATGGTGATCGGGCCAAAGGGATGTGGGAAAACAACCCTGGTAAATATCCTCAATCAGTACGAAGGCCCGTTAAGAAGAACGCAGGATACCATATATGGCAAGCATACCATAGATGTACCTAGTGCATACATCGAAAATGCATGGATGTATAAGCACATGATAGCACTTTCACAGGATGCATGGTGCATGCTCCTTATGATAGATCAGTCAAGAATTCATGAAGTTTATTCACATGGATTTGCACGAGCTTTTAGATGTCCGGTTGTAGGTGTAATCAGCAAAACTGATTTAAAACCGGAAAATCGAGGGACTTGTGAAAGGCAGATGGAGATGACGGGTATAAGGAAGCCGTATTATGAAATCAGTACGTTAAACGGAAGTGGAGTGGAGGAATTAAAACGTTATTTAGAAGAATTATGTAGAAAGGAAAGGGCTTAGATGAAGTTCATAACGGAAGAAAATTTAAGGGACTTATATAAAATGCAGCCCTTTACGGACTACGATCTGCAAACGGGAGAACGACTTACTCCCGGTGCGAGACAGTTTCTGGTAGATAGAGGAATATATATGTACGACAGGAACGAACCCCTCGCAGAAATATCTCAGGAACAGAAGATAGAGAACAAAGCGGAAGCTGAAACTACAGTTGAAATGCTAGAGGGAAGGCAGAAGCAATTGCTTGAGGGAAAATTCAAGAGCTTGAAAGCAAAGTTTCTTCTTACTGCCAGAACCGTAATGAGTCTGGATGTATGTCTGTCACAGCAACTGACAATGCTTTACAGACAGTTTGCAGCATTGAGCGAAGCGTCCGGAGGCGGATTTGAGGCATCAGAGTTTTGCGGCAAAACATGCCACGGAATAAATGGCGAAAATGCAACATGTCATATAGGAGATTGTTTTGAAATAACGGATTTCCATATGCAGATGCCGAAGGGAGAAGAAATGCTTCTGATGGCAAGGCTTCGAAGCGATATCGAAGTGTTCGAGGTAGAAACAGAAATCCTGATAGAAGATAAAGATCTTCAGAAGTCAATATCTGAAAAGCTCTATCAAATAATCAATACATTGTCACAGATGATTTGCACGGCAATGGGAGGTAATGAATGTCAGAGAAAGAGTTAGCATTTGAATACTGTGACAATATGGTTGAAGAGTTCGAAAAGGTCATAAAGAATCCTATACGTAAGAAATCATCGGTATATTATACAGGAGTAGATCTTGGGACGGCATGTGTTGTAATAGCTGTTTTGGATGAGAACAAAAGACCTGTAGCGGGAGCATACAGGTATGCAGATGTAGTTCGAGATGGAATGGTAGTGGATTATATTGGTGCCGTTCAAATCGTTAGAGAACTTAAGCAGCAAATAGAAGAAGAACTCGACACGGAACTCGTATATGCAGCAGGGGCGATTCCTCCGGGAACAGATGTGCTTGATTCTGGGGCTGTAAAGAACGTAATTCAGGGAGCAGGTTTCGAATGTACAAATCTGCTTGATGAATCAACTGCAGCCAATCAGGTGCTTCAGATGAAGAATGGAGCGGTGATCGACATAGGTGGTGGTACTACAGGAATTTCCATCTTAAAAGATGGAAAAGTAGTTTATATAGCCGATGAACCAACAGGAGGAACACATTTTTCTCTTGTAATCGCAGGAGCGTACGGGAAGAGCTTTCAAGAAGCGGAGGTTTTTAAGAGAGATCCGGCAAATCATGGAGAACTGAAACCTGTGCTGCAACCGGTTATTGATAAAGTGTCATCAATTGTTTCAAAGCATATTGAGAATTATCAGGTTGATGAGTTATCGCTGGCGGGCGGAACCTGTTGCTTTACCGGAATCGAAGATATTATCGAAAAGAAAACGGGAGTCTTCACACATAAGCCAAGGAATCCAATGTTTGTGACCCCTCTTGGAATAGCCTTAAGCTGTATCCAAGAGGAAATGTAAAAAGGGAGGTAAGATGATGGAATTAAGAATAATAAAATCACCATCTCCGGGAACGGTGGATATATTGATGAGAAGGAAAGGTTCTCTGAAATCCGAAGTGCCTCCTGTAATCGATGCCATTGGGCTTGTGCAGGGACGAATGATAGAAATGGTGGTAGCGTCAGATATTGCAGAGAAAGCTGTAGGAGTGACAGTGGAAGATATAAGGGGAAGCTGTCCTCAGAATATGATTATGCTGGCAATCTTTGGCGATACATCATCGGTTGAATCCGCACTTGAACAGATCAGGCGGGACGCAGAAGGAGAGAAAAGTCTATGATAACAGCAATCCTTACAGATCATATATGGTCTACAAGAAAAACAGAATCCCTCAATGGTCTTAAACTGATGCAGGCTGAGATTATCGGAGGCGGGATAGATACCGGCAAAAGAATAATCGTGGTTGATATTATTAGTGCGGGTATCGGGGATCGAGTGGTTGTTACCACCGGTTCATCGGCAAGAAGATTGTTTGGAGACGATAATATTCCGGTTGATGCAGTCGTAGTCGGAATAATTGACGAAAATTGTGATTTTGAATAAAGTGAGGTGTGAGAATGAGTCTTATAGACCAGATTAAAGAAGCCGGTATTATTGGTGCGGGCGGAGCGGGGTTTCCAACCCATGCAAAACTCACATCACAAGCTGAATATATTTTATTAAATGGTGCAGAGTGTGAACCTTTGCTGAGAGTTGATCAGCAGTTGATGGCTATTTATCCCGATGAGATCATACAGGGATTTGCAGAGGCTGGAAAACTGGTAAAAGCTAAAAAAGCATTGATCGGTATCAAGAAAAAGCACAATGAAGTGATTGAGCTTTTAAAAAAGAGAATTGATGCACTTCAGCTAGGAGGATATATGGAGGTAAAGGAACTTCCGGATATATATCCAGCAGGAGATGAGCAGGTGCTGGTTTATCAGCTGACAGGAAGAGTTGTTCCTGAAACGGGAATTCCTATTATGGTAGGTTGTGTCGTGATAAATTCAGAAACTGCACTCAACATTTACAAAGCATCGCAGGGAATGCCTGTGACAGAAAAATACATTACGGTAGCGGGTGATGTGCCAAATAGAGTGACAGTAAAGGTTCCGGTAGGAACGCCTGTAATGGATGTGTTGAAGCTTAGCGGAATTAAAGATTTCAGTGATTATGCTGTAATTGATGGAGGTCCGATGATGGGCCCTTTGATGGCAGATACGGGAGGCTTTGTTACCAAGAAGAATAAAGGATTTGTAATCCTGAAAAAAAATCACTTCCTTATTCGTAAGAAATCTGTCACTCCAGAACAGGCAAGAAAAGTGAACAGGGCAACATGTGAACAGTGCAGAATGTGTACGGACATGTGTCCGAGATTTCTTCTGGGACACAATATGCAGCCTCACAAGATGATGCGAGTGCTAAACTACTCGATTGATGACCTGGAAGGACAGAAGATAGCTCAGCTCTGCTGTCAGTGTAATATGTGTGAATTGTTTGCATGTCCGGCAGGTCTTTATCCGAAGATGGCAAATCTTCATTTCAAAGGCAAGCTGGCAGAACAGGGAATCAAATATAAACCGGAAAAGAGCGAGTTTGAACCGAGAGCAATAAGGGAAATGAGACTTGTGCCAAGCAAGAGACTGATTGCAAGAATCGGGCTTAAGAACTTCGATCAGCCAGCTCCAATGACTGAAGCGGAGTTTAAACCTGAAGTGATCAGAATTGCCACAAGACAGCATGTAGGTGCGCCGGCAGCTCCGACAGTAAGTGCTGGGCAGCAAGTTCAGGCTAGACAGATGATAGGAGCAATACCGGAAGGAAATCTGGGAGCAAGTATCCATTCGAGTATAAATGGAACTGTTACAGAAGTTACGACTGACTATATTGAGATAAGGAGGAACTAAAAATGCAGAGAGCAATAGGAATGGTTGAATTCAACAGTATTGCAAGAGGCATTTATGCGGCTGACCAGATGGTAAAGACAGCGGAAGTTGAAATTGTAACAGCTTATACAGCATGTCCGGGGAAATACATAGCAATAGTTCATGGAGATGTAGCGGCTGTTGAGGATTCCGTTCGTGTCGGAGAAAATATGGCAGAAGAGTTTTATATAGATTCAATTGTAATTCCCAATGTTGATCCAGGAGTATTTCCAGCAATTACAGGATCCACAATGCCACAGCATGTACAGGCAATAGGGATCATGGAATCCTTCTCCTTAGCGACAATGATCATCTGTGCGGATCAGATATTAAAAGCTGCAGAACTTGAAGCTATTGAGCTTCGTCTTGGAAACGGACTTGGCGGCAAGGCGTATTTTACTTATACAGGTGATGTTGCAGCAGTTAAGTCGGGTACAGAAGCAGGTGAAGCTATTGCACGAGAAAAAGGAATTCTGGTAAATTATGAAGTTATTCCGTCTCCTTCAGAAGTGTTAGTACCATCGCTGTTATAGCATGAGTATTATCATAGATTGTTAATTGTTACCTTTAAAGGATATGATGAAAGGATGTGAATACATGAAAACACTGATTTGTGCAAAAGAAGTGGAGGCTTTGGCACAGCAGGGTCAAAAAGTAATGTACATCGATGCCGATACACTTGTTACGCCATCTGCACGTGATGCGGCGGCTATAGCAGGTATCGAATTTTGTGAAGGAACGCCTGCTCCTCAGACTGAAAGCTGTGGTGCACCGTGCGGTACACCTGTACAGGAAACCGCACCGCTTTGTACACAGGAACAGAAGCAGGACATCCCGCAGATTATTGATAATGTGTGTAGAGCAATATGTGGAAATGTTGATCCGCAGGCAATTAAAAATGTTATAGACAGACTTACTAAGGAAGGACTTATTAAGTAAGGAGGTATTATTTAAATGCAGAATATTGATTACGATTTAAGATCCGTGCAGGAAGTTAGAGATTTAGCCAGATTAGGGCAGACTGCTACAGAAAAAATCGCTGACTATACTGAGGATCAGATTGACCGAATTGTAAGAAATATGGTTCGTGTAGCTGAAGAAAATGCTGTATTGCTGGCTCAGATGGCTGTAGAAGAAACTGGATTCGGCAAGGTGGCAGATAAGACTTACAAGAATCATATTGCATCGACGCTTTTATATAACGCGATTAAAGACATGAAAACTATTGGAATTATCAATGAAGATCCAATAGCAAAGATAATGGATGTTGCAGATCCTGTAGGTCTTTTGATGGGTATTGTTCCTTCGACAAACCCGACATCCACATGTATATTCAAATCTATCATTGCGGTCAAGGCGAGAAATGCAATCATATTTTCCCCGCATCCATCTGCTGCAAAGTGTACGCTGAAAGCAGCTACTCTGATGCGCGATGCTGCAGTAGAAGCTGGAGCACCGGAAAATATCATCGGATGCATTTCCATGCCTTCCATGCCTGCTACAGATGAACTGATGCACAGCAAGGAAGTTAAGATGATCATCGCAACAGGCGGTCCTGGAATGGTTAAGGCTTCCTACAGCGCTGGTAAACCGGCACTGGGTGTAGGTGCAGGAAACTCTCCGGCATACATCGAAAGAACAGCTAACGTACAGCAGGCTGTTACAAACATCATCGCAAGTAAGACATTCGACTACGGCACGATCTGCGCATCCGAACAGTCCATTATCTGTGAAGAATGCAACAAGGACGCTGTAATCGCTGAACTGAAGAACCAGGGCGCTTACTTCATGAGCCCGGAAGAAACAGATAAAGTCTGCAAGCTTCTGTTCAAAGCCGGCGGTCACGCTATGAACGCCAAGTTCGTAGGAAGATCTCCGCTTCACATTGCAAGTGCAGCTGGAATCAACGTTCCGGAAAACACGACAGTGCTCATCGGACCTCAGGGCGGTGTTGGCGACGGCTATCCGCTTTCCTTTGAAAAGCTGACAAGCGTACTGGCATTCTATGTAGTAAACGACTGGCATGAAGCATGCGAACTGAGCATCGAGCTGTTACAGAACGGTATCGGACATACTATGAGTTTACATACTGAGGACAGGAATGTTGTTCTTGAATTCACCAAGAAGCCTGCGTCAAGAATTCTAGTTAATACAGGAAGCAGTATGGGCGGTACAGGAGGAACTACAGGTCTTATTCCTTCCTTTACATTAGGTTGTGGAACATGGGGCGGAAGCTCTGTTTCGGAAAATGTTAGCCCAATACATCTTATTAACATCAAGAAGGTTGCTTACGGGACGAGAAATGCGGCGACATTAGTGGCTGATGATCCTACGTTTAATCATCCTGAACTTGCTAATATAAAGCCTGTCGTTCATTGTACAGCTGACACATCTACAGACAGCGCTAAAGCAGAAAATGAGCAGCTTAACGAAATGATACTCGCATTACTCAAAGCGGTGAAGGGAGAATAAAATATGGCAAGCAAGGAATATGAGGCAGTCCTGGAAGCATTACTTCAGGCAGTACAGACTGTCAACAGTGCTGCATCAAAGAATACTGATGGAATTCCAGTAGGTGTTTCCAACCGCCATATACATCTTTCTCAGGCAGACCTGGATACTTTATTTGGTCCGGGATACCAGCTCACTCCAATAAAGGATCTGTCACAGCCAGGTCAGTTTGCCTGTAAAGAGACTGTTACGATTTGCGGTTCTAAAGGAGCTATTGAAAAGCTAAGAGTTTTAGGACCTGTAAGAACCAAATCTCAGGTTGAAATTTTGACAGGTGATGGATTCAAATTAGGTGTTAAAGCTCCGGCAAGACTATCGGGCGAATTGACAGGAACACCTGGGATCACAGTTGTAGGTCCAAAGGGGCCGGTTCAGCTTTCAGAGGGGCTGATCGTTGCGCAGAGACATATTCACATGACACCTGCAGACGCAGCTGTTTTCGGAGTAGGTGATGGACAGACCGTACAGATTGAAGTGACTGGTTCCAGAGGCGGAATCTTCGACAATGTGGCTATTCGAGTAACGGACACATCCGCACTGGAATGTCATATTGATACGGAAGAAGCAAATGCGATGGATATTAACTCTTCAACAAAAATTAAAATTGTAAAATAAAACGCTAATTTAAAATTTAAGGTTATTTAGGAGGAATTTAAAATGACTAAAAACGAAGCATTAGGAATGATCGAAACAAAAGGTTTAATCGGATCTATCGAAGCTGCAGATGCTATGGTAAAGGCTGCAAACGTATATCTGATCGGTAAGGAACACATCGGAGGCGGATTTGTAACTGTAATGGTTAGAGGAGATGTTGGCGCAGTTAAGGCTGCTGTAGATGCAGGTGCTGCTGCGGCTCAGAGAGTTGGCGAACTCGTTTCGTTACATGTAATCCCAAGACCGCATATGGAAGTAGAAGACATTTTACCTGAAAAGAAATAAAACTATGAAATAACATAACTCCCACAAATCACAAAATGATATCACATTTGGTGAAACTAATTAAGAAAACTTTTTAGGTAAGGTATGGTGTAACTCAGTAAAATGGGTTACACCATATTTTTTATAAAAAAGGCTTAATTGGTGCTCTGATTGCTTTTGATACACAATTTGAGAATGATGTCTGCATATAGTTGTTGCTGTTTTCAGAACGGTACGGTATAATAATGGCGTACAAAATTTATTTTTTGCGTGCAGAAAGTTGGTGTGTGCTTGAATAAAAAAGAAATTTTAAAAGCAGTAATTAAAGATAACGGTGGCATTGCAAAAACTTCAGATTTTGCCATTAACGGGATAAATAAATACGAGGTGGCGGCATTTTGTAAAGAAGGAGTTATCGAGAGAATTCGTAGAGGTTTTTATCAGCTTCCTGAAAGTGAAAATATTACAGAAGAACTGCTCATACAGAAATTTCTTCCGCAAGGGGTTATTTGTGTGGAGTCAGCTTTATTTCATTATGGATATAGTGATTATTCTCCCCGTGAATGGTCGATTGCTGTGCCAAGAACGGCATCCCGCGTTGTAAAGAATCTTGGGGATTTTCCGGTGAAGGTCTACTATATTCAAAAAGAGTTTTTAGATATGGGAAAGTCCACAAGCAATTTTAATGGTGTGGTATTATCTGTGTACGATCGTGAACGAACAATATGCGATTGTTTTAAGTATCGCACAAAACTTGATAACGAAATTTTTAATAAGGCTGTCAATGCCTATGCTGCCGATGAAAAGAAGAAACTTATAAATCTATCTATATATGCAAAAAAAATGAACCTATACACAAAGGTTATGAATGTAATGGAGGTGTTGCTTAATGGCTGACATGGCTGCATCTGTTCTGTCGCGACTCAAAAATAAAGCTGCTGAAAGTGGCAGAAGCTATCAGCTCTGTTTGCAACTCTTTTGCCAGGAGGAATTTTTGCGCCGCCTAGAAAAGTCTGAGTATTCCGAAAACCTTGTGCTGAAAGGAGGGTTATTTCTTTATTCCGTTACTGACTTTGATAGTCGAGTAACGGTTGATGTGGATTTCTTGCTTCGACAAATACCTAATACACCAGAGCAGTTAAGGAGTGTCGTTGAAAAAATTATAGCAGCGCATACCGGCAATGATTTTGTTACCTTTGAGATAAAGGAAGTTGCACCTATTGCCGTTACAAAAAAATATGCTGGTATAGGTGTATCAATAGTTGCTCATATAAAGAACACTCGCACACCATTTGGCATTGATTTCGGTGTTGGTGATATCATTGTGCCGAAGCAGAAGAAAAGAAAAATTCCCACTCAGCTTGATGATTTTGATGCTCCTACAGTAAACACATATTCTCTTGAAACAACCATTGCTGAAAAGCTAGATGCAATCCTCAGCCTGATGGAATTTTCTAGTCGGATGAAAGACTATTACGATATTTATTACCTTGCGAATAAGTTTGATTTTGACGGTAAAGTGATAACCGAAGCACTCAGAAAAACTTTTAAGAACCGTAAACACAATTTTACGCCAGAGCAATTTGAACAGGTCATGGGCTTTGATGACGACATGGCAATGCAGAAGAAATGGAAAGCATTTGTCCGTAAAATTGATGCGAAAACGGATAATTACAGTACTGTATTGAAAACAATAGAAGATTTTTTGAGAAAACCGTTTATAGCAGCGGTTGGAGGTGAAGAATTTACCGAAAAATGGTCTGCTGCTAATGGTGAGTGGATGTAATAGATAGTATTATTTCCGGTTGATCATTTTTGTAACCGTAACCTGTTTTACATGGAAAACCCCGTCATACATGTTGACGGGGTTTTCAGAGGGATTATATATAGTGTAGTTTATAGGGATTCAATGAATTTTTTAACACATTCCCATGTTCTTTTTACGGAAGAAATTATTACATATTCTCCGGGTGCATGGAAGTTTCTTACGTCTGGCCCCAATGAAATCATATCGAGTTTTCTTTCGATTTTCTTGGCGAATTCACTTGTTTCAAGACCTGCGTGCATTACCATTGATTTTGGTTCAGTGCCGTACTGTTCCTTGTAAACTGTGGTAAACGTTTTTTTTAGTACAGAATTAGGGTCGTATTCCCATGCCGGACAGTTCGACATGATTTCATATTTACCGTCGAAGCTTTCTGTAAGCCTTACGATTTTTTGCAGCATAGCATTAAACTGACTTGTTTTTGAACTTCTTGTCATGACCCAGATTTCTGCAAAATCTTCTTTTACTGTTACAACACCAAGGCTCAAAGAACTTTCTACGTATTCAGGATTATCCATATCCATTCTTACGATTCCTGTTTCACAGAAGGTTATGTAGTCGAGGATTCTCATTTTCGAATCTTCGCTTAGCACAGTTAACTGATGAGGAGCAGCAGCACAGCTCAGTTTAATATTAGGATCATTTACTCTGTATTCATCTTTATAAATCGCCTGGTAATTTTCAACAACAGCCATGAGTTTTGATTCGTTATCCTTGTCAATGGCGATGATACATTCAGCGTTTCTAGGGATTGCATTGTATTTAAGGCCACCGCTGATATCTGCAAGGTCGTAGTCGATTTCATCTCTGATGGCCATAAGTAGCCTTGCGAACAGTTTGTTTGCATTAGCTCTACCTCTATGAATATCTTCTCCTGAATGACCGCCAATCAGTCCTCGTAAAGTGATTTCATAAAAAGCTTTTTCGGGATCAGCATCGAGTTTTGTAATAGGGAGTTCGTTTCTTACTACAGGGCCGCCGGCACATCCAACTACCATAATGCCTTCATCACCTGAATCCATGTTAATTACTTTGCTACCTTTAAGAAGATCAAAGTTGAAATTTTCGATTCCGCTCATGCCTCTTTCTTCATCAGCAGTTCCTAAGAATTCTATAGCTGGATGTTTAAGATCCGGGTCGGAAAGTGCAGCAAGGCAGAACGCAAGACCGATACCGTTATCGGCACCGAGCGTTGTTTCTTTGGAAATAATTTTATCGTCTTCTACTTCAAAGACAATAGGGTCGTTTTCAAAATCGAATTCAACTTCTCTATTTTTTTCACATACCATATCAATATGTGCCTGGAGAATGATCGTGTCATGATCTTCATAGCCTGGTGAAGCCGGTTTTTTAATAAGAACGTTGAAATACTCATCTCTGTAATATTCTAAACCGTTTTCTTTTGCAAAAGCGATAAGGTAGTCAGAGATACCTTTTTCATTGCCGGATTCCCTGGGAATGAAAGTAAAATCTTCGAAATATTTAAGCAACAGTTTAGGCTCTGTGTCTGTCAGTAATCTTTTTTTCATTTTATACGCCTTTCTTTAGTACAGGATAAAACATGCAGCAACGAGAACTACGAGTGTAGCGACAACAACGAATACTAAAGGTTTCCATATGAATCTGATCCATGTTCCATATGAAGTCTTTGTCATAGCCAGTACACCCATTAACAGTCCACAAGTAGGGGCAATCAATGCGATGATTGAGTTTGATGTCTGGTAAGCAATGATAACGATTTCTCTTCCTACACCTGCAAAATCGGCCAGTGGTGCCATAATGCTCATTGATAATGTTGCGAGACCTGAACTGGACGGCAGGAATATAGCCAGCACGAAGAATACGAAGTAGTTAACAACTGCAAACTGACCGGATGACATCGTCGATACTGTTGATTCGCAGTAGTGAAGAATTGTATCAGTCATGCTTGCATCAGACATTATGATGGATACACCACGTGCCACTCCGATTATTACAGCCACACTGAGAAGGTCAGCGGCACCTTTAATGAAAAGATCCATAAAGTCATCTATTGAAATTCTGTCAATGATTGCAACAAGGATACTTGCAACGAGGAATACACCTGTGAGTTCTCCAAACCACCATCCCATTGTTGGCCAGATTGTGATTCCAAGATCAGCCCAAGGGAGGACGCCCCAGATCATAATGATGAATGATAAAGCGAATATAACAAGGATCAATTTCCGCTTCAATGTAAATTCAGGTAGCTGATCTTTATCATAGGAGCCGTTCAAGAAGAATGCTCTGTTTTCTTCAGCCTGAGCGTATACTAAGGATTTGGTAGGATCATCTTTAACTTTTTTAGCATATTTCATTGTGAAAATGATTCCGGTAGGGATATATATGCACAATAAAACGATTCGGATTCCGATACCGTCACTGATTGGAATACCTGCAAATTTACTTGCGATAGCGACTGCGAATGGATTGGCAATTGATCCCATTACACCAAGGGCGGCGCCGACTTTAATTACTGATAGACCTACGAGAGTATCGTATCCTGCGGCAATAAATACAGGGATAAGTACCATGAAGAAAGGCAAGGTTTCTTCTTCTATACCGAACATAGCTCCTGCTAAGGAGAAGATCAGCATGAGGATAGGAATGAGTAAGAATTCTTTCCCGTCAAGTTTTTTAAGAGTATGACCGATTGCAGCGTCGAATGCACCAGAACGCATTACAATAGCAAGATAGCCACCGATTACGAGACAGTAGAGAATTATATCAACGGAATCCATAAAGCCGCTTATAGGAGCCATTATAATAGCCCATAAACCTTGCGGATTGGATTCGATTGAGTGATATGTGCCGGCGATAGGCTCAAGCTTGTCTGCGTTTGGATCTACATAATCGTATGCACCTCCAGGAATTATCCAGGATAATATTGCCATTACGGCAATGATCATCATAAGGATAACATAGGAGTTTGGCGCTTTTAGCTTATGCTTTTTCTTTTTTTGTTCCTTTTCCATTTTATACCTCCAAAACAATTGTGAATAATAAATTACATAAAACATATAGAGCAACTTCTGTGCCAACTATAAATGCAAAAAAAGTCGCAATTGTATATAAAATAATACAAAATAACGACTTTCTTGTTGGGATTCAGTTGGTAAAGGGTACAATGCTGCTGAAATTCGAGTCGGAATTAATATATCAAAAATGCTAAAAACCAAATATGACTTATAAAGAATGCAATAAAACTAGTTTAAAGTCAGATATGACTTTGTGAAGCGCTGGGCAAAGTCAATGATGGCTTACAGCTCGCTTGCGATACGATAAATCGCATTTGCATAGATTTTTGTTGTTTTTAATAATGCATTTATTTCAAGAAATTCATCTGCTTGATCCCACATCATAATGTCTCCTGGGAAAAATGCTCCAAATGCGGCGATATTTGGCAAAACCTTGGAGTAACTACCGTTGCTGCTGGCCATGGGAGGACGTTTGTCTCCTGTTATATCACGGTAGGCTTCCAGCAATTCCTGAATCAAAAAGTGTCTTTCAGGGAAATAGGTGGGAGCCCAGTAGGTTGATTCATTTATAGTGTACCCTGCATCGGTGAAGAGGCTGTTCAGTACCTCTATTACTTGATAGTAATTCGATGTTACCGCAAAACGGCAGTCGAATCTTAGCGTAAGGGTATTGTTTTTAAAATCTATTGTTCCCAGGTTTATGGTGTTTTTTCCTGACAACTCGTCCTCATAAGAGGTGCCAAGCGCTTCTCCATAAATATCAAATCCTATTTTTTTACAAAGAAAATCAAGGTTGTTTTTCAGATTGTCACTGCCGAAATTTAAAGCGCGCAACAAATCAAGCATTATGGAAATGCTGTTTATGCCTCTTTCTATAAAAGCGCAGTGGCGCTCTTTTCCGAAAACCTCGGCTATGACGATATCGTTTTCTATTTTTGCATTTATATCATGTCTGTTAAGCTCAGAATATTGATCGATACGGGTAAGCATTTGGTTTGGATCTTTTGTGTGGATTTTCGCGCAACAGTATCCTGGAACGAGGTTATCAGATTTGCCTCCCTTTATACACTCGATATATTCTTTATTGTTTTGCGATATATTTATGCAGTATTCAAACATTCCCAGCCCTTTTTCTACATAAGTTACCGGGAATAATCCGTCGGTAGCGAAGCCTGTTATAGGAAGCGTTTCGTGCGATAAATATGATTGCATATCTTCGTAATGTCTTCTTTCGTCAGTACCGATTACTATCCTAACTTTTTTCTTAAGCTTGCAACCTGATTCCTTTATTGTTTTTAATGCGTATAAAGCAGCAATAAGCGCCCCTTTATCGATTACACACGATCCGTATATCCTGTTCTTGTGTATGATGGCTTCATATGGGGCAAACCTCCAATCTTCGGTAAACTCCTCGTTTACATCAATGTGGGTAAATATACCAACATATACGTCACTTTCTCCGTATTCGATGTAGCCACAGTATCCATCGATTCGTTTTGTGACAAAGCCCATTTCTTTTCCGAGATTTAGGACGTATTCTAAAGCATCGTTTATACCTTTGCCGTAAGGCATGTCTTCCTCGGGAGGCATTCTGTAACTTCTTATTTTAACAAGATTTCGGGTTTCTTCTATAATATTGTTTTGCAGATCATCGATTTGTTTGTTGAAATTCATTTGGCACCTTCATATTAAGATTATCAATTATATTGTTATATGTTATAATATATTATAGTTTAATATTGCTTGTATTTGAATAGATTTTTACTAATTATGACTGAGAATTTTTTGAAAAGTATTGTGAATCATTTAAAGAATTATATTTGTGTAATTGCTGAAGACGATGAGGTTGTGTACTGTAATGAAGGATTTTGCAGACATTTTAAAGTGGACGATTATGAAGGTGTGCTCTGGGACGAAATGCCGCTTTTGTATAAAGAACTTTCGTTGTACAGAGAGCATAAAAGAGCCCATAAACGCACCTCTAGAATAGTTGATACGGGCAATGGCCATTATATAGCGGTTAAGCTGACAAAGGTTATAGATGAAAAGAATCAGTTTGAGTACACTTTAGAGGAGTTTTTCTGGATAAAAGAAAAAGACTATGAATTGCAATTGGGAAATAAAGCGGTTACACAGAATAGTTCTGTTGACGATATCGTTATAAGCGATAAGGCGATGATGTACATAAGTCGGACGATATCCCGAATTGCGTATTTTGATTCAACGGTTTTGATTCAGGGTGAATCAGGCACAGGGAAAACTGCACTGGCAAGATTTATCCACAATAAAAGTAATCGTGCAGATAAACCTTTTGTAACTATTAACTGCGGGGCAATACCGGCAAACCTTATCGAGTCGGAGTTGTTCGGCTATGCATCGGGAGCGTTTACGAGTGCCAGTAAAAAAGGGAAGGCGGGACAGGTTGAGCTTGCAAATGGAGGAACGTTGTTTTTAGATGAAATCGCATTGCTTCCTTATAATCTTCAATCGAAATTCCTGCAGCTTATACAGGAAAAAACCTATACACCTGTCGGAGCTTTGGAAAGCAAGACTGTAGATGTAAGAATTATTTCTGCAACAAATGAAGACCTTAAGCAGTTTATAAGAGATAAAAAATTCAGAGAAGACTTGTATTACAGACTTCGTGTTATTGAACTATTCGTGCCGCCGCTGAGAGAAAGGGAAGATGCTATCGAAAAGCTGGTGCAGACTTTTCTTGATAAATATAACGAAAAATTTGGTAAAAACAAGTCAATTACGTCTGCGGCGATCAGTGCTTTTAAGAGTTACAACTGGCCGGGGAATATTCGAGAATTGCAGTATATAATGGAAAGGGTGATAATAACTTCCGAAAGTGATGTTATCACTACCAATGATATTCCGCCGTTGAAAGATGAAAGTCATGAAAATGGAGGGAATGAAGCCATTATTGTAAGCGACATACAGAATTTTGATGAAGCAACAATGGAGTTCGAACGAAAAATACTTGCCAGAGCATACAGAGAACTGGGGAGTTCGTATAGAGTGGCAGAAACGTTGGGAATGACGCAGAGCAAGGTTTCGCGACTTCTTAGAAAGCATGGCATTTCAAATAAAAAGTAATGTATAAAAAAAGGGGGGGTAGCACCAACGATCAAAGTTCGTTAGTGCTGCACCCCTTATAAAGAGGGTATTGATATTGTAGAATCTGTCAATTATGTTTATTCTTCGATTTCGTTATCGGAATCGTTTTTGAATACGCCTTTCCGTATTTCGTTAAGGTAAAGCAGGAAGCAGATTGGGCTGGATATAATATTTACAGCGATAAGGAACCATCCCATCAAGTTTGATCCTGCAACCATTCCAAAAGCCAGTAAAGCCGTAATTATAATAATGGCAACGCATAAAAAGTTTCCTAATTTAGATTTGTTCTGTTCACTCATTTTACTACCTCCTATGCATTTAATTTCTTAGCATGCTCTCTGTTGTAAGTGATATTGCATGCAATCAGATATACTACGAGGGATACACACCATGTTACTAAGTGTGAAGGTGCTCCAAATGGTTCGGACAATACAAAATTCCAAGTAGCATATGTTACGGCTCCTATGATTAAAGCAACGAAGCTTCCGGTTGCAGTCTTCTTCTTGTAGAAGAATCCCATGATCAGTGGAATCATCATGATTCCTACCTGGAATCCGCCTACGTAGAACCATGCATTCGCGATGCCGTCACTCCAGAAATAAGTACCGATTGTCGAGAAGATAGCCAGGCATACTAACACTCTTCTGATACCCTTGATAGAAGTTTCTCCGCCAAGGTTAGGCCGTATATATGTCAACCAGAAATCGTGATACAGAGCAGTCGATGCTACGAGCCAGTCTGCACTTACGGACGACATAATAGCGGCACAGAATGCTGCGATAAACAGTCCTCGGAAACCTGGTGCTAATGAATCGAATACGATTAACCAGAAACCTTCAGATGGTGTGAAGTCAGGATATTCAACTCTGGCAGCCATACCGGCAATTACAAATACTGTACAGTAGCATAAGCCGATAAGCATCATGAGCGGATAAGAAACCTTTATGTCTGCACCAGACTTTGCTGCACCAAATCTCTGATAACTCTGAGCACTTACGTATAGCGAAGCGGAAGATACGATCCAAGCCAGGAATACTAAAGCGCTGTTGTGTCCGATCGGATGAGTAAGAGCAGGATCGATTGCGTCTACCTGCGACCAGAGAGCTGGCAGTCCATCGAAGCTTTGCATTATACCGATGAGCAGCACACCAGCCGATACGGTCATAACTACAAACTGAATCATATCGGTTACGGCAAGACCCCACAAACCTGCGAGGGCAGTATATGCGAGTACGACTGCGCCTGCGATCACCATACCAAGATAAGGGTTTATGTCTGTAGCCATTCTCAGAATATCACCAGCAGCAAAGAGGAGAGCTGCACTGTAGAGAACGATTACAGAAACAACGAAGCATGCGAATACCTTAGAACGCTTATCGTAGAAGTATTCGATCATGTCTGGAAGTGTCAATACATGATCCGGGAATACTGTTCTTGCCAAAGGTCCAATCCATAATGCCAGCGGAAGTCTGAATACCGTTGACGGGATGAGCCACATGAAAAATATTGAAATACCGACTGTTGCACCGTTTTCTGCCATGCCGACGATTGACCATGAATCGTACCAACCGGCACAAGCGACGCCGATCATTACGGGTATGGTCAGTTTTCTACCGGCAACGAAGAATGATTTAAAACTGGTACTTGCACGTTTGTGCATACGGAAACCGACACCAAGAACAAGTATAAAGTATAATACAATGACAATAGTGTCGGCCATTGTCCAAAGTTCTTTTAGCATAATTACCACCCTTCCTAATTCAATGGAAATTAATCTTCAATTCTAAGTTTCATTGCATTTATAGGTTCGCTGGATGTTTCGTTGTTATCAAGGTACGCATAACGTACGTAATTAATTCCTTTATATACAAGATCTAGTTTTATGGCTGGCCTGAAAAACAGCCACTTTTCTGACATGCAAGAGGAAGCGTCAGTACGATAGAAACGATACATTCTCTTCTGTAGCATACGTTCGCATTTAAGTTTTGCATCTGCGTAGGTTCCCTGGATAGGAGTCAGTTGCTCTTTCACATCATTATACGAGATTGTTGTCAAATTTAACGTGTCTTCCTTTTGGTCAAAATAAAATGGAAACTCAGCGTTCAAATCATAAATAAAGGATATACTTCCCTGTCTTCGCAAACCTATTTTTCTCTTCAAATCAAAATCATAGGAAAAGAAATGATATGGGATATAAGTTTTTGACGTGTTTTTAATGGTATATGTAAATAATTTCTTTCCTAATACCTTAGGCTGCAAATATGCCATCTTTCTTTCAACGGCTTCTTCTGTTGTCAGTACAGGCCTGGTTATTTTTAATGATTTTGTCGGAAAATCAAATCCGCTGTAGCTCATATCTGTGAATTGTGGAGCAGGAGTCAGATTTTCTTTGTTATCAAGTCTGCGCATTTTTTTACCTCCGTTTATGATAACTAAATATGCAATGGTTAATTTCTTTGGGTTTTCTTCTATCAATCACCCCCAGTTTGATATAGTCGTGTGATCAAAATATATTTACAATTAAAGCAATAGTCGTGCCACAATTGTGAAAACCCTCTTGAATTATCGCGTAAAATAATGATTATATAAATAATAATATGTAGAAATTGAAAATAGCCAAATGTTTAAGGATTACCAGGACTGAGTTTTCTGAAAATACAATAAGATAAAATGTAAGTTTTTTGCTTAAATGGGGGATACCTAACCGCAAAGTGTTGCGCGAGTGCAACGGAATCCCAGAATGCAACATAGGGGATGCCAGACAATAAAAAAATGCTATATATAAGGAAGTGATTTTTCAGATAAAAAATAATGCGTTGTTGGAATTCTAACGTTTCGGAAGGTTTTCAAAAGAAAAATCCAGTGCGTGATTACAAATTGGCAAGCAAGTTGCGAATGTTAATAAGCAGAAATAAAACCCAAATTACAAGGAGGAAGTAATAATGGAAAACTTAAGAGAATTTTTAAGTGAAAATGTTGAATCAGCTGATGTAAAGGTTGATAAGTTAAGAAAAATGATCACGATGGATGATATTCATTATCCGCAGGAACTGATTTCTGGATGTCATATGTTGGAAATGTGTGTTGACGCTGCTACTATGCTGTGCATCAGAAGAGATCATGGTGATGGAAGCATGTGTGCTCACATCGATGCAGATGTAATTGCAAGCGGCCACTGTGGAGATACTGTTGAAATCGTTGTTAAGGCAGTAAAAGATGGAAAGAGATCCAGAGTATACGCATTTGAAATGTACAAGATGATCGAATTTGATAAGGACGCTTACTGGTACAACGTTTTAGAAGAGCCGATTCTCATGGTAAAGGGTGAAGTTACACTCGTAGTTGAAAAGGCTAGAGATTAAGTTATTTCTAAATAGGTGAAAATATAGTTAAATAGGCGAAAATATAGTTACAATTATTCCTAAAAATAGTAAATAGAGTTTTTTAATGATATCCCTGTTTACCAGGGATATCATTAGATAGTATTTAGGAGGACTGAATGTCAAAAGTATTAGAAGGAATCAGAATCATCGACTTTTCGAAAGGTTATATGGCAGGATATGCCACAATGCTCTTGGCTGATTTTGGAGCAGAGGTAATAAAGATAGAACTTCCTGAAGGTGACAGGATGAGAACGCTCCAGCCGAAGAATGAGGACGGAAGCGCGTATAACGCATATGTTAATAGAGGGAAGAAGAGTGTTTGTATAGATTATACTGGAGAAGAAGGCAGAGAGCTGGTATTAAAACTGTTAAAAACTGCAGATGTGGTTTGTGAGAACTTCGCTGCTGATGAATTAGAAAGTTACGGTCTTGGATATGATCAGATCAAGAAAGTTAATGAGAAAGTTATCTATGCATCATTAACAGCGTTTGGTAAAACAGGACCTTTATCACATATTATGGGAACCGATATTCTAGCACAGGCATTAAGTGGATTAATGGCCATTACAGGATTTCCTGAAAGCATTCCTACTGCTCATGGATCAAGAATGGGCGAACAGTACGGAGGTGTTTTCCTCGCTTATGCAATAATGCTGGCGCTTATTGTAAAGGAAAGAGAAGGCATTGGACAAAAAATTGATATTTCTGCAACCGACTGTTTGTTTACAGCGCTTGAAGCCGGCGAAATCACATGCAGTTTAACAGGTAAAAATTTTAAACGTGAAGGAAATCCATCCCAGTCTATTGCGCCTTATGATACCTTTAAGGCAAAGGACGGGTACATATCTACAGCCGTTTCAACAAACGCGCAGTGGGAAAAATTCTGTGAAGCTATGGAAATGCAGGATGTGCTTGAAGATCCGAGATTTGCAACCAATGAGCTCAGAGGTAAGAATTACATAGAAGGTCTTAGAGATATCATCTCAGATAAGTTCTCAACTATGACCAAATTTGACATAGAAAAAATCCTAAGACCTTACAATATTCCGTGCGGACCAGTGCTTACTGCGAAGGAAGCTGTTGAAAATGATCAGCTCAATATCAGAAATATGATCGTGGAAGTTGAAGACAAAGCTGTTGGAACTATAAAAATGCCCGGTATGCCAATAAAGATGTCAGAAGTGGACGATCTTACTTTTGAAAGTGCTCCATTACTGGGACAGCATACAGAAGAATATCTTGGCAAAGATGCGGAAGAAATTGCAGAATAGGGAGGTAAAAAAGAATGACTAGACCATTAGAAGATGTTAAAGTTCTCGACTTTACACAGGCATACAGTGGACCTTATTGTGCAATGAATCTTGCTGATTATGGTGCCAGAGTAATAAAAGTTGAAAGAATAGATGTTGGTGACCAGTCCAGATTCTGGGGACCATACAATAAAGAAGGTTACAGCGGTTATTTTTCGATCTATAATAGAAATAAAGAAAGTTTATCCATTGATTTAAGAAGCGAGAGCGGTAAAGAAATCATTAAAAAACTATATGCAGAAGTGGATATAGTAGTGGAAAACTTTAAATATGGAACACTCGATAAGCTTGGTTTAGGATATGACGTAGCAAAGGAAATAAATCCCGGAATTGTATTTTCATCAATAACCGGTTTTGGTCAAACAGGTCCTCTGAAAGCAAATACATGTTATGATAATATTGCTGAAAGTATCTGCGGATTTATGGAAATGACAGGTTTTCCTGAGCTGGAACCATTACGTTCCGGTGCATCTGTAGGCGATAGTTATACAGGTCTGACAATGGTTTATGCGATTGCAGTAGCCTATTACAACAAGCTGAAGACAGGCGAAGGAAAACGTATCGACGTTGCTATGCTTGATACAATGTTTGCTACAATAGACCATGCTGTTGTCACATACGGCTTAAAGGGCGAGGAGTTAAGCAGAACGGGAAATGCCAGACCGAATGAGTATGTACCGTATGATCTGTATGAATGTGAAGATGGTTATTTTGCAGTAGCTGTTACAGATGAAGATTTGTGGAAACCTTTCTGTGAAACGATAGGTCGTGAAGATTTGGCAGAGAATCCGAACTATGCAGATAATGACTTACGTTGTGAGCATTATACCGAACTTACGGAAGCTTTGAAAGAATCTTTTGCGGACAAAAATGTTGATGATCTGTTTGAAAAATTTACTGAAGCAGGCTTACCGGGTGTTCCTTGCCTAACGCCGATGGAATGCATGGAAAACGCACAGATTAAAGCGAGAGATATGATAGCTGAAATAGATGATAAGGGACTTGGAATGAAATATAAGGCATTTGGAATTCCTATTAAATTCAGTGAGACTCCAGGAGAAATCAAAAAAGGCGCACCGTTGCTTGGAGAAAATACAGCAGATGTTTTAAAAGAAATAGGGTATGATGAAGATGAAATCAATGCCCTGGTGGAAGATCACGTAGTTGGAGTGTAACGTTTGACATAAGAGACTCCCTTAAGTATCAAAATATTTAAGGGGGTCTCATTTTGTTTAACCTATTTAATTATTTGAGTAGATAATTACAACATAAACTGGTATAATATTTTAAAATAATAACATGGGTGATTAACATGAAATACGTATTTAAGAAACAGTTTGAAGACTTTTTTTTAGTGGAATGTCCTGAATGTGAAAAGATAATCGAGATCGCAGGAGACGCTAAAAGCTGGGACGGTAATGATATTGAATGTAAGTGCAAAAAATGTGGATTTGTTTCGGATAGATTGGACTATATCGAAATAAAGAATCTTAGGAGAGGCAGCATCGGCTGTATAACTGTGGTGATTCTGCCTATTGTAGCCTTTTTTCTGCTGAAGGGTATTGTTACTTTAAACGCAATAACTACAATGATATTATGTGGTACTGTATTAATTGGTCTTATCGTTATAGGCGTATTTTTCTTAAGTCTGGCATATAGAGATATGTCGACAGTGGATGAATATTTAAAGAAAAAAAATAGAAAAAAACGAAGATAAAGCCAGGATTATTAAATAGAGCAGCTGAGGTGTTGATATGCTTAATAATGGGAGTAATGAAGATCTAATATGTATTGAAGTCAGACATGACGGGGCGATAGTTTTTGAAAAGAAACCAGAAAATATGGATCATTGTTTCGAGGACTGCGCAGAGGAAAATGATACAGTATACTGCGATGTTGAGGAAATCAACGGCACGCAGTTTTTTAGACTGATATGCTCACATGATACGGTTGATTTTAGGATCATGAGCCCTTTAAGAGCTGTAATGAATGGTATTCCTTTAAAGAAACTTTTTAAAGAATTTCAGCCGGAGATCATTTCCTTTCTCGATTGTATAAAATCCGGCATCTGGATCACGGATGATGAGGCGGTTTCTCTTGCGATCAATGAGTCTTCTCATCATATTGTTGAGAAGAATGACGTAGATCGAAGTCTTCTTATAAACAGAAAAATGGAGGATTTAAAGAAGGAAGGATATATAAATCATTCGGCTGCAATAAGTGTCGTTAAAGAACAAAAAGAATGCCGAATAATACAAAAATCTGTATATGGTGAGATAGATCTTTATACGATAGCGGTTCCTTTTTTTATGAATGATAAGCTTCAACTCGTTGTCTGCACTGATTTTAACATAACGGAAGCGACAAAAAGGAAAAAATTATTTTACAAGGGTCTGGACAATAGGGAATTTAATAGTAAAGCCTTGATTGCCAGCAAAGAAGAAAATGGGAATGTCAATGAAACTGCTGTATTTGCCAGCGATAAGATGAAATCCCTTGTTAAGCTGATCAAGAAAGTTGCTGTTTTAGACACGACGATCCTCATACAGGGTGAAACAGGAACCGGGAAGGAAGTCATAGCTGATTTTATTTATAAGAACAGTAGCCGTAAGGACGAGCCGTTTATAAAAATAAATTGTTCGGCAATACCCGAAAATCTGTTAGAATCCGAGCTTTTTGGATATGTGGAAGGTGCTTTTACAGGGGCAAAAAAGAATGGGAAAAAAGGTATTTTTGAAGAAGCTAATAATGGGACACTGTTCTTGGATGAAATCGGTGATATCCCGTTTAACCTACAGGTTAAATTATTAAGGGCACTGCAGGAAAGAGAAATATATCGAGTAGGTTCCTCTGAGAGGATCCAGGTCGATGTAAGAATAATCGCAGCTACAAACGTTGATTTAAAAGCTGCGGTTGATAATGGTACTTTCAGAGAAGATTTGTATTACAGACTTAATGTTGTGCCGGTCAGTATCCCACCTCTTAGAGAGCGTAAAGAGGATATAGTGGCAATGATAGATAAGTTTACGAAGGAATTCTGTCAGAAATACAATTTTAGCAAAACTTTTAGTGATGATTCCTATGTAAGACTTTTGCAGTATGAATGGCCGGGGAATGTCAGGGAACTAAAAAACGTGATTGAACGCATACTGGTTATGTCTGACGGAAATGTTATAGAACGGCATGAAATATTCCTGCCTGAGAATAAAAGTAAATCAAAGAATCCTTTATTCAATACAGAATCTAACCTTTCTTTAGAACAGAGGATAGAACTTTTTGAAAAAGAATTATTGGAAGAGCTTGTATTTGAATGTAGATCTGCGAATAAAATAGCCGAACTTTTACAGGTCAACAGATCCACGATTTCGAGAAAGCTTAAAAAGTATGATATTGATTTCTCGACAATAGTGGATGTATAAGACTATCCTTTAACTTACTACCACAGATTCATTACATGCTGCAGCAGAAGACTGACGCCGGTTATCCCGACCCAGCAGCAGAAGCCCAGAAGCAG
>CAKRWZ010000012.1 GCA_934418295.1 uncultured Mediterraneibacter sp.
AGGTAAGAAAGCTCATCGAAATCACGTCGTCGGATCCGACTCCCACAAAAACCTGATCCTTTCCGACCCCATAAGTCTTAGCCAACTCTGTGATCAACAGATCCGACGTAGGATCCGGATAAAGGCGGAAGCTGCCCGAATCGATCTCCTGAAGTGCCCGCTGCACACCCGGCGCAGGCGGATAAGGATTTTCGTTGGTATTCAGCTTGATCACTTTTTCCTTCGGCTGCTCGCCCGGAACATAGGGTTCCACCATGCGGATTTTTTCCAGTATCTGAGAATTTAAAGCCATAATCTACTCCTATCTGTATTCTTCTGCCAATTCTTTAAATTTCGGCAACGCATTTACAATCGTCTCATAAGCCACACAATATGCGATCCTTACATAACCCGGGCACCCAAAAGAACTTCCCGGCACCAAAAGAAGGTGATATTTCTTTGCAGCCGCAACAAATTCGGCTTCCTCCGGAACCGGTGTCTTCATGAAAAGATAAAAAGCACCCTCCGGTTTGATACACTCAAAGCCCAATTCTTTTAAACCGTTGTAAAGAGTCTCACGGTTGCGGTCATAGTAGGAAAGATCCGTTTTTTCACGGATACATTTTGCCACCACTTTCTGCTGCAGGGTCGGCGCATTTACAAACCCCAGGATACGGTTTGCCACATTGATCGCATTGATCAGGAGCTCACTGTCGGAGGCTTCGTCCGGAACTACCAGATATCCGATCCGTTCTCCCGGAAGAGACAGGGATTTGCTGTAAGAATATCCCACGATCGTATTGCGATAATATTTGGTGAGATATGGTACCTCCACTCCGTCGTAAGCCAGCTCCCGATAAGGCTCATCGGAGATCAGATAGATATCCGTACCGAACTCCTTCTCCTTTTTCTCTAAAATAGCCGCCATATTTTGAATGGTTTTCTCGGAATAAACGACACCCGTCGGATTATTTGGCGTGTTCACGATCACCGCTTTGGTCTTCACTGTGATCTTTTCCTCAAATTCGTCCAGTTTTGGCTGAAAATCCACCGTATTCGGAGAGATCTCCACCAAAACGCCGTCAAAATTGTTTACGTAACTTCTGTATTCCCCGAAATAAGGCGCAAAAACGATCACCTCATCTCCCGGATTCAAAAGCGCTTTTAAAGCAACGTTCAGTCCGCCTGCAGCGCCCACCGTCATCGTGATATTATGGGCCCCAAAGGACGTCTGAAATCTCTCATTCAAAGATTCTGCCACGGTCTGGCGCACATCCTCATAACCCGCATTGTTGGTATAGCCGTGCAGTACCACCGGGTCTTCTTCGTCTACCAGCTCTTTGATTGCTTCTTTGACCGCTGCCGGAGCCGCCACATTGGGATTTCCCAGGCTGAAATCAAATACATTGTCTGCCCCGAATTCTTTGCGCATCCGATTGCCTTCCTCAAACATTGCCCGGATGGCGGAACTGTTGTTTACCATATTCTTCATTTTTTCTGAAATCATTTTTCTACCTCCTGAGAAACCGGATTGTGCGTTACAATCCCTTTATTTACCAAAAATGCCGGATAATAAGAACGCTTTGCTTTTCGCAATCCTTCCATTCCCGCATCATCTTCCCTGTTAATATATTTGAAATCCTGACATTCATGGTGGACGAACTGCTGATTGATCATCGTATACGCTCCATCCACATCTGCGTAAGCTTTTTCGATGTGTACCACAAAAGTATCTTCACACAAGGCTTCTCCCAGGGTAAAAGCCACGATCTCTCCGTTTACCCGGAGCACACCGCCGGTCAATTCCAGCTCCCGGAACAGCCGGAGTGAATTAAATGTCACACACGCCTCCGCGTTCTTTTCCTCGTCTTCTTCACAGCCGTTTAAATTCCGCCATTTCAAGGCCATCTGAAAGCATTCTTCCACATTGTCCGAAGACAGCGGCTCATAGCTCCAATCTTCGTATGCTTTTTTAAATTTATTGATATGATTTCGTTTAGCATGCAGCTTTTTTCCTGCCAGAGTGTCCAGCTTTTCTCTTTCATATACATATTCCGCCGCATCCCGGTCGTACTCGATCTGGTATTTTCCCGGGAACCACTCCTCCAGCTGCGCAAACATTTCCTCTGTCACATTGTGAAGACGGAAAGGGAACCCCCTCTCTTTACTGTGTTCTTCCAAAATCAAAAGTGCCTTTTTCACTTTCTCCGGCTCTCCCGCCGGATAGGAAAAGGCCAGGTAATCTTCTTCCTCTCCCTTAAATACCAAAGTATCCTCTATAATTGCCCATTCAGAAGGATAATGTCTGGACCAAAGATATATATTTGCAAAACTGCGCTCACAGCTTCGGCTCGGCGCTTTTCTAAAATAAGAAGTGATGATATCTCTGTCCCTCTGCTCGATCTTTTTAAAGTCTATCTTCATCATGTTCTTCTTTTCCTTATCTGTCTGATTTTCATTTCCGGTCCAAGCAAACATGCTTGTCCTTAACCTAAGCATTATAGCACAGGCTGCTCCTGACTGCCACTAATCCGTCATAGATTTTTCATTTGGCGGTCGCACCAGATAATACACTTTGCAAGAAATTCTTCAGCACATAGGAAAGATATTCGCTCATCTTTTCCGGGCTATTTTTCAAATCTTTAATCGGAATTATTTGTGGCATAGTGTATACCTCCTTAATTGCGGTCTAATTATACCATACTTATATTCTTTTTCAACTTCTTAACAACTAAAAATCAGAGCCATCCGAAGATGACTCTGTCCTTTTATTTTTACTGTAATATTCTTTTATTCTTCATTCATTTTTGCCAATTTTGCAGCCTGGTCGGCTGCAATCAGGCTGTCTATGATCTCATCCAGGTCTCCGCCCAGGATGGAATCCAGCTTGTGCAGTGTCAGCTTGATCCGGTGATCTGTAACCCGGCCCTGCGGGAAGTTGTAGGTACGGATCTTCTCCGAGCGGTCTCCGGTACCTACCTGACTCTTTCTTGCCTCTGCTTCTGCATCGTGCTGTTTTTCTCTTTCCAATTCATACAGTCTGGCTCTGAGGACTTTCAACGCCTTATCTTTGTTTTTCAGCTGTGATTTTTCGTCCTGACAGGAAATAACGATTCCGGTAGGAATATGCGTCAGACGCACGGCGGAGTCTGTCGTGTTGACACACTGTCCTCCATTACCCGATGCACGGAACACATCGAATTTACAGTCGTTCATATCCAGCTCTACGTCCACTTCCTCAGCTTCCGGCATGATCGCCACCGTAATCGTCGAAGTGTGGATACGTCCGCCGCTTTCTGTCTCCGGCACACGCTGTACACGGTGCACGCCGCTTTCATATTTCAGACGGGAGTAAGCTCCCTGTCCGTTGATCATAAATACGCATTCTTTGAAACCGCCGATCCCGTTTTCGTTTACGGAAATCAGTTCTGCTTTCCAATGCTTGCTTTCTGCATAATGCACCAGCATTCTGTAAATCTCTGCCGCAAACAGGGCCGCCTCATCTCCGCCGGCTCCGGCACGAATTTCTACGATAACGTTTTTGTCATCGTTCGGGTCTTTTGGCAGAAGAAGGATTTTCAATTCGCGCTCCAGCTCTGTGATACGCTCTTTCGATTCATTCAGCTCTTCCTTTGCCAGTTCCCGCATCTCTTCATCGGATTCTTCCTCCAGCATCGCCAAAGAATCCTCTGCGTTCTGTTTACATTGTTTATACTCTTTATACGCTTCCACGATCGGTGCAAGATCGCTTTGCTCTTTCATCAATTTGCGAAACCGGTCCGGATTATCCGCCACTCCCGGCTCCTGCAACTCTCCCATCACTTCTTCATAACGAATCAGCAAATCTTCTAATTTATCAAACATACCTTTTCTCTCCCTGTTGTACGGTTCTTTCTTTATCATACACACCGGTCACGACTCGGTCAAGTCCGGCCAGATCCTTTTTGATTCCTTCTACTTTCAGACCTGCCCGCTCCATCAGGCTGCTGACTGCCTCCCCCTGATCAGCACCGATCTCAAATATCAAATGCCCGCCTTTTTTCAGATGAATTCCGGCGCCTTCGCAGATCCGCCGATAAAAGATCAGGCCGTCTTCTCCGCCATCCAAAGCCAGCATCGGATCATGTAATTTTACTTCTTCTTCTAACCCTCGGATCGTTTCTGTCGGTATATAAGGCGGATTGGATACGATCAGATCAAACTTTTCCTGCGCTCCCACCGCATCCCAGAGGTCCCCCCGGGAAAACACAGCTTCCACCGCTTTCTCTTTTCCGACTCCGCATTTCTCTGGCATTAGAAGCCTTTTTGCATTTTCTTCCGCGATCTGTAAAGCTTCGGCTGAAACATCTGTTCCGATTCCCCGGATATGCTGAAGTTTTTTCTCTTCTGCAAGTTTTAAAAGACTGATGAGAATACAGCCGGACCCTGTACAAAGATCCAGGATCTGCAGATTATCCCGCAGCCGATCTGCCGCCGTCTCCACCAAAATTTCCGTATCCTGCCGCGGGATCAGTACATCCGGGCCCACCCGGAATTCATATCCCATAAACTCCTGCACACCGGTCAAATGCTGCAGCGGGATCCTCTGCTTTCTTTTTTCTGTCAGCTCCAGAAACTGCTTTTCCTGCGTTTCCGTCAGAGCTTTCCCCGGATCCGTCAGATACCCGGCTTTTGAAACACCCGTCACATATTCCAGCAGATACCAGGCATCCAACTTCGGTTCCGGCACACCTGCCAGACGGAGCTCTTCACTTTTTTCTTTCCATGCAGTCTGTAAATCCATCTTCGAAACTCCTGTTATCTGCTTTTTTAATCCAACTTCTTTTACCGCCTGTCTCAGCCGAAATTTTCTTTCTGATATGTTCTCCAGTCAAACACGGCTTCCACAGCTTTTATCGCAACTTCTATCATACTGTCGTCCGGTTCTTTGGTCGTAAGATTTTGTACCCACAGACCCGGTTTGCTCAAAAGGTTGACCAGTACATTGTCGCTGCTGCCTGCAAGTTTAATGATCTCATAAGAAATACCGGCGATCACCGGGATCAAAAGCAGCCGGATCACCACACGCAGCACCGGCGACCTTGTCGTGATAAAGAAGCACAGGATAATGCCGACGACCATCACAAAAAACAGAAAGCTGGTACCGCATCTTTTATGCTGCTTGGAACTTTTCCGCACATTTTCCACCGTCAGATCCAGGCCATGTTCGATACAGTTGATGCACTTGTGCTCCGCGCCATGATACATAAACGTCCGCTGGATATCCTTCATTCTGGAGATCAAAATAATATATCCCAGGAAAATCGCCATGCGGATCACACCCTCAATCAGGGTCAATACGTATCTGGATTTTATGTTTTTTCCGATGAGGGAGCTGAGCCAGTAAGGCAGAACCATAAACAGTGCCAACGCGATCACCAGAGAAAAGATCATCGTAACCGTCATGATACGCTGTTCTTTTTTCTCTTTCGCAGCCGCTTCCTCTTCGGTCAATAATTCCGCATCTTCCTCTTCCTCAAAAAAACTGGCAGAAAACATCAATGTTTTCACGCCCAGCACCAGGGAATCTACAAAATTAAAAATTCCCCGGATAAAAGGAATTTTCTTACAGGTCTCCCAGGGGATAATGCTCTTGTACTGCTGAACATCCACGGCGATCTCCTGATCCGGTCTGCGTACTGCCACCGCATAGGTATCTTTATTTTTCATCATGATCCCCTCGAGGACCGCCTGGCCGCCTATATTTGATGATTTCATACACCTCTCCTTTTCCGGACATTTCTCACCCCATTCCTTTCTTGATCTGCAAAAAGATCCCAAAAAGGCTTTGAGGATCCGTCCGGTAATGAAAAAAGGTCCACTGGACCTTTTTATCGCATGCTTTGCAACGGAAACAGGCTGAGATCTTCACCTCAGCCTGCAACATTTCCTTCCTATTTGATACCGTATTTTTTGTTGAATTTATCAACACGGCCACGAGCCTGAGTTGCTTTCTGCTGTCCTGTATAGAACGGATGGCATTTGGAACAGATTTCCACGTGGATACTTTCGTTTGTAGAACCTGTTACAAATGTGTTACCGCAGTTGCAGGTTACAGTTGCCTGGTGGTATGCTGGATGGATACCTTCTTTCATGATTTTCACCTCTCTATTTGAATCTTTCTTTAAATTTCGTTTTTACACAGCTTTTGTATTATATCATAAGATAATTTTATTGGCAAGCTGTTTTCATCAGTTTTCCGGTTTCCAAATGAATTTTCGGCATATTTAGATAAATTTTTGATGTCGGATCTGCTGTACCAGCTCTTTATTCGTCTTTGTACGGGCAAACATGTTCAAAAGATTGTCCACTGCTTCTTCCGCTTTCATGCCGTTCATCGCTTTTCGGATGATGTATGCCGCTTCCTGCTCTTCTTTTGTCAGGAGCAGATCCTCTCTTCTGGTTCCGGATTTCGGGATGTCGATGGCCGGGAAAACTCTCTTTTCCTGAAGCTTTCGATCCAGTACCAGCTCCATGTTTCCTGTACCCTTAAATTCCTCGTACACCACGTCATCCATTTTACTGCCCGTATCTACCAGTGCCGTCGCAAGGATCGTCAAACTGCCGCCCTCCCGCATATTTCTGGCCGCACCGAAAAAACGTTTCGGCATGTGGAGAGCTGCCGGGTCCAAACCTCCGGAAAGGGTACGTCCTGAAGGCGGGACCGTCAGATTGTATGCCCTCGCCAGTCTGGTGATGCTGTCCAAAAGGATCATCACGTCTTTTCCGTGCTCAACCAGTCTTTTCGCACGCTCGATCACCATCTCAGAAACTTTTTTGTGATGCTCCGGAAGCTCATCAAAGGTCGAATAGATCACTTCCACATTCGGTCCCTCTATGGCCTCTTTGATGTCGGTCACTTCCTCCGGACGTTCATCAATCAAAAGGATCAGCAAATGCATGTTTGGCTCCGTCCGTTTGACAGAAAGTGCCACCTCTTTTAATAAAGTAGTTTTTCCGGCTTTCGGAGGAGAAACGATCATTCCTCTCTGCCCTTTTCCGATGGGCGAGATCAGATCCACTACCCGCATGGCCACCGAACTTCCCGGCTGCTCCAGACAGATCCTTTTCTCCGGAAAAATCGGCGTCAGATCTTCAAAATTCGGTCGGCGTGCTGCCTCCGCCGGACGCATTCCGTTGATCGTCGAGACATATAACAAGGCACTGAATTTTTCCTGCTGTGTTTTGACTCGGGTATTTCCTCTCAGGATATCTCCTGTCTTCAGATTGAATCTCCGGATCTGTGAAGGAGACACATATACATCTTTGTCCCCCGGCATATAATTTTCACAACGGATAAATCCATATCCGTCCTGCAAGACTTCCAGGATCCCGTCTGCCGCATTGCCGCTGTCCAGCTGCTCGATATCCGTGGTCTCTTTTTTCTCCTGCTTCACTTCTTCTTTTGCCTCTTCCCTGGCTTCTTCTGCAGTTTCCTCTGCATCCCGCTGCAACATAGCGTCTATCAGCTCCTGCTTCTTCATGGCAGAGACCCCTTTCATCTTTCTCGCTTTTGCAAGATCTTTCAGTGTCGAAAGGGATAGTGATTCATACTTTTCTCTCGTCATCTGCTTCTCCTTCCGTCTCAATCAAACTCTGTGTTTGCTGCTTCTATAAATATTTTTGGTGGATTCATTCAATTTACATACAATTTCGGGGATTCTAAATCAGAAATGGGCAATTAGAATGTTTTTCCTATTATAAACTACTTTTGAAAAAAAGAAAAGTTCTTTCTTTTCTTTTTCGCCGGTGCTATGATAAACGAAACATACATAATATGGCTTTCTGCGGCTTAACAGCAGATAATATACAGAAATGAGGAGAAATATATGACAGATACCGAAAATAAAGCCTTAGAAGCTTTAAAAATGCATGAAATGTGGAACGGCAAACTGGAAACTGCTGCAAAGGCACACGTCAATTCCCGCGAGGACCTGGCCATCGCTTACACTCCCGGTGTCGCCGAACCTTGCAAAGTGATCGCAAAAGACCCGGAGGCAGCTTACAAATACACCGTTAAAGCAAACACTATCGCGGTCGTTTCCGACGGAAGCGCCGTCCTTGGCCTTGGAAATATCGGCGCACTGGCTGCTATGCCGGTTATGGAGGGCAAAGCCGTCCTGTTCAAAGAATTCGGCAATGTAAACGCTGTCCCGATCTGTCTGGACACTCAGGACACCGAAGAGATCATCCGCACCGTTGTCAATATCGCTCCTGCTTTCGGCGGGATCAACCTAGAAGACATTTCCGCTCCCCGCTGCTTTGAAATCGAAGAGCGTCTGAAAGAGCTTCTGGATATCCCGGTTTTCCACGATGATCAGCACGGTACTGCCATCGTTGTATTGGCCGGCATCATCAACGCGTTAAAAGTGACCGGCAAAAAGAAAGAAAATTGCCGCGTCGTGATCAACGGAGCCGGAAGTGCCGGAATCGCCATCACGAAACTGCTTGCTACCTATGGTTTTCCGAATCTTGTCATGTGTGATATCAACGGGATCATCGGAAAGGATTCCAAGAATCTGAACTGGATGCAGCAAAAAATGGCAGAAGCCACCAATCCGGAGCATCTGACCGGCACTTTGGCCGATGCTTTAAAGGGTGCTGATATTTTCGTCGGTGTTTCCGCACCCGGAATCGTGACAAAAGAAATGGTTGCTTCCATGAACCCGGATTCTATTCTCTTCGCCATGGCAAATCCGGTGCCGGAGATCATGCCGGATCTCGCCCGGGAGGCAGGCGCCCGCATCATCGGAACCGGACGGAGCGATTTCCCCAACCAGGTTAACAATGTAGTTGCCTTCCCCGGCATTTTCAAAGGTGCATTGGAAGGCCGCGCCCGTCAGATCACAGAAGAGATGAAACTGGCTGCCGCCAATGCCATCGCTGACCTGGTACCGGAAGAGGAATTGAACGACCAGAACATTCTCCCGGAAGCCTTTGATCCGCGCGTGGCAGATACCGTCAGCAAAGCGATCAAGGATTTGATCCCATGAAACGCTGGGGCGAAAAACGTTACTTATCCTTAGATTTTTACCTGAAACAATTGTATGGAGAAAAGCTGTACAAGATTACTTTGAACGGCGGGATGAGCTGTCCGAACCGGGACGGGACCATCGGCACCGGCGGCTGCATTTTCTGCAGTCCCTCCGGCTCCGGTGATTTTGCCGGCTGCGCCGCCCTTTCCATCACCGATCAGCTTCGTCAAGGGAAGAAAGCGCTTCAGAAAAAACGCCCGGTCCATTCGTTTATCGCTTACTTTCAGGCTTTTACCAACACCTATGCACCCGCAGAATATCTTCGGAGCATTTTTCTGGAGGCAATTTCCGATCCGGATGTCAGGCTTCT
This sequence comes from uncultured Mediterraneibacter sp., assembly GCA_934418295.1. Classification (GTDB taxonomy): domain Bacteria; phylum Bacillota; class Clostridia; order Lachnospirales; family Lachnospiraceae; genus Mediterraneibacter_A. The sequence goes on from CAKRWZ010000012.1 coordinate 9,364, forward strand.
TTCTATCGCTACCCGGCCGGACTGCCTGGACCCGGAAATACTTGAGCTTTTGGCAGAAATCCAAAAAATCAAGCCCGTCTGGATCGAACTGGGACTGCAAAGCGTACACCCGAAAACAGCTGCTTTCATCCGCCGGGGCTATGAGCTTTCTGTATTTGAAAAATCTGTATCAGATTTGCACCAGCTCGGAATCCCTGTTATTGTACACACGATTTTGTATTTACCAGGGGAATCTATCCAAATGATGTATGAAACTGTTGATTATTTGAATCAACTTCCCATCCAGGGCATCAAATTTCAGCTTCTCCACGTCCTGAAAGGCACGGATCTGGCTTCTTATTATGAGAGCCACCCCTTCCACCTTCCGGATATGGAAGAATACATTCACACCGTCACCGGATGTATTTCCCGTCTCAGACCGGATATCGTCATCCACCGTCTGACCGGGGACGGCCCGAAAGATCTGTTGATCGCGCCTCTTTGGTCCGGACAGAAACGAACGGTATTAAACAAACTAAATGCCTGCCTGAAGGCGGAAGACCTGTGGCAGGGAAAGGAGTATCAGCAATCATGACAGATACTATCGCACTTTACAAATTGATCATTTTGTATATGCTGAACAAAGTCGATTTTCCTCTGACCACCGCCCAGATCTCTGAATTCATCCTGGACAAAGGGTATACTTCCTATTTCAAACTGCAGGAAGTTTTGTCGGAAATGCAGGACGACGGACTGATAAAGCCTGAAACCACCTACAACCGTACCCTTTATCATCTGACAGAAAACGGAGCAGAAACCATCCGTTATTTTCATTCCCGTATCCCCGGGGAAATCCGAAAAGACATCGATGCATTTTTAAAAGAAAAGGAATATGACCTGAAAGAAGAAGTGTCCGTAAGGGCTGACTATTATCTGAATACCCGCCAGGAATATGACGTGGTATGCCAGATCATAGAAGAAGGCTCCTGCCTGATGGAACTGAAACTGACAGTTCCGACCAAACAGGAGGCCGAAGCGATCACCAAAAACTGGACCAAACGAAATCAGGAACTTTACACCTTATTGATGTCGAAGCTTCTCTAAACGTTCTTTCAATTTTTCCTCATATCCGAGACTGCCGGGTTCATAGAATCTGGCAGTTTTTATTTCGTCCGGAAGATACTGCTGTTTCACATAATGTCCCGGAAAATCATGGGCATACAAATATCCCGTTCCTCTTCCCAGCTGGGCAGAGCCTCTGTAATGTGCGTCCTGCAAATGCGCCGGCACCGTCGTCTTCTGATGCTTTACGCTGTCCATGGCAGCATAGACTGCGTTGACCGCCGAATTGCTTTTTGGCGCACACGCCACATAAAGAACTGCCTGGGAAAGGATGATCTGCGCCTCCGGCATCCCGACACGCTCCACCGCCTGGGCCGCAGAGACCGCTACCGTAAGAGCCATCGGATCTGCATTTCCTACATCCTCCGAAGCACAGATCATGATCCTGCGGGCGATAAACTTGATATCTTCCCCTGCATACAACATTTTGGCAAGATAATAGACCGCCGCATCCGGATCCGACCCTCTCATACTCTTGATAAAGGCCGAAATCGTATCGTAATGATTGTCCCCTTTTTTATCGTAATAAACCGTCCGCTTCTGAATGCATTCTGCCGCCACATCCAGCGTGATGTGGATGATTCCGTCCTCCGATCTTTCTGTGGTCAGAACACCGAGCTCGACGGCATTGATGGCACTTCTGGCATCACCGCCGGAAAGATCTGCCAGAAACTCCAGGGCATCTTCCTCGATCTCCGCCTGATAGCTTCCCATACCCCTTTCCTTGTCGTAGACCGCACGCTTCAAAAGCACCTTAATTTCTTCTGCGGATAAAGGTTTTAACTCAAAAATACTGGATCGAGACAACAACGCTCCGTTTACCTCGAAATACGGATTTTCCGTCGTGGCTCCGATCAGGATCACGGTACCGTCCTCCACAAAAGGAAGCAGATAATCCTGCTGCCCTTTATTGAACCGATGGATCTCGTCCACAAACAAGATCGTTTTTTTCTGGTACATTCCCAGACGTTCTTTGGCGCCTTTTACCACGTCTTCCATTTCCTTTTTCCCGGCGGAAGTCGCGTTAATCTGGCAAAACTCCGCGCTGGTGGTATTTGCGATCACCTTTGCCAACGTCGTTTTTCCGGTACCCGGCGGGCCGTAAAAGATCAAAGACCCCAGTTTATCTGCTTTGATGGCGCGATAAAGCAATTTATCTTTTCCGATAATATGCTGCTGTCCCACCACTTCATCCAGCGTCCGCGGGCGCAGCCTGGAAGCCAGAGGTGCCTCCTTTTCCTTTTGCATATTATGGGCATATTCAAACAAATCCATGTTTCCTCCGTCTGCCGCAAGTTTTCCATATCTTCGGCCTTTTTATCGATCGATGTTCGTTTCCTTTTGATAATAGCCCCTCAGCCTGCAAAATTCAACCCTGCCTTTTCCTTTTCCGCTCCGGCTTTTTCTTTTCTGCCCGGCACGTGTTTCGCTTCTGCCTCGATCTGTTTTTTACGGCTGGATCAATGCATCGACCGTCACAAACTCATATCCCCTGGCCTGCAGAAGATCAATGATGCGGAATGCCGCTTTTACAGAACTCTCATAACAGTCATGCATCAGGATAATATCATCCCGGCCGGATCCTTCCTGCCCTAGTCCTTCTACTGCATGCCGGACGATCTCATCGACATTTCCTGTCGTCCAGTCCAGGGTATCCACCGACCACAACACCGGAATCATGGGGATTTTCCGGTCCAGTTCTTTCTGCCAGGCCCCGAAAGGCGGCCGCATGTACTCCAAGTCCTCTCCGGTAATGCTTTTCACCAGATCACTGGTGGCTTTTAATTCCTGATATGCTTCCTCCTCCGACAGGCTGGTGAGTTCTCTGTGATGATACGTATGATTTCCCAGCACATGGCCTTCCTTTCGCATCCGTTTGACCAATTCCCTGTTCTCTCCCTCCTCTACATTACTCCCGATGAGAAAAAAAGTCGCCTTTATGCCCCGTTCTTTCAGACCATTCAGCAGCATCGGCGTATAAACTGCATTCGGTCCGTCATCAAAGGTAAGCGCCACCCGTCGGGTCTGACTTTCTTCTGTCTCGTCCTTTCTATACAACGCGGCACTTTCTTCCGTCCCGTCATTTTCATAGGGCACAGCACTTTTTTCTGCTCCATCCTCCATATCTGCGATCTCCGCTCGATCATAAGGATAAAACAGCAACAGTAATACAAACGCAAACAGCATACTCATAAAACTTCGCATTTTTTCATTTTTTATTTCCATCCGCCCCATTCATCTCTTCTTTCTAAAAATATATGCATTGCAGAGTTTCTATAGAGATGTTATCATAGTGCCTTAGGAGGATTTCGATATGACAAAAGAAAATAAAATGGGAACTATGCCCGTTCCAAAACTACTGATCACTATGTCTCTGCCCATGATCATTTCTATGCTTGTACAAGCCTTATATAACATCGTGGACAGTATTTTTGTGGCAAAATTAAGCGAGGACGCATTGACCGCCGTATCTCTTGCTTTTCCGATCCAAAATCTGATGATCGCCATAGGCGTCGGTACCGGTGTCGGCATCAATGCCCTCCTTTCCCGCAGCCTGGGCGAAAAAAAGTTTGAACAGGCCAACCTTGCGGCGGAAAACGGCGTTTTTCTTGCAATCATCAGCTTTTTGCTCACCGCTCTTGTCGGGATCTTTGGCTCCCGGTTGTTTTTCGTTGCGCAGACGTCGCAGAAAACGATCGTCCAGTATGGGATCCAATATATGGAAGTCATCACCATCTGCTCCATCGGCGTTTACATACAGATTACCATGGAACGACTTCTCCAGGCGACCGGCAAAACTTTTTACACTATGATCACCCAGGGAACCGGCGCCATTATCAATATCATCCTGGATCCGATCCTGATCTTCGGATTGTTCGGCTTTCCGCGGCTGGAGGTGGCAGGAGCCGCCATCGCGACCGTGATCGGACAGATCGTCGGCGCTGCTTTGAGCACCTTTTTCAACATCCGCGTCAACAAAGAGATCCGTATCAACATGAAGAAATTCCGGCCAAACAAACAGATCATCGGCGAAATCTATCGAGTCGGCATTCCTTCCATCATCATGCAGTCCATCGGCTCTGTCATGGTATTTGGCTTTAACAAAATCCTTTTGGTCTTCAATACGACGGCTGCTGCTGTATTCGGTGTCTATTTTAAGCTGCAGAGTTTTATTTTCATGCCGATCTTCGGGATCAACAATGGTATGGTTCCGATCATCGCATACAATTATGGTGCACGGAACCGCAAGCGGATCATGGATACCATCCGTCTGGCGACTCTGATCTCCATCGGAATCATGATCCTCGGCGTTTTGCTGTTCCAATTTTTCCCCAAAACTTTACTGGGCTTTTTTGATGCTTCCGATCACATGATCTCCATCGGGATCCCGGCCCTTCGGATCATCAGCATCCATTTTGTGCTGGCCGGCTACAGCATCATCATCAGTTCCACCTTCCAGGCTTTGGGAAACGGTGTCTACAGCCTTATCGTTTCGGTTGCCCGACAGCTGGTCGTCCTGCTTCCATGTGCCTGGATCCTGGCAGAATGTTTCGGCTTAAATGCCGTGTGGTTTTCCTTTCCTGCTGCAGAACTTATATCTGTTCTGCTCTGTACGCTGCTCTTCCGACGGATCGACCGCCTGAAGCTGGCACCATTGGAAAACTGATCCAGCATGCCAAAGCGGGCAGCGCAGCTTCGGGAATCCCCGTACACTGCGTTGCCCGCTTTTTGCATGGTTTCTTTTACGTTTCTGTTATTGCTCTCTTAGTTTCTCTTCGCTTTGTTTCTCCTGGATCCTGCTTTTTTCTTTTTGCGTACACTGTAACCAAAGCTTCCCAGTGTCTCGCCCAGAGACAAATACGCTCCGTGAGAATACGCCAGCAGATCTGCATCGTTCAGATGAAAGGTCCCGTTGGAATCCAGATAAGCTTCACTCACCTGCACCGCCTGTATCTCTGCCAAAAACATATGATGGGATCCCAGTTCCTTGACCTCTGTCACTTTACACTCGATGTTGACCGGTGCTTCTTCCACGACGGGCGCATACCGGAGCTTGGAGGCTGTCCCGGGAGTCAGATGGGTTTCCTTCCATTTGTCCACATCCCGGCCGGAACGCACCCCGCAATAGTCGGTGGCTCTTGCCATAGAAACTGTCGTCAGATTTACCACAAACTCCCCGGTTTCGCGGATCATATGATAAGAAAAACGCTCCGGACGCACAGAAATATACAACATGGGCGGATTGGTACACACCGTTCCTGTCCATGCCACCGTCAGCAGATTCTTTTTTCCCTTCTGATCGCCGGCACTGACCAATACTGCCGGCAACGGATAGAGCATATTGCCGGGTTTCCAGACTTGCTTTTTCATATTCCTGCCCCCTGTTTCTTTCTCTGTCGCTTTCTTTTATGCCTGCTGCAGCACGCTGACGATGGACGGGATCAGCTGTTTCTTTCTGGAAACAACTCCTTTCAGAATTACTTTCTCTTCCTTTTCGCTCTGATGGAACGCCGTCAACGCTTTCTCTTTTGCTCCGTCGCCGCAGCACAAAAGCTCTGTAGTCTCTGTAATGATATTGGTCAGCATGATAAAGATCATGTCCAGGCCATGCTCTGTTCTGGCGGTATCCAGATAAGAAGAAATCTTTTCTTTGATCTCTTCCTGCTCCTTTTCGGTAAGGAAGGTCACCTGTCCTACACCAAAGGAAGCGCCGCCGGCCGTAAACTGTTTGAAATCCATAAAACAGATTTCTTCTGCCGTCTTGCCTTTCAGATTGCTTCCCTCTACAAACATCTTCTGTGCAAATTCTTCCACATCAATGTCCGCAATCTCTGCCAGCTCTCTTGCCACCTTTTCATCCAGAGAAGTGCAAGTCGGTGAACGGAACATCAGGGTATCAGACAGAATCGCTGCACAGAGGATCCCTGCGATGGAAGGCGTAACTTCCACTCCGTTCTCCTGATACATCTGATAAACGATCGTCGCCGTACATCCCAGAGGCTGATTTCGGAAATAAACCGGCCCGATGGTTTCGATATCTCCCAGCTTATGGTGGTCGATGATCTCCAGGATCTCTGCCTCTTCGATTCCGTCTACCGCTTGTCCTTTTTCATTGTGATCCACCAGGATCACCTGCTTTTTGTTGACATTAAGAAGACGTCTTCTGGAGATAAATCCCAGGAAATTTCCTTCTTTGTCTACCACCGGGAAGTTGCCGTGCTTATATTGGGTCATCACCTCTTTGACCTCTTCCACGTAATCCCACATATTAAAGGTGATCAGATCCTTTTTCGTCATAAAATATCTGACCGGGATACTCTGGTTGATCAGACGCGCTACCGTAAAGGTATCGTAAGGCGATGTGATCAATACGATTTCTTTTTCTTTTGCTTCTTTTATAATTTCTGAAGTGATCTCTGTCTCCTGGGTGATCTGACAAACGACCATACAGCCTACATTCAGATCCAGGGCACATTGCTGTGCTTCCTTTCTTCTTCCTACGATCACCAAATCATTCTCATTGATAAAATCACGCATAACTGCCGGTGAGGACGCTCCTACGCTGATCTTTCCGTCCAGCAGATAGGAATGGCTGTTTCCCAGCAGCACCTTTCCCCCGATGGTCTCTGCGATGTTTCTGTACTGCGTTCTGGCTGCAGACAGTACCTTACTGTCATATACATCCATATAAGAAGTCGTGATATCGCTCATGGTGATCAGACCTTCCAGCTTTTCGTCTCTCGTGATCGGCAAGGTTTTGATCTTTTCTTCCTTCATCAGAGCCCATGCCTCTTTGATCGAGGTACTTCCTTTGATGCCTCTCACCTGATGAAGCTCCAGATTTTTAACCTGCTGACGGAGATTCGGAAGGAGCTTTGGCACCTTCACGCCAAAATAATCCAGGACGAATGTGGTCTCTCCGTTCATCTGGCCGGCTCTGCGTGCTTTATACCGATTGCAGTGCTCTCCTTCCAGACAATTTTTTAAATTTGCATAGGCGATCGCCGAACACACGGAATCTGTATCCGGGTTCTGATGCCCTATCACATACACCTTGTGCTGATCTTCCATCGCTTTTTCCATGGCTTTGGACATTGCTTTCCCCATGGTTTTGGACATATTATTTCTCTCCTTTAAATAAAAATGAATGCTGTGTTTCCTGTTCCAGTAATAAAGCATGACATTTTTCCCCCGAATAGTCAACGGATATTTGAAAGTTTAGTTGTTTTTTTTCATCAACATTGATATACTGGAAATAAGAATGTCGGGAAGGGTCTTTCCGGCAGAAAAATTATGAGTACATATGAGGTGTAGGTATTATGAGCGAAGAATTAACGAAAAACGAAACCCCTGAAGAAGCTGTTGAGACAATGGCTGATTACGAAGAGCATCTGGACGATGCCAATCCATGGAACCGTGTTTCCGAATATATGGCACAGAAAACTGTTCTTCCTGTAAAAGTAGAAGGCGTGGTAAACGGCGGTGTCATCGCTATGGTAGAAGGGCTGCGCGGATTCGTTCCGGCTTCCAAACTTTCCCTTTCTTATATCGAAGATCTGGAAACTTATCTTTCCAAGGAGATCGAAGTACAGGTCATCGATGTAGACCAGGCAAACAACCGGCTGGTTTTATCCGCCCGTGAGCTTCTGAAAGCAAAAGAGAGAAAAGCAAAGGAAGAACAGATCGCAGCTATGCAGCCGGGTGCTGTTATGGAAGGTACCGTTGAGACGCTCCAGCCTTACGGCGCATTTGTCAAACTGGAAAACGGACTCTCCGGTCTGGTACACGTATCCCAGATCTCCAGAACCCGCGTTAAAACACCGGCTGACGTTCTGAACACCGGAGATGCCGTCAAAGTGAAAGTGATCGGCGTCAAAGACGGTAAGATCAGCCTGAGCATGAAAGCGCTGGAAGAAGCTCCGGAAAGAGAACCTGTAGAAAAGGTTGTGATCCCGAAAGCAGAAAACATCGGAACCAGCCTTGGTGATCTCTTCAAAAACATCAAACTGTGAGAAAAGTCCCGTAACAAGATATCGGGTCGATAAGAAAAGGGTCAAAAGCAAATCAAACGCTTTTGACCCTTTTTGCATGGCGACGAGTCTGAGTCTAAGTTTGTCCGATACCTTGACGACCGCTTACTTACTCTTCCAATTCTTTCAACCAGGAAGCCGCACAGGCATCACTTGGCATCCGCAGATCTCCTCGCGGAGAAAGAGCAACGGTTCCTACCTTTGGTCCGTCCGGCAGACAGGAACGTTTGAACTGCTGGGCAAAGAAGCGGCAGACAAACACTTTCAGCCATTTCCGGATCACCTCTTCCTCATATTCCCCGTCAAAGGTTCGTTTTGCCAATCGATAGATTTTTTCCGGTCCATATCCGAAGCGCAGCATATAATACAAGAAGAAGTCATGGAGTTCATATGGTCCTACCAGATCTTCTGTTTTCTGACTAATCTTTCCTTCTTCCGGCGGAAGCAGCTCCGGGCTGACCGGAGTGTCCAGCACATCGTAGAGCACTGCCTGCAGCTGCGCATCCTTTTCTTCATCTGCTGCATATTTTACCAGATGGCGCACCAAGGTTTTCGGCACGGAAGCATTGACACCGTACATGGACATGTGGTCACCGTTGTAGGTCGCCCAGCCCAATGCCAGTTCTGACATATCTCCCGTTCCGATCAGAAGACCGCCGTTTTTATTGGCAATATCCATTAACACCTGGGTCCGTTCTCTTGCCTGGGAATTTTCGTAAGTCACATCGTGTTTTTCCGGGTCCTGGCCGATATCCCGAAAATGGAGAGTCACCGCTTCCGCAATGGGCACTTCCACCAGAGTGGCGCCGGTCTTTTCCGCCATCTTGCAGGCATTTTGGTAAGTGCGGTCCGTCGTTCCGAAACAAGGCATGGTCACTGCCGTGATCTGGCTTCTGTCCAGACCGGCCAGGTCAAACGCTCGAACGGTCACCAAGAGTGCCAGCGTGGAATCCAACCCTCCTGAAATCCCTACCACTGCATGGGACGCCCTCGCATGGAGCAGACGTTTTTTCAATCCCATGGCCTGGATAGTCAGGATCTCCTCGCAGCGTTTCGCCCGTTCTGTCTGTTCGGACGGCACGAAAGGCCTGGACGGGAAGTTCCTGGAAAGCACGGTTTCTTCCTGCCTGATATGGAACAGGATCCGCGGCAGTCTTCTTTCGTCCTTTAACCGGAAGGTCGTATTACTGCGCCGTTCGCTGAGCAGGCGGAACATATCGAACTCCGTATAGATCGTCTGGTTTTGAAAGCGTTCTGACTCCTGCAAAATGGTTCCGTTTTCTGCCAGGATATTATGTCCTCCAAATACCAGATCTGTCGTAGATTCTCCCTCTCCTGCACTTGCATATACATAACCTGCGATCAATCTTGCCGACTGTCCCCGGATCAGTTCCTTTCGATAAGCTGCTTTTCCGATGGTTTCATCGCTGGCAGAGCAATTGACGATCACATTGGCACCTTCCATGGCCGCCCGGATACTCGGCGGTACCGGAGACCAAACGTCTTCACAGATTTCTGCCGAAACGATCAATTCTTCCATCTCTGCTGCCTGAAACAGCAACTGCGGGCCAAAAGGGATTTTTTCTCCCTCCCACAGAATCTCCGTCGGTTTTTCCGGCCCCGGCGTAAACTGACGCATCTCATAATATTCTCCGTAGTTGGGCAAAAAGGTCTTTGTAACCAGCCCCAATAGTTTCCCCTGATTGAAAACGGCTGCCACATTATACAGTTTTCCTTCCACATCTACAGGAAGCCCCACAAAAAACAAGGCATCCGTCTCTTTTGTCTCCGCTGCGATCTGATGCAGCGCCTGTCTGGATGCTTTTAAAAGTGTGTCCTGCATAAAAAGATCCGAACAGGTATAGCCTGTGACACACAATTCCGGAAACACCACGATCTTCGCACCGTTTCCTGCTGCTTCCAAAGCTTTCCTGCAAATCTGTTCCGTATTAAATTCCACATCTGCCACCCGGATATCCGGAGTAACTGCCGCTACTTTTACAAATCCGTGCTCCATTTTATCTTCCTCTTCTTTTTGCCTTTTTCAAAAGTTCTTTCAGTTCCTCCACCGTAAAATGGTAGGCGCTGTCACAGAAATGACATTTCACTTCAATTTCTTCTCCGTCATCGATCATTTCCCGGATTTCCTTTTCTCCGATGCTGATGATTACTTTCTCGATCCGATTCTTTGAACAATTGCAGATAAACTGTGTCGGGAGTGTATCTGTAAACTCTACCTCCAAGCCTTCCAGTACCTGTTCCAGCATCTGCTCCGGTGTATGTCCGTTGTCCAGCATCTGTGTCACAGAAGAAATGCGGCTGATATTCGCTTCCAGCTTCTGCAATACCTCTTCTTCCACAAAAGGCATCACCTGCACGATGAAACCGCCGGCACAACGGACTGTATTATCTTTGTTCATCAACACACCCAGACCCACAGAAGAAGGTACCTGCTCGGAAGTGGCAAAATAATACGTCAGATCCTCTGCGATCTCCCCTGTCTGCAGCACCGTCTGTCCGGAATAAGGCTCTTTCAGCCCCATATCTTTGATCACATTCAAAAATCCTGCGCCCAGCGCGCCTCCCACGTCCAGCTTTCCGTTTTTCGGCGGAAGCATAACCGACGGATTCACTGCATATCCTTTCACGTCTCCGTGACTGTCCGCGGTGACTGTCAATCCTCCGATCGGCCCGGAACACCGGATCTGAAGTGTCAGCACATCGGTATCATTTTTCATCATGCTGCCCATCATGGCAGCGCCTGTCAAAAGACGTCCCAGGGCTGCCGAAGCCACCGGGCTCAGATCATGTTTTTTTCTTGCCGTCTCCACAACTCCCGTGGTCGCTGCCGCAAATGCACGGATCTGCGTTCCCGCTGCGGTCGCCCGCACTATATAATCTTTCATTCGTTCTTCTCTCCTTGTTCTGTCAAACTTCTTTTTTCTGTCTTTTTTTTCCGCATTCCCGGGCAACCACACAGATCCTTTCGCTGGTATCTGTCGGAGGATCCCAGGTAAACCCGTCATACGCCGTCACATATTTCAGACCGGATTTTTTTATGATCTCCTGCATTTCCTCCAGCGTGTACCCTCTCTGATAATGGATCTCTTCCGCTTTCTCATACAAGCCGTTTTCCCTCTGGGTAAAAAGCACCAACTCATAGGTGTTGATCTTCTTTTCCTGATCGTAATCGTTTTCCCAGATAAAACTGCATTCATCCCTGTTTTCCGCGATCGTCCGCCGGCCGATCACTTCCCGGTACTTATATTCTGTATTGAAATCAAACACAAAAATCCCTTCCGGATCCAGATAATTATTGACCCAATAAAAAGTCCGGGTCAAATCTTCTTTTTCCAGGATATAATTTACAGAATCACAGACACTGTAGATCCCCCGCACCGTTCCGTACAGTTCGAACTCCCGCATATCCTGCTGAAGATAGAGGATATCGTGCCCGGACTCATATTTCTTTTCCAAGGCAACCTCCAGCATTTCCTCTGAAAGATCCACCCCGATCATGTCATATCCTCTGGCAGCCATTTGCTCTGTCATACTTCCCGTTCCGCATCCCAGATCCAACAGCAACCCGTCCGTGATCTGGTATTTCCGGAACTGCCGGTAAAGATATTCCGCCCATTCCTCATAAGGCACATTATCCATCAATATATCATATACCGAAGCAAAATCTGAATACGCTTCCATGCGTTTCCCTCCCGGTTTTCTACGTTTTCCATGTTTTCAAACATTATCATCTCATACTACCATAAACTCAAAGGGCTTTCAAGATTTGCCATTTATTCCTTGACACCTCTATACCGCTGGAATAGAATAGAATTATAGTAAAAAACTTCGGTAGGTGAGGTTACCACAGGGATAAGGTTTTTTCCTGAGATTGCTGCCGCGATACCGTGGAGACACGATTAGCTGGCCAACAGGCTATGTCGATCCCTAAGGCATAACTTAACGCAATTTTATGCCCTGTGATACTAAAGCTTGAACGATGTAAGAGAGAAAAATTTTCCCCGCATTGTTTGAGCAATGGCGGGGTTTTTTGTTGCCGACACAATCCCGGAATGTGCCTGTTGGCACTTCCGGTGATCTGTGTGGAAAATATTTCAGACAATCAGTTTCTCAGAAAGGGAAAGGCGGTGAACGGAATGGATGCTGGTCCCGGTTGGCCTGTACATAATCAATTAACGATTCTTAAGAAACAAAGAGGGTACCATTATGATGGACAAAGAGATTTTTGTAAATTTGCTGCAGGATCGCCAGTTCAAAGCTGTAAAAAGCATCCTGAACGTCATGAACGCAGTCGACACTGCCTCACTGCTGTCCGAACTTGACGATAAAGAGCTGGCATTGGCTTTCCGCCTGATCCCGAAGGAGGAGGCCGCAGAAGTTTTCGCAAACATGAACAACACCATGCAGAGTTATCTGGTGGAAATGTTTACGGAAAAAGAGCTGCAGGAGCTGCTGGAGGACTTGTATATGGACGATACCGTCGATCTTCTGGAAGAGCTTCCTGCCAATCTGGTCATTCGTATTTTAGACAACGTCAGCCAATCGAAACGAAATATGATCAACGTACTTCTGAACTATCCCGACGACAGTACCGGAAGTATCATGACCACCGAGTATGTCGGTCTCCGGCAGAATATGACCGCAGCGGAAGCCATGGCCCATATCAAACGGACCGGGATCCACAAAGAAACTATTTACACTTGCTATGTGACAGAAAAAAGACGCCTGATCGGTATCGTTACCGCCAAGGATCTCCTGACGGCCGAGGATGACACTCCCGTCAAAGATCTGATGGAAACGGAGATCATTTCCGTCGGCACCCATACCGACAAGGAAGAAGTGGCCCAGCTGTTTACCAAATACGACCTGATTGCCATGCCGGTCATGGATGCGGAAGGCTTTATGGTCGGTATCGTTACCTTCGACGATGCTATGGACGTCATGGTAGATGAGGCCACCGAAGATATGACCAAGATGGCGGCCATGAATCCCAGTGAAAAGACGTATTTTGAGACTTCTGTATGGGGACACGCCAAAAACAGGATCCCCTGGCTTTTGATCCTGATGTTCTCCGCCACGATCACCGGCACGATCATCACGAAATTTGAGGATGCCTTCGCAGCCATCCCGCTGCTGGTATCTTTCATCCCTATGCTGATGGACACCGGCGGAAACTGCGGTTCCCAGAGTTCTACCTTGATGATCCGCGGTATCGCTTTGAACGAGATCCAGTTTAAGGACCTGTTCAAGATCCTTTTTAAAGAATTTCGGATCTCCATGATCGTCGGTGTCACACTGGCTATTGCCAACGGACTCCGCATTCTGATCATGTACAAGGATTTTGCCCTGGCCGGAGTGATCGCACTCTCTCTGGTATTTGCAATCATGATCGCAGAACTGATCGGCTGTCTGCTGCCCATGTGCGCCAAACGGATCGGCCTGGATCCGGCGCTGATGGCATCTCCGCTGATCACCACATTGGTGGATACCTGTACAATCATCATCTACTTCTCGATCGCGACCCGGGCATTCAACTTATAACTAAAGGGACCGTATGGATATCGAAGCACTTTCCGAATTCCATACGGTCCTTTTTATGTTTTATTCTTCTGTTTGATCACTTGCCTATCAGCAAATTTTGCAGATCCAGCCTTCCGGCGCTTCGATATGGCCCATCTGGATACCGGTCAGTGTCTCATAAAGCTTCTGGGTGATCGGTCCCATTTTCTCCATTCCGCTTGGGAAGCAGATTTCTTTTCCGTGATCTACAATCTTTCCGACCGGGGAGATAACTGCTGCAGTTCCGCAGAGTCCGCATTCTGCAAAGTCTTTTACTTCTTCAAACAATACCGGTCTTTCCTCTACTTCCAGTCCCAGATAATGCTCTGCCACATACAGCAGGGAACGTCTCGTAATGGACGGGAGAATGGAATCAGACTTCGGTGTTACCACTTTTCCGTCTTTTGTGACAAACAGGAAGTTGGCACCACCTGTCTCTTCTACCTTCGTTCTGGTGGCAGCATCCAGATACATGTTCTCATCGAATCCTTCTGCGTGGGCCGTAACGATGGCATGCAGACTCATCGCATAGTTCAGGCCTGCTTTGATATGTCCGGTTCCGTGCGGAGCTGCACGGTCAAAATCGGACACTTTGATCGTGATCGGCTTTGCGCCGCCTTTGAAATATGGTCCTACCGGAGTTACAAGGATACGGAACTGATATTCGTCAGCCGGTTTTACACCGATGACAGGATTTGTTCCGAACATATAAGGTCTGATATACAAAGTGGCGCCTGATCCATACGGAGGAACATAAGTGGCATTTGCCTCTACTACTTTTTTTACGGCATCCACAAAACGGTCTGCCGGGAAAGGCGGCATCTCCAGTCTCTTTGCGGAATCCTCCATTCTTTTTGCATTCAGATCCGGACGGAACACTACGATATGACCATCCTCTGTCGTATATGCTTTCATTCCTTCAAAAACAGTCTGTGCATACTGAAGCACTCCTGCACACTCATTCAGCACAACATTTGCATCGGAAGTCAAAACGCCTCCGTCCCATTTTCCGTCTTTAAAATTGGATACATATCTTTTCTCTGTCTCAATGTACCCAAATCCTATGTTGGCCCAATCGATCTGTTTTTTCTCCATATCTTGTCATTCCTTTCCATTTTACTATCCCTGAAGCTCTGCCTGTCGGATAAAACAAAGCTGAGCTGTTCAGACCATTCATTCATCTTGTTATTTATCTTGCATTATAATACATAGATTACAAAAAATCAAGAGTGCGCTCTGTTTTTTATCGTTCCATCATACTGATGGATTCAATACCTACACTTCCTCCCCGCACAACTTCAATATTGCGAAAAGATTCTTTAATCAGTTTTACCACCGCATCGTTTTTGGTGGACGTCTGGACAAATTCCAACAGAAGGCTGTCTTTTCCATAATCGATGACGCGGGCTTTGAACGTTTCCGCAATCTGGAAAAGCTCTGTTTTTTCTTCCAAAGTACATTTACACACCTTTATATAAAGAATCTCTTTCATTCTCACGAACACATTGGTAAAATCAATGACTTTTATCACTTCCACCAGGCGGTTCAGCTGCTTCTTGATCTGTTCAAAAGTTTCATCGTCACTGACCGTTGCGATGGTCATCCTGGAAACCGTCGGATCCTCTGTCGTACCGACCGTCAGGCTGTCCAGGTTGTACGATTTGCCGGAAAAGAGTCCGGAAATCTTCGACAGTACACCTACCTGATTTTCCACATATAGAGAGATCCATCTTTTTTTCATTGTCGATTCCATACTTTTCCTCTCCTCCTAACAATCCATGATCATATCTTCCAAGGTTCCGCCCGGTTGAATCATCGGATATACGATATCTTCCGGATCCATCATAAATTCGATCAAGGTCGGTCCTTTCTTGTTCTGCTTTGCTTCCCGGAAGGCTTCTGCGATCTCTTCTTTCTTCAACACACGAAGTCCTTTCGCACCATAACTCTCTGCCAGTTTTACAAAATCCGGGGTGTATTTCGGGAATTCTTCTCCGCAGGTCCGCCAACTGAGTGCGCCGGAACGAAGATTCGTCATAGAATACCGTTTTCCGTAAAACAGCTTCTGCCACTGCCGTACCATGCCCAGATAAGTATTATTGAATACACAGATGATCACCGGAAGTTCTTCCAGCACAGCTGTTGCAAATTCCTGGATATTCATTTGCATACCTCCGTCTCCGTTGATCGAAATAACTGTTTTTTCCGGATTTCCGATCTGTGCGCCGATAGCTCCCGGAAATCCGTATCCCATGGTTCCCAATCCGCCTGAGGTCAACAGCTGCTTCTTCGCATCCAATTCCAGATACTGTGTCGTGAACATCTGATGCTGTCCCACATCCGTCACTACGATGGTATCTTCTCCCTTAAATTCTTCATTGATCGTATCAATAATATCCTGCGGAGTCATGCCGGCACTTCCCTGACGCATCCGCAGCGGATATTCTTCTTTCCATTCTTCGATCTGGGCCATCCATTTTTTCGTGTTGGATTCTTCCACGTATTCCAGCATTTTCTCGATGGCTTCCCCGGCATCTGCCACGATGGGAACGTCTACCTGCACATTTCGGGAAATCGCCGCCGTGTCAATGTCAATGTGCACGATCTGCGCATTCGGCGCAAAAGAATGCAGCTTTCCGGTGATCCGGTCATTAAATCTGGTTCCGATAGAAAACAGAAGATCTGTCTCACTGACTGCCATATTGGCCGCATAGCAGCCATGCATTCCCAGATTTCCGATATAATAAGGATGATCCGTGGCAATAGAACCCTTTCCCATGATCGTAGTCACTACCGGTACCTTTGTCCGTTCGATCAGCTGTGTGAAGGCCTCGTTTGCACGGGAAATATTAACACCGCCTCCGGCCAGGAACAATGGTTTTTTCGCTTTATGCAGCATCTTGATCGCCCGTTTTAACTGGCCAATATGAACGCCGGTGCTCGGTTTGTATCCACGAATGTTTACGCTGTCCGGATAATCTGCACTTCCCAGCTCCGCCATCACATCTTTCGGAAGATCCACCAGTACCGGCCCAGGTCTTCCCGTCCGGGCAATGTAAAAGGCTTCTTTGATGATCCGCCCGAGATCTTCTCTCTTTCGAACCGTTATACCATAGTTGGTTATGCTTCTCGTTATCCCTACAATATCAACTTCCTGAAAAGCATCGTTCCCAATCAAATGTCTGGATACCTGCCCGGTAAAACATACCAGAGGCACACTGTCATAATTGGCCGTTGCCAGCCCGGTTACCAGGTTAGTCGCTCCCGGTCCGCTGGTTACCAGACAAACTCCTACTTTTCCGGTAGATCTTGCATAAGCATCTGCCGCATGGACCAGAGCCTGCTCATGCCTTGGCAGGATGACTCTCGGATATCCCTGCCGATAGATTTCATCACTGATGTCAATGGTACATGCGCCCGGATATCCAAACAGGATATCTACGCCCTCTTCTTTTAAAGCTTTTACCAAAAGCTTATTTCCAGAAATCCCTTTCATCTCTTTCCCTCCGTTTTTTATAATCGAGCAGGTGTCGGCCTGCTCGGACTTTGACTCGTCACCATACTAATTCCACCGGATCTTTTTATCGTATACTTAGCAGCGATAAAACACGCTTTGCGAGTTTTATCGCTGATTAGCGGTCGTCAAGGTCTCGAGCAAGCTCGACTTTGACTCGTCACCATACAAAAAATACCCTGAGTTTAAAACTCAGGGCGAATATTGATCCGTGTTACCACCTAATTTCAAAGATTACTCTTTGCTCTCTGCACAGTACGGGAAACTCCGATACTGTCTTCCCCTAACGCGGGAATTACGTTGAAGTCTACTCGGACAGCTTTGTTTTCGTCAACTCTGTCCTTTCGGTCCACTGCTCAAAGGCTACTTCGCCAGCTCCTTCACGAAGATTTTCACCTGCCATCTTCTCTCTTTGCATCCGGATACTGCTTACTCCTCCTCGTCACTGCGTTTGAAATCTAAAGTTAAAAATATTATACGTTTCCTCTTTTTCTTTGTCAACCAGAAGAGAAAATTTGTCGGAAATCTGTTAAAATCTCTCGAACCAGATTCCTTTTTCTTCTTTTACTCTTCTTTCAAAAACTCTTCGATCCCGTCTGCGATCCCTGCCGCCAGCAGATCCTGATAATCAGAGGAGATCAGCTTCTGCTCTTCCGTTGGATTGGTCAAATACCCCATTTCCACGATCGTTACCGGAACCTTGCTCCAGTTGATGCCGCTCATGGTATCCGTTTCCCATACTTTATTGGCAGACGCACCCGTCCGCTCGCTGAGATGATTCAGCACCGCTGTGGAAAGGGCTTTACTTTTCGCATAAACTTCCGCACAATATGGGCTGGAGGCCGTCATGCAGATGGTCATCGCTCCGCTGGCTGAAGTATTTTCCGATCCGTCACAATGCAGCCGTACAAAGGCTGCTGCATTTTTTTCATTGGCAATCTGCGCCCTCTCGGCATTACTGATATTGACTTCATTGGATGTCCGCACCATCACCACTGTATAACCCCGGTTTTCCAAATCTTTCTGAAGTTTCAATGCCACATCCAGCGTCACCTGATACTCCGGCGTTTTCGTCTGGATGCCGGCAGTACCGGAAGAAACTTTTGCCTTCATTTGTGAAGAACCGGGTCCCAGAGGCTCTTTTTCCGAATTCTGCTGCGCCTGATGGCCGGCATCGATCACAATGATTTTTCCTTCATTTTTCTTCCGCGCCTCTTCCTGCTCCAGCTCTTTCTTTTTTTCCTCCGCCAGCTGAAGGGTCACCTCCTGCTGCTTTTCCGCCACAGAGCGGAAACTCTCCCCTCTGTCCTTTCCGATCTGTTCGATCGACACAGCCTGACATTTCATCTGCCGGCTTCTTCGGGCAATGTAAAAATACCAGCTCATTTCCGAAATAATCACCAGGATTAAAACGACTCCTATGGTCCACCAGATCCATTTCGGGATTTTTGCTGCTTTTCTGTTCTTCTTTTGATTTTTCTCCTTTTGCTCCATCAGGCTCCTACTCCCTTTTGTACGTCACCTTTTCGTTTGTAACAGGTAAACACGTATTCCAGATCAAAACAAGTGTGCTCCTCGCTGGTCTCTGTCAATTCCCACTCTTCTGACGCATCCAGATCCGGGAAATAGGTATCTGCCTGGAATGCGTGGTCGATCCGGGTGATATAGGCGGTATCACAATAGGGCTCCAGCTGACGGTAAACGCTTTCCCCGCCGATCACATAGATTTCTTCTTCAGTATATTTCTTTAACTCCTCCAGCAGTTCTTCCACCGAATGCACCAGCACGGCGCCTTTTACCTGATAATCCTTTTTGGACGTCAATACGATGTTGGTCCGCTGTTTCAGAGGAAGTCCGTTCGGAAAGCTTTCCAGCGTCTTTCTGCCCATGACGATCACGTTTCCGATCGTTTTAGAGCGGAAAAATTTCATGTCGGAAGGGATCCTGGTCAAAAGTTCATTCCGGTATCCGATCCCCCAGTTGCGATCTGCAGAAGCAATCATTTTCATCGTCTTTTCCCTCCTATACTGCCACCGGAATGTTTTTGATCTGCGGATGAGTCTCATAATCGATCAATTCTACATCGTCCGGCGTAAATTCATAAAAATCCGTAATCTCCGGATTCAGCCGGAATTTCGGAGCCGGAAGAGGCTCTCTGGAGATCAGCTCTTCGATCAGCGGAATATGCCGGTCATAAATATGGGCATCTGCGATGACGTGCACCAGCTCTCCGGCTTCCATGCCGCTCACCTGTGCAAACATATGCACTAAGACCGCATACTGACAGACGTTCCAGTTGTTCGCCGTCAGCACGTCCTGGGAACGCTGATTCAGCACCGCATTCAACGTCAGTTTTTCCTTGCCCTTTTCTTTCGTCACATTAAACGTCATACTGTAAGCACAAGGATACAGGTTCATCTCGTGCAGATCCGCATGTACGTAAAGATTCGTCATGATCCGACGACTGTAAGGATTATTTTTCAAATCGTAAAGCACCCGGTCACACTGGTCCATCATGCCTTCTTTATACGCATGTTTTACGCCCATCTGATAACCGTAAGCTTTTCCGATGGAGCCGCTTTCATCCGCCCAGCTGTCCCAGATGTGACTGCGCAGGTCATGGATATTGTTGGATTTTTTTTGCCAGATCCAAAGCAGTTCATCCACACAATTTTTGATTCCGGTTTTGCGCAGCGTAAGCGCCGGAAATTCCTTTCGGAGATCATATCGGTTTACAACTCCGAATTTTTTGATGGTATAAGCAGGCGTCCCGTCATCCCACACCGGACGCACTTTCTCGCCTTCTGTGCTGGTTCCGTTGTCTATGATATCCCTGCACATATCTATAAAAATTTTATCTGCGTAGCTCATTGGTTTCCTCCGTCTCGTTTATGGTTCTGCTATATTGTAAAGCATTTTATCCAAGGCTTTGTGTGCGGCCTCTATCTCTCGTTTCGTCATCCCTCTGGTCAAAGCTTTATCCACTTTTCGCCGATCCGCTTCCATTTTTCTTTGGATATCGAAGGCTTTCTCCGTCAGGTAGATCTTTTTTCTGCGGCGGTCTGTACTGCTGGGCACGCAAAAAATGAAACCCTTTTCATCCAGTCTCTTCAAAAGCCCCGTGACAGTGGGATTTTTCAGATTCAGTCCCTTTTCCACATCGATCTGATTGACCTCGTCCTTATTGGTATGGAACAAAAAATCCAGGACGGCACACTGAGAAGATGTGATCCCGATGATCTTCAGCCTCTCTGTCAGTTCTTTTTCGTATACATTGTTGATCTGCTTGACCTTAAATCCCAGGGGCAGTTTTTTGCTCTCCACAAAGGCACCTCCGTCCCTCTTTACACCTCTTCGCTGCGAACCATTTCTTTACAATTTTCCTTGTTATTATAACATACTTTCTTCCAGAAAAAATGAAAATCCTAAAGATTAAGGCGGAACTTGTTTTTGCGGAATTCCAGAAGCCCGTCTTTCCGCATTTTTCCCAGTTCTTTGGAAAGAGCGCTCCTGTCCACATTCAGATAATCCGCCATCTGCTGCCGGTTAAAGGGAATCTGAAAAACCGTACTTCCGCTTTTCACCGACATTGCCGACAAATACGTCAACAGTCTGCTGCGGATGGTTTTCGCTGTCGTGCAGAAAATACGATTGGACAAAGTCAGGTTCTTCTGTGCCGCAGCTTTGAGCAGACTGGATGTCCATTTGATATGCCAGGACTTTTCTACGTTCTCTTTTGCAAAAAGAGGCTTCAGATCCCAGAACTCGATCTCACTCGGTTCTGCCGCCACTACATCCACCATCATAGGCTCCCGACACAGTGCATAAGACTCTGCGAAAATTTCTCCCTCAGCCGCCTCGCTCAGGATACTCTTATTTCCCCAAAGATCCACGTTTTCGATATGGACGATCCCTTTCATCACCACGCCCATCTCCCGCGTCCTGTCCCCTGCATGAAAAATCTGCTCTCCTTTTTGATAGGAACAACACCGGATCGGGACACACTCCCTCAGCTGACAAAATTCTTCCTCCTCCAAATCCCGGAACAAAAACGGTCTTTCCTTTTTCATCTTTTTCTCCTTTTCGTGGTTATAACCACGGATTTATTTTGGCTATTATAGTACACTAAGCATGCAAATTCAAGAAAAACCTGAAGGAGGACTCGATATATGATCCGAAAAATCATTCACATTGACGAAGAGAAATGCAACGGCTGCGGCGCCTGCGTAAACGCCTGTCACGAGGGCGCGCTGGCTATGGTAGACGGGAAAGCCCGGCTGATGCGGGACGATTACTGCGACGGTCTCGGAAACTGCCTGCCGGAATGCCCCACAGGGGCCATCACCTTTACGGAACGGGAAGCGGCAGCCTATGACGAAGAGGCAGTCCAAAAGAACCTGGCAGCAAAAGGAAAGGCAGAGGACGGAAAGACAGCAAACGGCAGGGAAACAACCGACTCCGAATCCCAGCTGGCACAGTGGCCCTGCCAGATCCGCCTGATGCCTGTAAAAGCCCCCTATTTAGACGGAG
>CAKRWZ010000013.1 GCA_934418295.1 uncultured Mediterraneibacter sp.
CTCCTGCCAAGGTTCCAAAGAAAGGAATCATCAGACCCCAAAATAGTATCATAATCGCATTTCCCTTAATCCACTTAAAATCACTCGCTAAAAATCGTTATCTTCGATCGGCATGCTTTCCAGCTTCCATTCGTCTCCCTCATATACATAAGTCACATACGGATAGGCAGAACTTTCATAGGTGTTCGTCTCGCCCTCGAAATAAGAATTCATGGTCGTCTGCAGTTTCATTTTTACAGACAGATACATTTTACCACTGTAAGTCTCTGAAATACGGATCTCCAGGTTGCTGAGTTTATAACTCAGGATCGGATTCTCTCCTGACGTAACTTCCTGAAGACGTTTATATTTTCTTTCAATCGAGTTTTCTTTGATGGCATCTTCTGCGAAAAGATCTTCTACCTCTGAAAAATCCTTGCCGTCCGCTGCTGCTTTCAAAACCTTGCCGAGATCTTCCGCATACTGCTCTGCAATTTTTTCTTTTGTTTCCTCATCAGCCACGAGTACGAACTCTGCATACCCGTTGTTCAGATCTGACGCTTGCATTTCTCGTCGGTAAGTCTCCATTCCGTCAGCTTTTACTTCCAGCTGGTGGGTTCCGAGAAACAGATACGGTACCACCACCGATTTTCCGCCTCCGTCAGAATCATCCTCTGTCACTTTTACACCATCCAATTTGCTGAGTGTTTCCCCGTCCAAAACGATTTCTGCTCTGTTCTGTACATGGAATGTAAAATCTGATACCCACTCATTTTCCGGAACGACTTCCCAATCCGTCCAGAACAGAAATTTCTTGCCGTTTTTGACCAGTTTGATCTCATCATAGCAAGTATCCGAAGCACTCTCCGGCAAATACTCAATTGTATAAGTCTGAACGTCACTATCCTGAGAAACACCACTTTTTCTTACCTTTGCAGAACGGTATCTGAAAATCTCTGTGTTCTCCACATGAGCATTTACGTACATCTGCTGAGACAAAAGCGGACTGTCCGGGATCGAACAGTAAGAATATGCCTTATCCCATTCACAGTTCTGGACTGCTTTCCAGTAATTCAAGGCAACTTTTTCTGCCGAATACCGGTCATTCATGATCAATACAATGGCTGCCGCAAGCACTACTGCCACTAAAACTTCTACGATCACAAAGATGTTCTTCTTTGATCTTGGCTTTTTCTCCTTTGATTTCGAGGCACGCTCTTCCTCATCATAAGAATCGTCATAATCATCATCGTAATCACGATCGTCATCATAATTTCTGTCATCGTAACGATCGTCATCATAATCACGGTAATTAAGATTCTCATCCTCAAAAGTTTCTTCCGCTTCAAAGTCCTCTTCCGGCTCCTGCACCACTTCTTTTATCGCCTGCTCATACACCAGATCCTCAAGAGAATCCGTATCTTCGCCCGGCGCTTCCTCTGGTTCAGGCGTTTCCTCCGGCTCCTGCGGTATCTCTGAAACCGGTTCCGGATTTTCTTCCGCAGTCTCTTCCGGAATCACTTCTTCCTGCACGCTCTCCGGTTCCCGGAGGTTTTCATCCTGCATCTCTTCCACAGGATCCTGGTATTCTTTTAAAGAAGTTCCGCACTCTTCACAAAACAATGCATAATCTTCATTTTTTGTCCCGCAATTTGGGCAATACATCTCTCCACCCCCTTATGACCAGCCGTGTGATTTGGAATATGCCTGAAGTGCATCTACGTTTTTCTTTTCTATCTCTGAAAAAGAAGCACTTACTTTATCCATATCCGATTCTTTCGGCAATTTATTGTACCAGTCATACTGTCCGTAGTATTTCTGATATTCCTCGTTACTGAACTGATAGCCATGCCGTGCGTAAATCTCATTGATTGCAAGCCGCAGGGTAGCTTTATCCTTCAGATAAGAATTCATCATGTCTTCCGAGATCAACTCTTTGTCACTGTTTGGAAAAATGAATCCTTCAGAGGAAGAAACGTCCTTCGTCTCTGCCTCTTTTCCGCTCACAGAAGAACCGTCGTAGGAAATTTCCTTATCCGGGTAATACTCCTTGTCCTCTGAATCATAACCATACGTGTCTGCATTGGCTTTAAAATCCGGATCCACGTCAGCTTTTACCGTCCGGATCGATCCCTTTGAAAAAAACAGAATATAGCACAACGCTGCAAGAAGAAGCAGATCCACAATACCAAACACAACTGCCAGAACAGGAAATTTCTTTTTTTCGCCGTTCATTCTTTCCACCTCCTAGAACAAAGAAGAAAATGAAAGGAGTCCGCTTAAAATATCGCCTGCCAACACTTTCAAAATGATGTATGACAGTACTGCCGCACAAACTTTAGCTACAAAAAATGCATACAGCTTTTTATTTTCGTCTCCCTTGGCAACCAACTGATAGCCTGCATACTCTACGTATGGAAGGAACAAGGAACCGATACTGAACAAGATCAATCCAACTTTTGAAGACATCATAAAACCGATCACTGCAAGGACACCCACGATCGTGTCATATACGGTACGTGTTCCGACTACACTGAACATTGCCCCTGTTGTGGTAGTGCCTTTGAATGTGCCGACAAAGGTTTTCAGAAGAACAGCCTCCGCAGCATCTACTGCGATCGTCAAAAGCAGGGTCAAAAGGATCAATTTAAAATACGGAATTTCAATAAATCCCATCGCAGCATTTGAAAGCTTCGCTGCACCGATCAGCATCATGATCAAAAAGATGACTGCTTTTGTGATCATAAATTCCAGGCCAATAATCGGGCTGTCTCCTTTTGCCACCTTTCTCGTCTCCGTCACCGGATTTTTCAGGATTTTTCCGATCACCTGGAACATATTCTTTGCCTGATCTGCCATCTGGCGTCCGCGCTGCTCCCACTGCTGTGAATTATTCGGTCTCTCCTGTCCGTTCGGATTTTCCATTCTCTGTCCCCCGCCATTAGATGTTGTCTGCTGGCTGCAGTTACAAACTTCACCTTCTTCTAACCTTCTCCCACATCTTGTGCAAAATTTAGCCATTTTCCCTCTCCTTAGTATTTTAATATAATTAATTTTATTATAAAAAACTCGTTATCCAATGTCAACAACACATTACTTATGATAAGGCTCTTTGTGTATGATACGAAAACTTCTGTAGATCTGTTCCAACAAGATCACGCGCATCAGTTGATGCGGAAACGTCATTTTGGAAAAGCTAAGTGCAAAATCTGCTCGTTTTGTCACCTCTTTTGACAGACCGATGGATCCTCCTATCACAAAAATGATGTGACTCACCCCTGTGATCCCCAGTTTATCGATCTTGTCAGCCAATTCTTCCGAGGCGAGCTGTTTTCCGGCAATTTCCAAAGTAATAAGATAAGCTCCCTCTTTCAGATATTTCAGAATACGCTCGCCTTCTTTTTGTCTGACCGCCTCCTCTTCCGCCTGAGATGCCCGTTCAGACGTTTTCTCATCTGCCACTTCTACAATTTCCAAAGTACAGTAACGGCTCAACCTCTTTTGATACTCTTCAATGGCATCCCGTAAATATTTTTCTTTGACTTTTCCGACCGTCACCAATGTGATCCTCATCTGTTTTCTCCCTTATCCTCTTTGTCCTCTTCATTTGCTTTCTCTTCTATTTTTTCTATTCTTTGTTCTTTTTGTCTTCCGCCTGATTTTCCTTTTCTTTTTTCTCATTCCTCCACTTTTTCTGCCGGGAAATTTCTCTGTACAAAAGGACCGCCATCCCTGCGCCGATCTCGTCGATCCACACATCCCATACAGAAGCATTTCTTTCCGACACGAAAGATTGGTGTATTTCATCTCCGACCGCACTTAACAGACAAAGCACCAATACCGCTGTCGCCAGCCGTCTTCCTTTCATTCCGTAAAGAGACAGCGGAAGCAGAAAAGCAGCCGCCAAAAGAAAGTATTCCGTAACGTGTGCCACTTTCCGGACGAAAGCTTCTATCTGATCTGCCGCCTCTTTTTCCTGTCTCTCAGAAAAAGGGCTTCCCAGCAATCCGTTCCCGATCTTTACGATCTTCAGACTGACACCCTGGCTTACCGAGCTGGATGCTTTTCCTTTCTGTCCGGAAAACAGAAAAATCACACACAACATCAGGATCGCCGGAAGAAAGGAACACATTTTTAAAATACAAAATCCCGTTTTGTGCACACTCGTTTTATACCCGCTCGTTTTACGCATCCTGTTTTTCCTCTATCGAAGACAGTGCTTTCCGAAAGCGGAAGAAAAACAAGACTGCCGTAAAAGTGACTGCGATCGTATCCGCCACCGGCTCTGCCAGATAAACCGCAAAGGTCTGATCCCGGCGGAAAATCTGAGGCAGAATATAGATCAAAGGAATCAGAAGGACAAACTTTCGCATCACCGCCACCACGATCGACTCCACTGCCCTTCCCAGCGCATTGAATGCCATCTGACAGGCGATCTGTATTCCGAACAAAAACAATACTGCCAAGTAAATACGGAGTGCTTTTGCCGTAAAAGCCATCAATTCTTTATCCGTTGTAAAGATGGCCGCAAATATTTGCGGGAAGCATAAGACCATTACCCACAAAAGCACCGAATAGATCAGGCTGATCTTTAAAAGCAGCCGGAAAGCCGCCCGCACTCTCTGCGCATCCTTTGCTCCATAATTGTAGCTGATGATCGGCTGTGCCCCCTGTCCGAATCCCTGCAGCGGAAGCATGGCAAATTGCATCACGCTGGTCAGGATAGTCATCGCACCTACTGCGATATCTCCCCCATATTTCTGAAGGGAAGAATTAAAACAAACGGAGATCACACTTTCACTGGCCTGCATAACAAAGGTGGCAGATCCCAGAGCCAGACAGGGCAGGATCACCTTTGCCACCGGTTTCATGTTTTCTTTTTTCAGCCGGATAAACGTCTTCTTTCCAAAAAGGAAAGATACCACCCAGATACAGGAAAGTGCCTGGGAAATGATCGTAGCCAGAGCCGCACCTCTTACACCCATCCCAAATCCAAAAATGAACACAGGATCCAGCACGATATTGGCCACGGCGCCGATCAATACAGAAAGCATTCCCGTTTTGGCAAAGCCCTGCGCCGTGATAAACGCATTCATTCCCAAAGTAAGCTCTACAAAGATGGTGCCCAGTGCGTAGATTTGCATATAAGCGGTTCCGTAAGAAGCGGTCTTGCTGCTTGCCCCGAAAGCCAGAAGAAAATCTTGGTCCCAGATCAAAAGGACCGCCGTCAGGATCAAAGAGATCAGGATCTGCACCGAAAAACAGTTGCCTAAGATTTTCTCTGCATTTTCCGTTTCCTTTTTTCCCATATAGATTGATGCCCTGGGAGCGCCTCCATAGCCTACCAGCGCCGCAAAGGCCGATACGATCAGGATCAGCGGCATACAGACACCGACTCCCGTCAAGGCTGCCGCCCCGGTTTTCGGAATATGCCCGATGTAGATCCGGTCTACGATATTGTAGAGCATATTGATGATCTGCGCCGCCAGAGTCGGCAGCGCCAGTTTCAGCAAAAGCTTCCCTATCGGCTCTTTTTGCAAAAATTCTTTATCCTCATTCATCCCGTTTTTTCCCTGCTTCTCTCAGATATTCTTCGGCCAGATCCACGGCATCTGCAATACATTGGTCACAGCTGCACAGCGGGATCCCGCTTTTTGCACCTTTCAGGTCTCTGCAATAAGAAGAGCCGTTTTTCTCCCGGAACTTTTTGGTATACAACGCCGCCTTCTGGTAAGTATCTGCCTTGGTCGGCGCTCCGTTTTGCAGATTCCCGATGCTGTTTTCCATTCCGATTACCATCAGCATACCGGTAATGGCTCCGCACATATCCATCTGCCCCATACCCAGGCCGAAGGCTTCTGCCATGCGGAAAGCATCTTCTTCTCTGATCCCGAACTCTTCACTGAAAGTACAGGCCACCGCCTGCGCACAGTTGTAACCTTTTTTGTGGAATTCCAATGCCTTTTCCTGTTTCTTTCCCATAAGGATCCCTTCTTTCATTTTGATACGAAATGAGCAGTCCCAAAAGAAACTGCTCATCTTCTCATCTTTACGTTGATACGCCGTTATGCGTTTTCTTTATTTTTCAGATATTCGTCTATTCCTCTTGCGCCTGCTTTACCGGCTCCCATTGCAAGGATAACGGTAGCAGCTCCTGTCACGGCATCACCGCCGGCGTAAACACCCTCTTTGGATGTCTGACCGTTTTCTTCTTCTGCCACGATACATTTCCACTTGTTGATATCCAGGCCTTTTGTCGTAGAAGAAATCAACGGGTTCGGGGAAGTTCCCAGTGACATGATCACGGTATCTACCTCGATCTCATACTCAGATCCCGGAATCTCCACCGGACGTCTTCTTCCGGATGCGTCCGGTTCACCAAGCTCCATTTTGATCACTCTCATGCCCGTTACATTTCCTTTTTCATCTTCCAGAATTTCCTTCGGGTTGGTCAGAAGATCAAAGATAACGCCTTCTTCTTTTGCATGATGTACCTCTTCTACTCTGGCCGGAAGCTCTTCCTCACCTCTTCTGTAAACGATGTGTACCTCTGCTCCCAGACGAAGTGCTGTTCTGGCAGCATCCATCGCCACGTTTCCTCCGCCGACAACAGCCACTTTCTTACCGGCTGCGATCGGAGTATCATAAGAATCGTCAAAGGCTTTCATCAGGTTACTTCTTGTCAGGTACTCATTTGCGGAGAACACACCGTTTGCATTTTCTCCCGGGATGCCCATAAACATCGGGAGTCCTGCTCCGGATCCGATAAAGACTGCCTCAAATCCTTCATCCTCGATCAGCTGGTCGATGGTCGTGGATTTTCCGATGACAACGTTTGTCTCAAATTTTACCCCCAGCTCTTTTACTTTTTCGATCTCTCTGGCAACGACTTTCTGCTTCGGAAGACGGAATTCCGGAATACCGTATACCAATACGCCGCCCAGCTCGTGAAGTGCCTCGAAAACCGTAACGTCATAGCCCAGCTTTGCCAGATCCCCTGCACAGGTAAGTCCTGCCGGTCCGGAACCGATCACTGCCACGCGATGTCCGTTCATCGTCTCTGCTCCCTTTGGCTTGATATCGTTTTCCAATGCATAATCTGCGACGAATCTCTCCAGTTTTCCGATGGAAACCGGCTCGCCTTTGATACCGCGGATACATTTTCCCTCACACTGGGACTCCTGTGGACATACGCGCCCGCAGATCGCCGGAAGTGCAGAAGCCTGTCCGATCACCTGGTAAGCTTCTTCAATATTTCCCTCTTTGATCTCACGGATGAATTCCGGAATATTGATCGCTACCGGACATCCCTGGATACATTTTGCATTTTTACAGCCGATACAGCGGTTTGCCTCCTCTGTGGCTTCTTCTAAATTATACCCGTAACAAACTTCCTCAAAGTTTGTAGCACGCACCTTTGGATCCTGTTCACGGACAGGAACTTTCTTTAATACATCTCCCATTAGTTGTCACCTCCGCAATTTCCGCAGCCGCCATGATGTGTATCTCCCTCCAGGAGCTTCAGCATAGCGCGACCTTCTTCTGTCTTATAGGTCTGGCTTCTCTGCATTGCCTGGTCAAAATCTACCAGATGTCCGTCAAACTCCGGACCGTCCACACAGGCAAATTTGATCTCATCACCGACCTGAAGCCGACAGGCTCCGCACATTCCGGTACCGTCTACCATGATCGGGTTCATGCTGACGATCGTCGGAAGCTCCAGCTTCTTCGTCAAAAGACAGACGAATTTCATCATGATCATCGGTCCGATGGCAACGCAGACATCGTAATGCTTTCCTTCATTCTCGATCAGATCCTCGATCACGGATGTAACCATACCGGAACGTCCGTAAGATCCGTCGTCCGTCGTCACGTAAAGGTTTCCTGCAACTGCTTCCAGATCCTTCTCCAGGATCAGCATATCTTTTGTCTTAGATCCCAGGATAACGTCTGCTTCGACTCCTTTTTCATGCAGCCATTTTACCTGCGGATAAACCGGTGCAGCTCCCACGCCGCCGGCTACAAACAAGATTTTTTTCTTCTTCAGATCTTCCGGTTCTTCATTTACAAACTCAGATGCACATCCCAGCGGTCCGACAAAATCGCGGAAGCTGTCTCCGGCTTTCAAAAGGGACATTTTCTCTGTAGATGCACCGACTATCTGAAAAACAATAGTGATTGTTCCGTTTTCCCGATCATAATCACAGATAGTTAGCGGGATTCTCTCTCCTTTGTCATCCATCTTTACGATGACAAACTGACCCGGCTGACAATGACTTGCAACTCGCGGAGCATGCACGTCCATGAGATAAATCTTATCAGCAAGTCTTTCTGCTTTCAAAATTTTATACATAGTCTTTTCTCCTTGTGAAAAACATTCTAGTTAAAATATACGTCATTCTCGCTTATATTGCAAGAAAATTTCCTGCAGTATGTACAAACATTACCGCAGGAAATTTTCCATAACTATGAATAACGACAAATCGGATTTACCTTATTAAAAATCTACTTCTGTTCCGTAATAGATGCAGGTAAAGAGTTTTTCCATCTGTTCCGGATCGATGGCACGCGGATTAGATCCTGTACATGCATCACCGACTGCTCTTGTTGCGATTCCGGAGATTTTCTCTTTGAATTCTTCTTCGATGATACCGAACTCTTTCAGTGTCTTCGGAATAGACAGCTGAACGTTAAAGTCATCGATCTTCTCGCAGAGACTGTTGATCAGAGCTTTCTCAGATGCACCCGGAAGTCCTACTCTTCTTGCAATCTCAGCGTAACGTTTTGCTGCTACCGGATCCTTTGCATTATATTTGATAACGTATGGCAGATACATTGCATTTGCACATCCGTGTGTAATATGTCCTGTAGAGAATGCTGCTCCTGTTTTGTGTGCCATGGAATGTACAATTCCGAGGAGCGCGTTGGAGAATGCCATACCAGCAAGGCACTGTGCATCGTGCATTTTTTCTCTTGCTTCCATGTTTCCTCTGTAGGAAGCCGGCAGATAATCGAAAACCATCTCGATCGCCTGGATCGCCAGCGGATCTGTATAAGCACAGTTCAGAGTAGAAACGTATGCTTCGATCGCATGGGTCAGAGCGTCCATACCTGTGTAAGCTACCTGTTTTGCCGGAAGCTGTGCCACAAGTTCCGGATCTACAATGGCAACGTCCGGTGTGATGTTAAAGTCAGCCAGCGGATATTTTACACCTGTGCTGTAATCTGTGATAACGGAAAATGCCGTAACTTCTGTAGCGGTTCCGGATGTAGACGGAATTGCCACGAATTTTGCTTTTTTACGAAGTTCCGGGAAGTTAAACGGTGTAATCAGATCTTCAAAGGTCGTCTCCGGATACTCATAAAAAGCCCACATTGCTTTTGCTGCATCGATTGGGGAACCGCCTCCCATAGATACGATCCAATCCGGCTCAAAAGCACGCATTGCTTCTGCACCCTTCATAACCGTCTCAACAGACGGATCCGGCTCAACTCCTTCAAAAAGAGCAACTTCCATACCTGCTTCTTCCAGGTAAGCAACTGCTTTGTCCAAAAAGCCCTGACGTTTCATAGAACCGCCGCCTACGACCAGCATTGCTTTTTTCCCTTTCAGGTTTTTCAGTTCTTCCAGACATCCTTTTCCATGATAAATGTCTCTTGGTAATGTAAAGCGTCCCATAATTTTCTCTTTCTCCTTTTGTAAATATACTCTACGCGTTATTTTTTTAACAATGTAATTATACCATTTTATTTTGAAAAGTACAACAAAAAAACTGCACAAAATACAAAAACATTTTTGTGCAGTTCGCTGCTTAAATCAATTTATTTTTTATAATATTTGTCTATTATTCTTCCTCTTCTAACTCCAGGACATAATTTCTCTTGGTAATTTGTGTCATTTTTCCCTGTCCATTTACCAATACCGCACTGAAAATTGTCTGTCCCTGCGGCATTTTGATCGGTCCTGTGTAAGGAGTAGAATTTTCGGTCGGGTCGGTGTTATCCAGCGTATAATAGGCTTTGTACCCTTCCGGTACCTGGATCGTGATCTCCATTTGACGGTCATACTGACCGGTAGACGGAGAAACTGCCGGCGCATCCGCCACCGGAATATCGATCACGTAGGTCTTACTGACTACCACACTGGGGATTCCTTTTTTGTTGACCGAGATCGCACGGACTTCATTGCTTCCCTCATTCAAAAGAATGGGTTCTGTATACTCCGTATCGGACGTCGTCGGATTGGTCCCGTTTACCGTATAATAGATCTTGTCCCCGTCAGAAGTCAGTGAAACCTGCTGCACTTCTTCATAAGTGCCCTCGTCCAAACTAAACTTCGGCGGATCGGATACATACTCTTTCACTTCAGCCAAAACCGAATCCGGACAACCGTCCAACAATTCTGATATTTTCTTGGTCTGATCTGAATCCACATAAAACCGGATCGCCGCTTTGTAAAGATCCGCATTGCTTTTCTGTGATTCGATAGCCGTCAGGAACACCTTTTCCGCCTTGTCCAGGTCGCCTTCCTTTTCATAGACTTTTGCCAGCCCGGCATAGGCCTCGGTCCGCTTGTTGTCCTTGGAGATCGCACGGTTAAATTTGGTCTCGGCCTCTGTGTAATTTCCTTCGTCCAGATAGCTGTAACCGCTGTTCACGATGCCGGAATAGCTGTTTTTATACAGGAAAAAGCCGATGATCCCCGCTAAAGCCACGACGGCAATCGCTATAATGATGAGCATTCTGCGGCGTTTCTTCTTTTTCATCTGCTGACGTTTTTTGATCTGCTGTCTTTTTTCCTCCGCAGTTCTTCTCGCCTGCATCTGCTCCTGTTCCGTTCTTCTTCCGCCGTCTGTGTTGTCCCTTCTCATATTGCCGGCGGTGTTTCGCCTGCGGATATTTTCTCCGCCGCTCAACGCCTCCGTCCTTCTGCGTCCAGAAGTCTCTGTACGGAGTGCCTGTGTTCTGCGGCGGTCTCCCTCACCCACCGGCAGATGCCCCGTATAACTGTCTATGGACCCCTTTACCTCCTGCGCCAGCACATCATCCAACGGATTATAGTCCGGAACGATCTGCACCTCCGCACCACAATTGCTGCAATACAATTCTCCGTCGGGAATCTCTGCACCACAATGTGTACATTTCATAGTTACCCCTCCTGTTTATTTTCGAACCGCTTCTATGCAATTGTTCATCAACATTGCGATGGTCATCGGTCCCACCCCTCCTGGTACCGGTGTAATTGCAGAAACTTTCTCTTCCACGTCTTTAAAATCTACGTCACCGCAGAGTTTTCCGTTTTCATCCCGATGCATTCCCACATCGATCACGACAGCGCCCTCTTTTACATATTCAGAAGTGACCATGCGCATCCTTCCCACTGCCACGATCAGAATATCTGCCTGTCTCGTGATTTCCGGAAGATTTTTTGTGCGGGAATGTGCCACAGTCACCGTTGCATTTTCGCGGAGCATCAGACATGCCATCGGCTTTCCGACAATGTTGCTTCTTCCGATGATCACACAATTTTTTCCTTCAATGGAAATACCGGAACGTTTCAGGAGCTGGATCACGCCCGCCGGTGTACAGGACAAAAAACCTTTGTCTCCGATCCAGAGATTGCCGACACTGACCGGATGGAATCCATCCACGTCTTTTTCCGGGCTGATGGTCTGGATAATGCGCTCTTCGTCAATATGTGCAGGAAGCGGGAGCTGTACCAGAATCCCGTTTACAGATGGATCTGCGTTCAGTTCTTCCACCAAACGGATCAATTCCTGTTCTGTGACGGATTCTTCCAGTTCATAAGCTCTGGACTCAATCCCCACATAAGCACATGCTTTCTTTTTATTGTTTACATACACACAGGAAGCCGGATCTTTTCCCACCTGGATCACAGCCAGACAAGCTGTGATCCCCTGTTCTTTTAATTTTGCCGCTTCTTCTTTCAGTTCATCTTTTATTTGCTTGGAAATTGTCTTTCCGTCTATTAATTTTGCCATGACAACTCCTTAAACTCCTTAAACTCCTTAAAATAATCCTGTGATTTTTCCGTCGTTTGTAACATCGATCCCGAAAGCAGCCGGTGTTTTCGGAAGTCCGGGCATCGTCATTACAGCTCCTGTCAGTGCCACCACAAAGCCTGCACCGGCACTCACATAAACTTCCCGGATATGGATATCAAAATTCTCCGGTCTTCCCAGAAGACTTGCATCATCCGACAGAGAATACTGATTCTTTGCCATGCAAACCGGAAGGTTTCCGAATCCCATTGCCGTGATCTTATCCAGCTGTTTTTTCGCTGCCGGTTCAAAAACAACGCCTCTTGCGCCGTAGATTTCTTTTGAGATCGTCTCGATCTTCTTATCCAACGGCAATTCATCTTCGTAAAGCGGATGGAAATGACTCTCTTCTGTCTCCAAAGTCTCTACGACTTTGTTTGCCAATTCGATACCGCCTTCTCCGCCTTTTTCCCACACTTCTGAAAGAGCGAATTTACACCCTCTTTCTTCACAGAATTTGCGGATGAATTCATTTTCAGCCTTTGTGTCTGTCACAAAAGAGTTTAGGGTCACAATGACCGGAACATCATACTTCTGGATATTTTCAATATGTTTTTCCAGATTGACGATTCCCTTTTTCAAAGCTTCCAGATTTTCCTCTGCCAGCTCTGTCTTCGGCACACCGCCATTGTACTTCAAAGCACGTACTGTTGCCACCAAAACGACTGCATCCGGTTTCAGGCCGGCCATACGGCATTTAATGTTCATAAATTTCTCGGCACCCAGATCCGCTCCAAAACCGGCTTCCGTGATCGCGATATCCCCGATCTTCAAAGCTGTTCTCGTAGCACGGACACTGTTACATCCGTGGGCAATGTTCGCAAACGGTCCGCCGTGTACCAGTGCCGGTGTGTGTTCCAGTGTCTGGATCAGGTTTGGTTTGATCGCATCTTTCAAAAGAGCAGCCATCGCTCCTGTTGCATTGATCTCGTCTGCGGTTACCGGATCTCCGTCGTAATTGTAAGCGACAATGATTCTTCCGAGGCGTTTCTTCAGATCCTCCAGATCGTCTGCCAGACAGAGGATTGCCATGATCTCAGACGCAACCGTGATCACAAAATGATCCTCCCGGACGGTTCCGTCGGATTTTTTACCAAGTCCTACCACGATATTTCTCAAAACACGGTCATTCATATCCAGACATCTCTTCCATACGACCTGTCTCGGATCGATCCGTTTTAAATTCCCCTGCTGGATATGATTGTCCAAAAGGGCTGCCAGCAGATTGTTTGCTGATGTGATCGCATGAAAATCTCCTGTGAAATGCAGGTTCAGGTCATCCATCGGTACGACCTGTGCATAACCGCCGCCGGCTGCTCCGCCTTTGATACCGAAGCAAGGTCCCAAAGAAGGTTCTCTGAGGGCAATCACTGCTTTTTTTCCGATTTTTGCCATGGCCTGTCCCAGTCCGACTGTTGTCGTCGTCTTTCCCTCTCCTGCCGGAGTCGGATTGATGGCAGTTACCAGCACCAGCTTTCCATCCGGATTTCCTTTTACCTTCTCCCAAAGCTCGTCTGAAAGCTTTGCTTTATATTTTCCATAATATTCCAGATCCTCTTCTTCGATCCCGATGCTCGCCGCAACGTCCCGAATATGCTCCATCTGTGCTTCCTGTGCAATCTGAATGTCTGTCTTCATAGTCTTTTGTTCTCCTCCTGTTAACTCTCTTGTAAATATTGTTCAAACTCTTCCATCGTCATCAAGATCTTTCTTGGCTTCGTTCCTTCTTCTCCGCCTACCACTCCGGCTTCTGCGAGCTGATCCATGATCCGGGCTGCACGGTTGAATCCAATTTTGAACATCCTCTGCAGCATCCCGATGGAAGCTTTTTCTTTTTCTATGATCAATTTTCCTGCATCTGCAAAATAAGCGTCTTTGTCGTCACCGCCCTCTTCTGTGCCCGGGACAGAGGAAACAGAAACGATATTTTCATTTACATGCTCTTCGATTTCCTCATTATAAGATGCGTTTCCGTTCTTCTCGATCAGATAATCCACAACCTTTTGTACTTCCTGATCCGACACGAAAGAGCCTTGTACACGAACCGGCTTTGGATACCCTGCCGGGTAAAACAGCATATCCCCTTTTCCCAGCAGCTTTTCTGCACCATTCATATCGATGATCGTCCTGGAATCTATACCAGATGTGGTAGAAAAAGCAATTCTGGACGGCATATTGGCTTTGATCAGTCCTGTTATAACATTTACCGACGGACGCTGTGTGGCCAACACCAAATGCATACCGGCTGCCCTTGCAAGCTGTGCCAGACGGCAAATCGCACCTTCCACTTCTCCCGGTGCCACCATCATCAGATCTGCCAGCTCGTCTACGATAATGACGATCTGTTCCATTTTCTTTGGCAGATTCTCTTCACTGCCTTCTCGTTTCAGGCGTTCCAATTTTTCATTATAAGCCTTGATCTCTCTTACATTAAATTCCGCAAACAACTGATAACGCTTCATCATTTCCGCTACTGCCCAGTTTAATGCGCCGGAAGCCTTTTTCGGATCCGTTACCACCGGGATTAACAGATGGGGGATCCCGTTATATACACTAAGCTCTACCACCTTCGGATCGATCATGATCAGCTTCACTTCCTCCGGAGAGGCTTTGTAAAGAATACTGATGATCAGAGTGTTGATGCAGACGGATTTACCGGATCCGGTGGCGCCTGCCACCAAAAGATGGGGCATTTTAGCGATATCACTGACCACCGTTTTCCCGGAGATGTCTTTTCCTACTGCAAAAGAGATTTTTGACTTGCTATCCTGAAAAGCCCTGCTCTCCAAAAGATCCCGGAGCATGACCGGCGTATTTTCTTTATTCGGGACTTCGATCCCCACAGCTGCTTTACCTGGTATCGGCGCCTCGATCCTGAGATCTGAAACTGCCAGATTTAACTTGATATCGTCTGCCAGTCCTACGATTTTGCTGACTTTTACCCCTTGCTCCGGCTGGATTTCATACCGCGTCACGGCCGGTCCGCAGCTGGCATCTACCACATGGGCGCTGACACCAAAATTTTTCAGTGTCTGCTCCAGCTTCATAGCCGTTTCCTGCAAATGTGCTTTGGTGTCTCCGCCTTCGCCTTTTCCTTTGCTCAACAAAGACATCGGCGGAACCCGATAAGAATCCTTTTCTGTTCCACTTTCTGTATGTTTTTGTTCCGGAAGCTTCTGTTCCTGAATCTGTTCTTCTACATCCGAAATTTCCTGCTGAAGCTCTCCCGGCGCCATTTTCTGCTTTCTGGAACGTTTTGGAACATCAGAAAACGTTTCCTTTGTCTCCGCCGTGACTTCTTCTGTGTTTTCTGCCGTGTTTCCTATTGTATGTCCCGGCAGCTCTTCCTCCGGTTTCATGGCAAACAATTCTCCCGGATCCGCAGGCGGTCCTTCGTTTTCATAAAAAGAGTCTGCCGATGCCGGAATATCCGGCTGTGCATAAAGCTCTTTCACATCCGGCGATTTACCCACCAGCGTCGTATCAAAAGACACACCGGATACTTTTCCGCTTCTCTTTGCTCTTTTTTCCCGTCTTTCCTTTTCCTGTTTTTCCGCTTTTTCTTCCCGCTCTGCTCTCCGGACCTGGGTCCTCTCTCTCCGCTCTTCTCTCCTTCGGCGCGCGTCTTCATAAGCCCTGGATCCGCCCTTTTTCAACGGTACAAACAAGGATTTTTCAGTGATCAGGATCAGACAGATCAAAAAAAGGATCACGGTCACCACATAAGTTCCCGCTTTTCCGAGAAGGGGGCAGAATATTTTCACGACGGCCCCGCCCAGGAGACCTCCTGCATTTTTATGTATACTGGCCGCTTTATAATAAGCGGACAGTCCCAGCTCTGCGCGATATCCGTTGGTGATCAGCTCTGAAAATGTGCAAATCATCAGAAGCATCACGATGCCGGCTGCCAGTTTGATATAGGCATGCCGGTTGCCCTGGTTGGAAATCACAAAAGCGATCCCGCCAAACAACAAAAGAGGGATCAGATAAGCTATCCATCCGAAGATTCCAAACATCGCAGAGGATACTGCCTTTCCCACGATGCCTCCCATACCGAAATTACCGATCAAAAGGAGAATACACACCGCCAGAGAGATCAGCAAAACGATTTCGCCGCTCAGTCCGTTAGCTTCTGTCTTCGTATTTTGCCCGGAAGTTTTTTTCTTTCCGCCTTTTTTCCCGGAAGCTGATTTAGAAGTCGTTTTTCTCTTCGACGTCTTCGCTGCCACTGTAAACACTCCTCCTTTCTGTCGATATCCGATAAAAACCCATAATATACGATTATCAGTATAACATTTTCACAATTTACTGTCTATCATTTTATGCAATTTGTTCATTGCTTCCCGGATTCCTCCGACTTCGTCGATCATTCCTTCCCGTACAGCTTCTTTTCCTTCCAGAAGCGTTCCTACATCTTTTACCAGCTGGGTATTGTCCAACATCAGCTCTTCCAGGCGCTTTTGGGAAATGTGGGAATGTCCTGCAATAAATCGGGTGATCCGATCCTGTGTCTTCTCCATATTTCTGAGACTCTGCGTCACTCCGATAAACATCCCTGAGGAACGGACCGGATGCACGATAATAGTCCCGCTGGGGACAATAAAAGAATAGTCCGCCGCCACAGCAATGGGTCCGCCTATGGAATGACTGCCCCCCAAGACCAGAGACACCGTCGGTTTACTCAGAGAAGCGATCATCTCTGCGATGGAAAGCCCCGCTTCCAC
The DNA here is from genome assembly GCA_934418295.1 of uncultured Mediterraneibacter sp. Taxonomy (GTDB): domain Bacteria; phylum Bacillota; class Clostridia; order Lachnospirales; family Lachnospiraceae; genus Mediterraneibacter_A. The sequence goes on from CAKRWZ010000013.1 coordinate 16,766, forward strand.
GTCTCCTCCCAAGGTGTTCAACAAAATCAGCAATCCGTCGATTTCTTCGTTGTCCTCCACCTCGGCCAGCTTCGGAAGCAAATGTTCATACTTTGTTGCCTTCGCATTGCCGGAAACCGTTTCATGCCCCTCGATCTCCCCTATGATCGTCAACAGCTGTATCTTGTGCTTTTTCGCATTGTGTTCCAGTCTCGTCGTCCCGTATTCTTTGATTTCTTCCCGATCTTTTTCCATACGCCGCCTCCTCAAACTCTTTTTCAATTAGTTTGGGCGGTTCTTCCCCTGTTTATTCTGTTTTACCGAAAAAAGATCACCGGAATCGCAGGCATTTATCAAAGTTTAGGGCGCGCTCAAAAGTTATAACACAAAACGGCTGTTTCCGGGATCCATGCTGTACATTTGTGTTGTACCGTTCCCGAAAACATGCCGTTTTATCTTTTGGTTTCTTAGTTTTATATGATTTGTCGTCTTAATTTTTTATTTGACATTTTATATGCCCGGAAGCTCAGACGTTTTCCAGTGCCTGCTCCACATCTGCAATGATATCCTCCGCATTTTCGATGCCCACACTGAAGCGGATCAAATCCGGCTGTACACCGGCTTCTTTTAATTCCTGCTCGTTCATCTGTCGATGGGTATGGCTTGCAGGATGGAGCACGCAGCTTCTGGCATCTGCCACATGGGTCACGATGGCAATCATTTTCAGGGAATCCATCATGCGCACTGCCGCATCCCGACCGCCTTTCAGGCCGAATGTAATGACGCCGCAGGTGCCGTTCGGCATGTATTTCTGTGCCAATTCATAATAAGGATCTCCCGGAAGAGACGGGCATCTCACCCAGGCCACTTTCTCATGCTCTTTCAGGTAAGCCGCCACTTTCAAAGCGTTTTCACAATGCCGTTCCATCCGAAGATGCAACGTTTCCAATCCCAGGTTCAAAAGAAAGGAATTCTGTGCCGACGGAATGGACCCCAGATCCCGCATCAGCTGGACCGTCGCTTTTGTGATATAAGCGCCTTTTCCAAACTTCTGTGTATAGATCAAACCGTGATAAGTTTCATCCGGAGTCGTAAGCCCCGGGAACTTATCCGCATATTTTTCCCAGTCAAAATTACCGCTGTCCACGATCGCACCGCCGATACAAACGGCATGTCCGTCCATATATTTGGTAGTAGAATGGGTCACGATGTCGGCTCCCCATTCAAAAGGACGACAGTTGATCGGCGTGGCAAAGGTATTGTCCACGATGAAGGGCACTCCGTTTGCATGTGCCGCCTCTGCAAATTTTTCAAAATCTAATATGTTAAGCGCCGGATTTGCGATGGATTCTCCAAACACCGCCTTTGTATTATCCCGGAAGGCTGCCTGCAGTTCTTCCTTGCTGCACTCCGGATCTACAAAAGTGGCATCAATCCCCATCTTTTTGATCGTATGGGCATACAGATTGAAAGTTCCTCCGTAAATGGCTGATACACATACGATGTGATCTCCGACCTCTGCGATATTCATGATCGCATAAAAATTGGCTGCCTGACCGGAAGAAGTCAAAATCGCTGCCACACCGCCCTCCAGATCGCAGATCTTCGCCGCTACGGCGTCATTGGTCGGGTTCTGCAGACGGCTGTAAAAATAGCCGCTTTCCTCCAGATCAAACAGTCTTCCCATCTGATCGCTGCTGTCATATTTAAAAGTAGTACTCTGATAGATCGGAAGCACTCTTGCCTCTCCGTTTCCGGGTTTGTATCCGGACTGGATACATTTCGTTTCCTTTTTAAAATTACTCATCGCCTTCTCCTGCTCATTGATATAAATAACGGGTTTCCAGCTCCTGTACCATACGGATGTAGACTTTTTCGCATTCTTCCGGCTTTTCCGCCTCGATCAGGCGAATACATCTGCTCAGGTATTGTTCCCAGATCGCCCCATAAATCTCATCCGCATCTTCTCTGCGGTCGATCCGTTTCACGATCGTCGGAGCCACATTGTAATACTCTTTCACGATTTTCTCTCGCTCGGCAGTCTCCAGCATAAAGGTGTCGCGATAATTTCTGAGGAGAGTCAGTTCCCGGCAGTCATCTGGTTTGTGCAGACTTTTACAAACTGCCGTCGTCACATAACAGAGTCCGCTGCGAAAACCATCCCGAATTTCTTCAAAGGTCGGGGACTCTATTTTATGTTCCGGGAAATTTTGATTCCAGGCCGCCGTTATGGATGCTGCTAACTGATCCGCCTTTTCCCCGCAATTTTTTCGGAGCAAAGGCAGAAAATAAGCCACCATACTCATGTTATGATCCAGGATCAAAATTCCTCTTTTTCTTCCGGAAGTTACCGGTTTTAATTCTTCCTGTACATGATCCGCCACACAGGTACCATATGTAGCGGGGATCTCCTGCAGCTCATCCAGGCAGTGTCGAAGCTTGTCCAATGTATCTTTATGTCTTTGCTCCAGCCGCTCTATCTCCGAGACATACGTTTTCTTCTGAAATTTTCCTGCGCTCTGGCGGATATCCTGATATATCCCGATCAGTTTCTCTTCCACAACGTACCGCTCCTGTCTGTTTTTATTCACTCCAGTTGTAGTATACGTCCTGGACGTCATCGTCTTCTTCCAGAAGATCCAAAGTTTTCTGGATGCTCTGGATATCTTTCTCGTTTGTCAATTCCACATAGGTCTGCGGGATCATGGTCACCTCTGCGCTGAGCATCGGGATCCCATCTTCTTCCAATTTCAGACGTACTTCACTGAAATCCTCCGGTGCAGTCAGGATCTCATAGCTTTCTTCCTCTTCTGCAAAGTCTTCTGCGCCTGCATCCAGTGCCAGCATCATCAGATCGTCTGCGTCCATGCTGCATTCCTCACGGTCGATGATGATCTGCCCTTTTTCATCAAACATAAAGGACACGCATCCCGGTGTTCCGATGTTTCCGTTTCCTTTTGTAAATGCACTTCTCACATTGGAAGCAGTACGGTTTTTGTTATCGGTCAGTGTCTTTACGATGATCGCTGTTCCGTTGGGGCCGTATCCCTCATATGTAATATGCTCATAATTATCTGCTGCGCCTTCGCCTGCAGCTTTCTTGATATTTCGCTCGATGGTGTCGTTTGGCATGTTGTTGCTTTTTGCCTTTGCGATCACATCACGCAGACGGCTGTTGTTGTTCGGGTCCGGTCCGCCGCCTTCCTTTACCGCTACTGCAAGCTCACGTCCGATCTTTGTAAAAATCTTTCCCTTTGCAGCATCATTTTTTTCCTTTTTATGCTTAATATTGGCAAATTTTGAATGTCCTGACATATCACTTTCTCCTTTTTATTCCTCGTCTAAATTCACGGTTTCCATTCTAACACTCTTTTTTCTGTTTTTCAATCTTAACCGTCCGGATAATGTTATCTTCCACTTTCTGCACCGAGAAACGATATCCTTTATAATCGATCACACTGTGTTCGTCTTCCGAAGGGATATGTTCCAGCTGATCCACCAGAAAACCATTCAGTGTATCAAAATCAAATGCCTCATCACTCTCAAAAGAGATTTCAAGAACTTCTTCCAGGTCTTCCAAAGCCACCAGCCCGGATACCAGATATGTACCATCTGCATTTTTCAGAATTTTCTGGCTGACCGTATCGTATTCGTCAAAAATGTCTCCCACCAATTCCTCCAGGATATCTTCCATCGTCACGATCCCGGAAGTCATCGCATACTCGTCCAGGATCACTGTCATATGGGTTTTGCTGGACTGCATTTCCCAAAACAGGGATTCGATGCTTTTGGTCTCCGGTACGTAGGCCGCCTCGTGGATATATTCCTTTAAAGAAACCAATTTTTTACCGCGGTTTTTCTCTTCCATATAGCATTTCATCAAATCCCGTATGTGCAGTATCCCAATCAGATTATCGATATCCTCTTCGTATACCGGAACCCTGGAATACACATTTTCCATCATAAAATCCGCTGCTTCTTCCAGCGTTTTTTCTCCGTCCACCGCCACGATGTTCCTCCGATGGGTCATGATATCTTTTGCATCTTTCTCGGCAAACCTGGAAATATTCTGTGCTACTTCTTTCATCAGGTTTTTCTGATCCATACTATAATCCTTTCTGCATTATGTAGAAAGCTCCAGACTGATCTTCAAAGCCTTCTCTACTTTCTTCATCAACTCTTGGTCCACATGGCAAACGTATTCCCGAAGCCTCTGTTTATCGATCGTCCTGATCTGTTCCAGCAGCACCACCGAATTTTTTACGATCTGATACCGGCCTGCACTGATCTCAATGTGGGTCGGCAGTTTCGCCTTGTTCATTTTCGATGTGATCGCCGCACAGATCACCGTCGGACTGTGCCGATTTCCAATATTATTCTGAATGATTAATACCGGTCTGACTCCGCCTTGTTCCGAACCGGTCACCGGACTCAGATCCGCATAATAAATATCACCGCGCCTGATCTGCATATTCTCCTCCATCACGCTATTTGGTATATTCAGAGTATTCCCTGTTTTTTCAAAGGTATACGATACCAAAGCGGATACAGGCCGCCGGTGCTGTCAGTCTTTCAATTCGAAATAGTCTCTGTCTTTTTTATAGACCCGCGGGATCCTCTTGTTCAGATCACAGAAAAACTCATAAGGGAATCTTCCGGTCAGACTGCTCAGTTCTTCGATCCGGATGCTTTCCTCTCCGTCTTTTCCCAGAAGCACCACCCGATCACCAAATTTGGTCTCCGGTATATCTGTCACGTCTACCATAAATTGATCCATGCAGATCCTTCCTACGATCGGTGCTCTTTTTCCGTGGATCAAAACGGCGCCTTTATTAGAAAGTGCTCTGGAATAGCCGTCTCCGTACCCAACCGGTATCGTGGCGATCCGCAGATCGGACGGTGCCTGGAAGGTTCCTCCATAGCTGATCTTCGTATCCTTCGGCACCTCTTTGACAAATGCCACATGACTGATCAGTTCCATTGCCGGCTTCAGCCTTACATTTTCCCGTTTCACTTCATCAGAAGGATAGATACCGTATACCGAGATTCCGGCCCGTACCAGATCATGGTGATACTGCGGATATTCGATGATCCCTGCGCTGTTGTCGCAGTGAAAATAGTCTGCATAAATGCCTCTCTCACGCATCTGCTCCTGCACCCATTCGAACTGCTTATGCTGCCAGATCGTATAGGTCGGATCTTCCTCATCTGCCTTTGAGAAATGTGTGAAAACACCTTCTATCTTCAACCCGGACATGTCACTGATCCGCCGGATCGTATCGATACTTTCCTCATTGGCCGGGAAACCGATCCTGCCCATCCCCGTATCGATCTTGATGTGGACATATGCTGTTTTCTTCTGTCTTCGTGCTTCTTCTGCGATCTTTTCAGCCATTTCTTCCATATAAACGGTGCAACGGATGTCCTGACGAATCAATTCTTCCAGCTGCTCCTCAAACACACAGCCCAAGATCAGTACCGGCTTTTGGATCCCATGTTTTCTCAGATCCAGTGCTTCTTCTGCCGTAGCGGCCGCAAACCCCCAGACGTAATCCATCTGTTCCAGCATTTCAGCGATCGGCACCGCTCCATGTCCGTAACCGTCTGTTTTTATAACTCCTACCATTTTGACAGAATCCGGAAGATTCTGCCTCATTTGATCCATATTATATGCTATGGCATCCAGATCGATCTGTGCATATACTCTTTTATGAAACTGCATTTTTTACTCCCCCATTCTGCCGCAATACTGTAACTCTTTTACCAGTTCCCCAGCCATTACGCCGTATTCCCCTTTTCGCTCACGCAGTCTGTCTCCTGCCGTTCCATGCAGATAAACACTCAGGCATGCTGCTTCGTAGGTTGGCATTTTCTGTGCCAGAAGACCGGCGATGGTTCCTGCCAGCACATCTCCGGAACCGCCCTTTGCCATGGCATTGTTGCCGGAAGTATTGACAAAAGGATGACGTCCTGTTTTCTGTACCACCGTTCTGGAATCCTTCAGCACACACACGGCTCCGTAGGTTTCCGCAAAAGCCGCAGAAAGTTCAAATCTCTGTGTCTTCAGCTCAGCCATATGCTCCAGGTGCAGCAGGCGCTGCATTTCTTTCATATGCGGTGTCACTACCACTTCTCCGTCTCTGTTTTTCAACAGTTCCAAACGTCCTTCTTCGCTCAGGAGGTTCAAACCGTCCGCATCGATCACACACGGGATCTCCGCATGCTTCAACACCGTTTCCAGCAGTTTTGCCGCCGTCGTACTCTTGGCCAGCCCCGGACCGACCAACACCACATCTGCCCAATCCAGCTGGGCGATCGCTTCTTTTTCATCAAATTCCGTATAGGCCGTCAGCAAAGCCTCCGGAAGCAGCTGCTGCAGGACTAACGCATTTTCCTGAGGCGTATATATTTTTACCAGACCAGCGCCCACTGCATAGGCCGCAGAAGCACAAAAATATGCAGCTCCGGACATCCCCGGGCTTCCTGCGATCACCAGCACTTTCCCAAAGTTTCCTTTATGGGAATCCTCCTGCCGTTTCGGAAGCTCCGCCGCCAGATCAGAAGGTTCATAAGCAACGCTGACCATATGGTCTTTTTGCAGTTCTGACACGTCGATCCCGATGGGAACCGCCCGCACTTTTCCCGCCAATGTTTTTCCCGGGAACAACACCGTTCCTCTTTTCTCGCACTGCATGGAAACTGTCAGGTCTGCCTGAAATGCGCTTCCGAGGATCTGGCCGGTGGAAGAATCGATCCCAGAAGGAATGTCGATCGCTACTTTATAGCCGTCCATGGCATTCATTTTGCGCAATACTTCCAGATAAGTTCCCTCAACGGGACGGCTCAGACCTACACCAAACAGTGCATCCACCACCACAGAAAAGCTCTCTTCCGGAATCTCCCTGCAAACGGGAACCCCCAGCTTTTCCAGGATCTCCATCTGGGTCTTACATTCCGGCGTCCGCGACTTTAGATTTCCGGCAAAAACGACCGTCACCGGAACTTTCTTTTCTGACAGCAGTCTGGCCAGTACAAATCCATCTCCCCCGTTGTTTCCGGAACCGCATACGATCAAGACGTTTCGGATCTCCGGCTTTTCTTCCTCCAGCACCTGAAGAGTCGCCAAGGCTGCCCGCTCCATCAGCACAAGAGACGGAATCCCGATTTTTTCTATTGTATGTCTGTCTGCTTCCTGCATTTGTTTTCCTGTAGGCAAATATCTCATAATTTTCTCCTCCGCCTTTTCATACAAAGATAATAATACCCTTTTTTGAAGAAAAAATAAAGCGTTTCGTTGCCGAAACGCTTTCAGATGTTATTTCTTATTTCTTTTTATAGTCTTTATCATAAGAACGGCTGATATTGTAGGACAGCTTCATCAGACTCTCTGACAGATGGACATTTTCTACGATCACGTGATCCGGAAGATTCAAATCGGTATGCGCAAAATTCCAAATTGCTTTCACGCCGTCAGCCACCAAAATGTTGGCCACTTTTTCTACCTGATCCTTCGGGATCGTCAATGCTGCAATCTCGATATGATTCTTTTTCAGGAATCCTTCCAGTTCATCCAGCATCCGGATCGGAACGCCTCTTATCTCACGCCCTTCAAATTCAGGATTGATATCGAAAAGCCCTTTCAGCAAAAATCCGCTGCTTTCAAAGGATGCATAATTTGCCAGCGCCTGTCCAAGATTACCGACACCGACGATGATCATATTATGCTCTTTGTCCAGTCCGAGGATCTTTCCTACTTCCTGGTACAGATATTCTACATTATAACCATATCCTTGCTGCCCGAATCCTCCGAAATTGTTCAGATCCTGTCGGATCTGCGAAGCAGTCACTTTCATGCGCCTGCTCAACTCATTAGAGGAAATTCTCTCGACACCTTCTTTTCTCAACTCACTCAGATATCTGTGATATCTGGGTAATCTCCGTATCACTGCCTGTGATATTGTTTTTGTCTCCACTGTTTTCACCCTCTATAATACAAACTATCACTCATTATATAGAAATGCATTTAGAAAGTCAAATTTTTCACGAAATTTATTTTTCCGCTAAAGTCCCCAGTTTTTCGGCCTCCTGCAGCAATCTCTGAAGTTCCTGGTTATATTCTCCTTCGTCTACACCGGCATTTATGACCCTTTTACACCGCTTCATCAAATGCAGTGCTTCTTGGAAAGTTTCTGCGCTGATCTCACAGAAAGGCTTTTCCGTTACAACTTTTGCCGCCAGAAGTCTTGCCAGACGATAATCCAGGTCATTGGTATACAAAATCCCTGCCGCAAAAGGAATATTCTGCTTTTGCAGCTTCCTGTATACCGGTATACCATTTCCGGAGGAGGAAATGACAAAGACTTCCGGTTCTCCTTCCACCTTCGGCAGTTCAATACTTCCGAAGCAAGGATCAAAATATCCGTTGTCAATCTCGTAAAGCTCCCGGATCAGACTTTCCTTAAACACCTCTTCCGGACGCCCGAAATGCGAGATCACATCACCTTTTACACACATAATCTTATCCGATATTTTTTCTGCCAGATCAATCTCATGGAGAGACATGATAACCGTAATCTGCTTTTCCTTTGCCATTTTACTGAGAATTGACAGCAGCTCCAGCTTATGCCGCACATCCAAAAAGGATGTCGGTTCATCCAGAATGATGATTTCCGGTTCCTGACAGATCGCTCTGGCCAAAAGAACTCTTTGTCTTTGTCCGTCGCTGATATTGTTATAATCTCTGCCACCCAGCTCTTCCGCATGAACCGCTTTCAAAGCCGCATCCACTTTATCTTCATCCTCCCGGCTCAAAATTCCCAGCCGTCCGGTGTAAGGATAGCGTCCCGTAGCCACCATGTCGTGACAGGTCATCAGCTCCGGATGCATTCGCTCCGTCAAAACCACCGCCATTTTTTTTGAAAGCTCCTTGTGGCTCCATTTGCTCAGATCCTGTCCGTTTATGTAAATTTTCCCTCCGATCATTTTCAAATGCCGGGTAATACTTTTTAAAATCGTTGATTTTCCCGAACCATTGGGTCCGATCAAGGTCACAATCTCACCTTTGTTGATCTCAATATTGATGTCATGGATCAGGGCTTTTCCGTTGTACCCAACAGAAAGTCCCTCCGTCTGAAAATAATTCTCTTTCATACTTTTTTGCCTCCCCTCCGGCGCAGCATCATAAAGATAACAACCGGTGCACCGAATATGGATGTCACAGTACTGATATTCAACTCCAGAGGCGCAAAAGCCATCCTTGCAATCAGATCACAGATCATGCAAAACACACCACCGCCTAAAAAAGTAGCCGGTATCACGATCAGCGGCTTGGAAGTGTTCAGACAGCGCTTTATCAAATAAGGCACTGCAATCCCCACAAAGGAAATCGGTCCCGCGAAAGCGGTCACACAGGCCGACAAAATGCTGGACAACAGGATCAATGCCACGCGAAAATGCTTAATGTTTACACCCATGCTTTGTGCATAAACCTCACCCAGCTGATATGCGCCGATTGGTTTTGATAAAAGAAAGGTCAGAACAAATGCAATACCAACCACTACAAAAGAAACCTGCACATTGCTCCAGGACATACCGGAAAAGCTTCCCAAAGACCAGCCGTGCAGATTAACAATATCTGAATCCTCTGCAAAGGTTACCACAAAATCTGTGATCGCCGAGCAAATATAGCCGATCATAGTTCCCGCTACCAGAAGCGTCGCCATTCCTTTGATTTTTCTGGAAAACAAAAGGATGAAGCCTGTGGAAATCAAGGAACCCACAAAAGCAGCCAAGATCAATGTATAGGAAGAAACCCCGTTAAACTGTTTCAGGAAAAAGATCATCGTCAATGCAACTACCATTTTTGCTCCGGAAGAAATTCCAAGAATGAACGGTCCTGCAATCGGGTTCTCAAAAAAAGTCTGAAGAAGGAATCCGGACAGAGACAATGCTCCGCCCAGAATCGCAGCCATAAAGATACGCGGCAATCTGATTCTCCAGATAATATTATATTCTGTTGCGTTTCCGGATCCGGTAAAAATAATCTTCAGGATCCTGCTTACCGGGATATTCACATTCCCGGTGTTGATATTCCAGATGATTGTCACAAAAAAGAGAATTGCCAGTACAACAAACACTGCCACATATCTGGAACGTCTTTTAAAATTTTCATAGTGAAACTGATGCACTTCACCAGACAGATTTTTCGTATCGTTCATAAACCCACCTTCATTAGAATCAACTTATTCCAGAGGTGAAAGGAATGTCATCTCACTTTCATCTCCACCTGTCAGCATCAGATTCAGATCTTTGATCATTTCTCCCACGATATCTGTTGCCTGATACATGGATTTGCCGGTTGTCCATACATTTCCTTCTTTTACGGCTTTAAAGTCTTTGAACAGCTCACTTTTTGCGTACAGATCATTCAGGGAATTGACTGTTGCATCAATCGAACCATTGTAAACCAAATAGTCTGCGTCCATTGCTGTCGCATAAAACTCTTCCATCGTAAGCGGCACAGAAGTACTGCTGGAATCTGTGACCAAATCTGCAAAAGCATAACGGCCTCCTGCGATATCGATCATCTTTGGAATATAATCATCCGGTCTTCTGACAACTACGGATCCATCTGTATTTACATAGAAAAATGCGACTGTTTTTTCTGTATTTTTAAAATCTTTCAGTTCACTGATGATCGCTGACTGAGTCTCAAAGAATTTTTCTGCCTCTTTTTCTTTATTGACTAACGCTCCATATAATTTAATCCATTCTGTTCTTCCCAGCGGATGAGTTTCATAGCTGGAACGGTCTACAAACACCGGTATCCCCAAATCTTCGATCATTTCTTTTACCTTCGGAGAATGATAAATCATCGTAGATTCGATAGCCAGATCACATTCCTCATCCACCAGAAGCTCATAATCTGGTTCGTTGTATTTTCCGGCAAACATCATTTTTCCGTCGTTCATGGCTGTAACTGCATTTTCCACATACCAGCCGGATGCCTGCAGTCCCGTAAACTTAATATAATCCAAGGCATCTATGGAATCAAAAAGGGACATAGCAGAGGTCGCTGCCAGATAAATATGATCCAAAGGCTGCTGAATCACCACGATATCTGTATCCAGATTCTCAGGCGCTTTTTCTCCTTCCGGTACGATCAAATATTGACCTCCGTCTTTGACATCGATCAATTTATATCCATCCTTATAATAATAAACATTAAATACTTCTGCGTATGTCAGATCCATTTTGGATTCATAAGTTAATCCCGGGATCTCCGGTGCATCTGCATCGCTTCCTGCTTCTGTATTTTGGGTTCCCTTACCCGAATTCTTATCTGATTTTCCGCATCCGGAAAACATTCCGATCACTAACATCACTGCCAACAAGCAGGATATCAGTTTTTTCATTTTCCATGCTTTCATTTTCTTTCTCCATTTTTGAACCGGCGACACAATACCGCCGGTTCTTGATTCTCTTTTTCCGGAATTTCCGGAATTTATTTTGTTTCTTACTTTGCTTCTTTTACAGTATCTGTCGTTTTTGCTTCTTTTTCGATCTTTTCAAAAAGCTGAGAAGCTTCATCCTGCTTTCCGAAAATTGCTCCGTAAACCTTGATCCACTCTGCTTTCGCCAATTCTTCCTTTTCATCCTGGGAACGGTCAACGATCACCGGGATGCCTAAGGTTGCAAAGCGCTCTGTCATATCTTTCAAAAGCTCTCTCTGCTCTTTTTCCGTCAGTTTCTTCTTGGAATCGGAATCTGAAGATACTTCTTTGTCCTCTTTCTGCGGAAGGACTTCTCCCGTGAAAATTGCAAGATCCACTTTAGACGTCACCAATTTCTTGTACTCCAGATCTGTATAATCTCCGGTATATATAACGTCTTTCTTTTTCAATGCTTCCTTCAATTCTTTGACCGTGCATTCTTTCTGTTTCATTCCGGTTGCTGCTACCAAATCCAGAAGATCCAGATCTTTCAGCTGTTCTGCAACCGAATCCTTACCCACATACACGTTCTCTGCCGGGATGTTTACAATGATCATTTCTTTTTCCAATCCTGCCGGTACTTCTACACCTTCCGGAACGATCAAATATCTGAGGATCTTTTCCTGATACAGCTCTGCAGTGATCTCTTCTGCCGTCTTTGCTACAGCCTCTCCGTCCACAGTTTCTGTCGTCTCTGTCGTGCTCTTTTCTGTATCTGTCGTTTTCTCGGTCTCTGCTTTGTCGTCTGTTTTCTCCTCGGATGCTTTCTCGTCAGTGTCTTTTTCCTGCTCATCCGGATCATCTGCCGTATACTTGCTTGCATCGACCTCTACCAGCGTAATGCCGTCTTGGTACTGGAAAACTTTAAACAGCTCAGCATACTGTGTTTCTACTTCAGATTCATATTCCAGACCAATGATTTCCGGTGCTTCTTTCGAAAGCTCCGTCGTACTCAGGTTGCCGACTGCTCCGCTCCCGCCTGCTGCTGCCAGATAAACAAAGATATTGTATTTGATCTCATGCGCCGCAGACATCTTAGTTGTCATACCGATAATCTGATTGTTTTTATTCAATTCTACCGGAATAACAAAGGTAGATGTTCCGGCACCTTTTGTTCCGTAATAAACGTTTCCGTTTGCTTTTACATAAGCATAAGAAGAACTGCTGAATATAATCGTCGCATACGCCTGTCCGCCGGTCACGGTAACCTTTGTACAGGTAATATTGATTCGTCCGCTTCCTCCTGACCAGCTGAAACGATCCGGAGTATATACACCGTCCGGAAGTGTGGTGCTGCTGTTGACCTTACCCGTAGCTCCGCTGGTATCGGATTCGTATTTGGATTCCTTATCCGGATTTGTGTCTGCCGGTTTGGAAGGATTGCTCGGTTTTACCGGATCGGACGGTTTCGTCGGATCTTTGTCATTTCCTGAAGAAAGCTTTTTCAAATCAGCGGAACTAAAGGTAATGCTTCGATCATACCATTTGTTTCTGGATTCTGAATGAGATGTCACCGGCAATGCCTTATCCAATGCTTCCACCGGGATTTCATACTGCCTTCCCTCTTTTACCTCACCGGTAGTACTGTCTGTGTATGTTGTCGTTCCACAGTATTTTATCCAATCTTTTTCTGTCTTGGAAGCGGCTTCTTCTCCGGTTCCCATATAAAGATAATCGTAACCGACCCCACTCAGTGTAATCAGTGCCTTTATCTTTCCGTCTTTGACCGTAAGCTTTGCCGCAACCACCTTAAACATGGCTGCCCCGGTTTCTGCCGTTGTCTCATATGTTCCGTCTGCCAGGGTCTCTGCTGTGATCTTTTTCAGTTTTTCGGAACTAAAGGTAATGCTTCGGTCATACCATTTGTTTCTGGATTCTGAATGAGATGTCACCGGCAATGCCTTATCTAATGCTTCCACTGGGATTTCATACTGCCTTCCCTCTTTTACCTCACCGGTAGTACTGTCTGTGTATGTTGTCGTTCCACAGTATTTTATCCAATCTTTTTCTGTCTTGGAAGCGGCTTCTTCTCCGGTTCCCATGTAAAGATAATCGTAACCGACCCCACTCAGTGTAATCAAAGCCTTCATCTTTCCGTCTTTGACCGTAAGCTTTGCCGCAACCACCTTAAACATGGCTTCTCCAGTTTCTGCCGTTGTCTCATAGGCACCGTCCTCCGGTATTTTTGTGCTTCCGCCCGGCTGATCCGGCTGATTTGGATTTTCTGTGCCCTCTGCTTTCGGAAGGATGGCATTGATCGTCCAGTATCCCTGCTTTCCTGCCCATTTATCTGCTTTGCTGTCATGGATCTCATAGAAGATCTGACCTCCGAGAGAGGATACCGGAACCGTAAAGGTAAAGCTCTTGTATGCGTCACCGATATCTTTTCTGTCTACTCCAACGATGGCATTGCTGTCTTTCGTTGCCTCATCGTCAGACAGAGCACCCAGATAAATCTTGTCGTATCTGGTTGCCTGTGTAACGATGGTTACCGTTGCCTGATCTCCTTTGATGACAACCTTGCTTTCTCTTTCTACCGTAAGAGAGTAAGTGTTTCCTGTGAAAGCATTTCCGTAAAGATCATAGGTTCCCTCTTCTGTAGTCGCTTTATACTTATCCGGCTCCATATTCGGAATATTAATAAACAGATCTCTCGCATATTTCAGCCAGGCTGCGTCTGTTCCCGGAGTAAACGGAATGTTCATTCCCTGCATTTCTGCCGGAACAGAGAAGGAAAAGGTGGTAATATTCTTTTCGGAATCATAGCTTCCTCTGTAC
>CAKRWZ010000014.1 GCA_934418295.1 uncultured Mediterraneibacter sp.
ATTATGGGATCTTAGCTCAGCTGGGAGAGCATCTGCCTTACAAGCAGAGGGTCACAGGTTCGAGCCCTGTAGGTCCCATTTTTTTATTTAAAAATAAATTACATGCCGCAGTGGCGGAACTGGCAGACGCCCGGGACTTAAAATCCCGTGGGTAGTGATACCCGTACCGGTTCGATTCCGGTCTGCGGCATTAAGTAAAATGGGAGAAACGTTGAAATTACAGCGTTTCTCTTATTTTTTAAGCATAAAAATTTTTTTGGAGAGCACCCTATACTTTAAAGACAAAGGAGGATTTGAAGTATGAGTGTATTTGCGGACAGTATCAGGAGCTGGGCGGAAAATCTTTCGGTGAATTCGGTCATCATGATGATTATGATGATTTTTATGCTGGTTGGGGCAGTAGATAAGATTTTAGGAAATAAATATGGCTATGGAGAAAAATTTGAGGAAGGATTCCAAGCGATGGGACCATTGGCACTTTCTATGGCGGGAGTGGTAGCAGCGGCACCTGTGCTGGCCAAGCTGCTGGGACCGGTCATTTCTCCGCTGTACAAAGCGGTGGGAGCAGATCCGTCCATGTTTGCGACAACGCTGCTTGCCTGCGATATGGGTGGGTATCCGATGGCAATGGAGCTGGCATCTAATGAGGCGGTTGGAAACTTTGCGGGATTGATTTTGGGAACGATGATGGGGCCGACATTGGTGTTTACGATCCCGGTGGCATTGGGCTTGATCGCGAAGCGGGATCGGGCTTATCTGGGCGCAGGGATTTTAGCAGGACTGATCACAATTCCTTTAGGCTGTATAGCCGGCGGTCTGGCCATGCGCTTTTTTACGCCGTATACTTTATCCTTTCAGACGATTCTTATCAATCTGATCCCGGTAATTGCGATTGCGGTATTGATTATTTTAGGGTTGTGGTTTGCGCCGAAAAAAATGATTTCAGGCTTCGGTATTTTTGGAACGGTGATCACGATTTTGATCACCGCGTTTACGGCGATTGCCATTTTTCAACAGATTACGGGAATTATGTTTCCGGGATTGGAGATCATGTCGCTTCCGGACGAAAAGACAGGGCTGACGCCATTGGATGAGGGACTCTTGATCTGTGGACAGATCGCAATCGTCCTGGTGGGAGCGTTTCCGATGATAAAATGGATTACAAATAAGTTTGAGAAGGCTTTAAAACGATTGGGAAAAATACTGGGGATCAATGGACCGGCATCAGCAGGCCTGGTAGCTACCATGGCGAATAATATTGCCATGTTCCACATTATGGGAGAAATGGATCCGAAAGGGAAGTTGCTGAATGTGGCGTTTGCGGTTTCGGCAGCCTTTGTTTTTGGAGACCATCTGGGGTTTACGGCAGGAGTAAATCCGGAGATGATCACGCCGGTGATCATCGGAAAGCTGGTTGCAGGGATCAGTGCGTTGTTTGCAGCATATTTACTGGCGCCGAAGCTGTTGCGTAAAATCGAGGTAAGAGATGAATGATGGCTAGAGCCAAATCCGAAGTAAGATGAATGATGGATGAAGAGCAAACCAGAAGAAAAAGATAAATAAAGTGCAAATTAACGAAGTACGTTTTGCATATCTTCCGGCAAAGGGGCAGTGAAATCCATATTCTGTCCGGTGATCGGATGGGTGAAGCACAATCGATAGGAGTGGAGAGCCTGACGGGTCATATATTCCATATCAGGGTTGTAAAGATAATCGCCGATCAGAGGAAAGCTCAGATACTTCATATGAATGCGGATCTGGTGGGTGCGCCCGGTTTCCAGTTTTAAAGCGAGCAGGCTGTGTCCGTTGGCTTCGCTTAATACCTTATAATGTGTGACAGCAGATTCACCATTTTCAAAGTCTACGACCCGTTCGATAACAGAGCCGGGTTTGCGGGAAAGAGGGGCATTGATGGTGCCGGCAGAGGGCTGCACGTGTCCCCGGACGATGGCGCGGTATTCCCTGTGGATTTCTCTGTGGCGGGTCATGGCAGAGAGGATAGCAGAGCTTACCATGTGTTTGGCGATCAGAGTGAGGCCGGAGGTGTCACGGTCAAGGCGGTTACAGCAGCGGAACGTAAAAGGGATTCCTTGCTGCTGGTAATACCAGACCAGGGCGTTGGCCAGGGTGTTTCGGTAATTGTTCATGGAGGGGTGCACCGGCATACCGGCGGGTTTGTTGACGAGCAGGATGTCCTCATCTTCATAGAGAATAGACAGAGGAAGCTCCACCGGCGGAATCAGCGGGGATGAAGAGTTTTCTTGGATATGAACAGTTAAAAGATCTCCTGCGGTGAGGGGATCTTTTAAGTAAGACCATTTGCCGTTGATCAGGATGCTTTCCGGCATCTTTTTCAATTCGGTAAAATTTTGTTTTGAATAACCGTGTCTGCGGAGAAATTGTTCGATCCGCAGACCGTTTTCATTTTCGGTAATGGAATAGGTCAAAATGCGTTCCATAAGATCACCTAGCTTTCATAGAAAAATAAATGGGTCTAGGTGTACTGGCGGACACGCAGTGTGATGCCCAGTTCATCAGCCAGTTTTTGGCTGGCAGCAATGTCTTCTGGAGAAATGACATCAACAACTGTTAATTTTACATTTGGAATGTAGTCTTTGCACTCGGAAGCAAAGGCAAGCAAAGCATCGAAAGCGTCAGGGAAACGCGGACGGGTAATATATTGGTAACCTTCGCTGGTAGGCGCGTTCAAACTGATCGAGATCGTGTCGATGACTCCGGCAAGTTCCGGAACGATGTCACGGTTGTAGTAACGGTTTGCTAGTCCGTTGGTGTTCAAACGGATTTTCAAATGAAAATGTTTTTTGGCATAACGTGCAGAAGCAATCAGATTTTCCAGGGCACAGGTAGGTTCCCCATAGCCGCAGAATACCAATTCTTTGTAGCCGGAAAAATCAAACTGATCCATCGCGTCAGTGATCTCCTGAAGGGTGGGATCCTGCTTGTGCCAGAGGGTCTCGGCATCGCCGACCGAATCACCGTGGTTGCGGATGCAGAACCTGCAGTTGCAGTCGCATTTGTTTGTGATGTTTGCGTAAACTTCATCGCCGTAAGTATATATAATATCTGCCATGATAAAAATGCCTCCTGTTATAAATATTCGTCCTTTTTGAATGCCTGTGGTGTCAACATCCAAAGATGCGGCTCATAATCGGTTCCGTCGTTTCTGGGAACATGATGTTTGACGGAATCCTGCATCGCACACTCGATGAACTTTCCTGCCAGCCGGATCAAAGCTGCCGGGGAATCTCCCCGTGCGATCCCTCCGGTCAGGACAGATGCAAAGAGATCTCCGGTACCGGAAAAGCTGCCGCCGATATAAGGAAATGCAGAGAGTTCACCTTGTGTCGGGGCAAGATACAAATTTCCGATTTGGCTGAATGCGCCGTTGGAATCAGAAATCGGAATGCCGGTTATGATGAAAGCGCGGGAACCGTTTTCCCAGAAAGGAGCAGCAGCAGCTCGCAGAGAATCCTGCAAGATCTGCGGATCTGTGATCGATGAAAATGCAGAATAATCAGAATCAGTCAGCAGGCAAAACTCCGTAAGATTGGGTGTAACATAATCTGCCTGAAGCGCAAGCTGCTTCATCTGCCTGCAAAGCTCTGGTGTATACATTTTGTAGGGTTGTCCGTTGTCTCCCATCACAGGGTCTACCAAAAGGAAGGTGTCCGAAGTGCGGAAACTCTCCAAAAATCGGAAAATATGGTAGAATTGAGATTCACTGGCAATATATCCGGTATAAATACCCTGAAAGGATACCTGCATCGTTTCCCACTCCTGCCGGATGGCTTCCATGCGGTCGGTGTAATCGTCGCAGAAAAAGCTGGGATATCCGGTCTGCCCGCTCAAAACGGCAGTAGGATAAGGACATGGGGAAACGCCCATGGCAGCGAGTACGGAGATGGCAGCGGTCAGAGAACAGCGGCCAAAACCGGACAAGTCATTGATCACAGCAACTTTTTTAGTCATAATAAATGCTCCTTTGACGTGTGATAAAAGCCTGCCTTTAAAAGGATTACCGGACCTTTTAAATATGCCCGGCAACAAAAAGGGTATGAAAATGAATTTTCATATATACAGGATAACACAAAAATGGCTTTTGAAAAAATACCAGTTTTTGTGTTTTTAAACAAGCCAGACAAAACGATAGTTTATTGATCTTCTGCTTCTCGCAGTGTCCACACATCCAGACCGTTGATCTCTACATGGTCATCTACCGCGATCACCAGGCACTGGCGGCCATCGATGACCCGGGCTTCCACCAGATCAGTCCGCTCCGGGTTTACCTTGATTACAATATCCGGTGTGTGAATCTCAAATTGCCGGGTGTTGGTAAGGTTGGAGGCCAGAAGAGTCGTTTTTTCACCGGCAGTCTCAGAATATTCTTGGTCGAACTGTTCCATTTTATCCGAAGCAACACCGCTGTGTTCAAAGAGTTTTCGCACATCCTGTTTGGAAAGCTCCAAAGGCTCATCGTTTTCTTTGGAAGCGGCCAACAGATCTGTGAGATTTTCATGGATGGATCGAACCACTTCATAGCTGCGGTCTTCGCCAAGGGTGTCGCTGATCAAAGTCTGGAACATATCTTTTTGTTCGCCGGAAGAAATCGGCGGGCGGCAGCCCAAAACCTGTTCGATAAAAGGAATGTCCAGTTCTTCCGGTTTTTTGGAATAATAAAGCATGCCGTGTACATCCGGACCTCGATCCTGAAACAGAGGAAATAAAAAACCTTTGGCAGGAGCTTCCACGATCCAGTCCCGGATCCGGTCGATGATGCTGTTTTGTTCTGCGTCATAGCTTAAAGCTGCTTTGGAGAGACTGACCGGGCAAATGCTGCACATCAGATATTCGTAAACGTTGTCCGAGGCATCAAACATATCCATCCCGTCAGAGGCGCGGCCGGGAATATCGTAAACGCCATGGATCAGGATGATGTAATAATGTTCCGGACAATCATAGTTCTCGATCACATCTTGATAAAAGGTGTTCAAAAGCTCGTCGTCCTCCAAACGGCTGTCCCGAAGCCGAAGCAGAAATTCCTGGCGTCCTCCGGGCTGTTCTTCCTCCATAGGAAATTCCATATTCAAAAGATTGCGGCCGAAAGTACCGGAAAGGGTCTTTTTGAAAATGTCGAAATATTTAAAAATCTCCTCTTCAGGAAGAGAAAGAAAAGCCTCCCGGGAAAGGACGCGTACCTCCTTGTCAGCATCTACATAGCATCCGCACATGCGCGTAATAGCACAGTTCTGCGGCGAGAACTGACGGCGGATTTCCAGAATTTCTTTTTTGTTCATATGTAAATCTCCTTTTGTGGTTATTGAAATCAAATATTTATCGCTATTTTCCTATTATATATTTAAAAAGAAAGAGAGACAAGTCAAAAAAAACTTGACAATTTATTGGATTTGCTATAAAATTATAAACGCTGTAAGCAAGATTTACAGTTAAGTGCGCATAGCTCAGCTGGATAGAGCGTCTGGCTACGGACCAGAAGGTCGGGGGTTCGAATCCTCTTGCGCACGTCAAAGACAAATCGAAAGATTTGTCTTTTTTTGTGTGGCGACGAGGAAAATGCGGCATGCTTGCATCAATGGACTCAAATGGGTGTGTGGCGACGAATTTGCATTCTTAATTTTATGTAAAATGCACAAAGAAATATTTACTTTTATGAAAAATAAGTATATAATTACTAAAAAGTCTTGTCTAAAAAGATTCGTATTGGAACAGGAAAGGAGAATATTATGTCAAAGGTAGTAAAAACCAATATCGAAGAAGCGATTGCAAGAATTGACGATTGGAAAGGAAAAGAGATCAGTTATGAGCCGGTGGCAGGTGGGATCACTAACCCGAATTTTAAAGTGACTGTGGACGGAACGGCGCATTTCCTGAAAATTCCGGGAGACGGAACGGATTTTATCGACCGTGAAAATTGTCATGAGGCCAATATGATCGCTTCCAAATCCGGTGTTGGAGCAAAGGTGGAATATTATTTTGAAGATACGGCAGTGGAAGTCTTTGAGTGGCTGGACGGATATCGTACCACGACGATGACAGACATGTATGATGAAAAGATCACGAAAGCTGCGGTACGCGCGATCCGTGATTTCCACAATCTTCCGGGGGCAGTGCTTCCGCTGGAGATGTCTGTGTTTGATCAGTGCCGGGATATGGTAGAGAGAACGAAAGCTGGCGGAGATTATATGCCGCCGTGGCATGAGAAGTTTATGTGGCTGATGGACCGGACAGAGCGTGCATTTAATTATATCGGAGTTGAGAAAAAACCGTGCCATAATGATTATTGGTACAATAATTTTATGTGGGATGATGAAAAACAGAAAGGAAAAATCATCGATCTGGAGTATGCGTCCATGAACGATCCAATGTATGATCTCGGCGTTTTTATGCATAGCTTTTCCACTGATGAGATGGATCGTCAGGCAGTGATCGAATACAATAACGGTGTTTATGATGAGATCCTTTACATCCGGATGCAGCTGAATAAGATCGTTTCCGATATCAAATGGTCATATTGGGCATTGCAGCAGGCGGTCAATTCGAATGTGAAGTTTGACTATTTCAACTGGTATACCGGCAAAGTGGCGCGTATCCGTTATTATTTTGCAGATCCGCGTATCGATGAATGGCTGAATAAACTGGAAGGAAGACCGGTTTGGAGAATGCCTGGAGTTTGGGATACGATTTAAGGCAGAACGGATAGAAAGAAGGGAAAAAATGAATCAGTATTTCAAAAATATGGAAGAAGAATGGATCGCATTCTTGTCAGAGACTATTGCGACAAAACCGCTTTCCGGAGAAGAAAAAGGCTGTGCGGATATTTATATGAAAGCATTGGAGGAAATCGGCGCAGAGCATTACCGGGATGAAGCCGGAAATGTGATCGGCGTGATCCGGGGAACGGGAGAAGGACCGAACATCGTAAGTAACGGCCATATGGACGTCGTTCCGGAAGGAAATCTGGAAGCCTGGGAAGATTTAGATCCGTTTAAGGCAGTGGTAAAGGACGGAGAGATTTACGGAAGAGGCTCTGCAGATATGTTGTCCGGGCTTTCGGTACAGTTCTTTGCGTTTCGGGAGATTAAAAAGCTGGTGGATAAAGGAGCAAAACTGAGTGGTGACCTGACTTTTACGGCAGTTGTACATGAGGAGCCTGCAGAGAGCGCAGGAGCAATCTGCCTGTATGATAAATCTTTTCCGAAATATAATCTGAAAGCCGACCTGGTCTATCTGGGAGAACCGACCAACAACAACCTGAAGCTTGGGCAGAGGGGAAAAGTGGAACTGGTCATCGACGTATACGGAAAAGTGGCACATTCTTCCGCACCTTGGCGGGGAATCAGTGCAGTAGAAAAAGCACAGCCGGTGATCCAGGCGATTTTGAACAACTTTTATGAGACTTCGGTTACCCATGAGAAGCTGGGCTTTTCTGCGATGACGATCACGGATATTGTGGTGTCACCGGGCAAGATGTATTCCTGTGTGCCGGATCACTGTGAGATCACGGTGGACCGCCGTTATGTGCCGCCGATGACCATTGAAAGCTGTATCGCACAGGTGCAGAAATTTTTGGATTATCTGTCAGAAAAGGATCCGGATTTTAAAGCAGAAGTGCATCAGCGGATCAATCATCGCGTGTGTTACACGGGATATGAGACGGATGTGGCAAAACAGCATCCGGCCTGGATCGATGACAGAGATAACCCGTTGATCAATCTTACTTTTGAAGTGCTGCGCAGTCTGGGACAGGATCCGAAGGAAGAATATAAGCTGGCAGGAACGGACGGAAGTATTTCCTGTGGTGTGCATAAAATTCCGACGATCATTTATTCGCCGGCGGAAGAAGCGTATTGTCATAAAGCGAAAGAGCATTTAAACATTGAAAAAGCGCTGAATGCCATCGAAGGATATACGGCGCTCTATTGTAAAATCTTTGGTTTGGATTTTGAGCAGTTCTGCGATAAATAGTTTTATAAAGGGGCACAGAAATATGTGAGAGATAAGAAAGTCTCCGGATGGAAGAAAATCCGGAGACTTTTTATCGCTGCGTTGCCCGAACCCCGCAAGTGGTAATTACTACAGCTGTTGCGGAAACGGGTTTCAAGTGTTAAGATGAAAACAAGAATAAAAGCAGAAAGGAAGCATATGAAACGGTTTGATTATTTGATCGTGGGAGCCGGACTTTATGGCGCGGTGATGGCCTGCGAATTGACAAAACGAGGAAAAAGTTGTCTGGTTTTAGATAAAAGACCACATGTTGGGGGCAATGTCTATTGCGAGACGGTAGAGGAAATCCATGTCCATAAATACGGTGCGCATATTTTTCATACTTCTGATCGGGAAATTTGGGAATATATCAATCAGTTTGCGGAATTCAATCATTATATCAATTCGCCCATTGCCGTATATAAGGATGAGCTGTATAATCTGCCCTTTAACATGAATACGTTCAGCAGATTGTGGAATATCCGGACACCAAAAGAGGCCAAGGACGAGATTGCCAGACAGGTGAAAGAAGCCGGGATCACAGAGCCGAAGAATCTGGAAGAGCAGGCATTGTCGCTGGGCGGCCGGGATGTTTATGAAAAACTGATCAAAGGCTACACGGAAAAGCAGTGGGGGCGGCCTTGCAGGGAGCTTCCGGCATTTATCATCAAACGCCTTCCGTTCCGGTTTACCTATGACAACAATTATTTCAATGACCGCTATCAGGGAATACCGGTGGGCGGTTATACGCCGATCATCGAAAAAATGCTGGAAGGCAGTGTGGTAAAAACGGATACAGATTATTTCGCTTTTCGGAAACGGAACCCGGATATCGCAGAGACAACGATCTTTACGGGAATGATCGATGAATATTTCGATTTCCGGCTGGGAGCGTTGGAGTATCGTTCTGTCCGGTTTGAGTCGGAAGTGTTGGACTGTGAGAATTATCAGGGAAACGCAGTGGTCAATTACACGGCGGGGGACGTGCCGTATACACGGATCATAGAGCACAAGCATTTTGAATTCGGGCAGCAGCCGAAAACCGTGATCTCCCGGGAATATCCCATGGAGTGGAAGCCGGGGCTGGAGCCTTATTATCCGGTGAACGATGAGCGGAATAATGCATTGTTTAAGAAATATAAGGAATTGGCGGAACAGGAAGAACATGTTTTCTTTGGCGGAAGATTGGGAAATTATCAGTATTATGATATGGATAAAGTGATACGGGCAGCACTGACGGCAGTGGAGTCACTGCACTGATTCGCTGACTTGGAATCGGCCGGTCAATGAAAGAAAACAGAAGAAAAATGCAGGCAGAATGTCTGCATTTTTTGCTTGTTTTTTGACGAAGAATTCGCTATCATCATAATATATCATCGTTTTCAAATCCGGGAAACAAATCTTGTGAGGATCTCTCACAGCGCAAAATGCGCAAAAATCCCAAAACATTTGGACTGTTTGACGTAAGTAAAACGGAATACAAAAGAATAGAAAAGGAGGATGTGTGTGGAAAAAACACAAAAGTATGAAGTACTCCGCATGCTGCAGCGGGAGAACGAGTATATCCTTTCGATGGATTATGCAGAAGGAATGCTGTTGATCTGTGCGGTACAGGAAGAGTCTGTTTTGCAGAAAGAAGAGGTCCTGCGCCGGATTTATCAGCTGACGCAGCAGCTGGCTTGGTATCAGAAGAAAAATCCGGGCCGGAGTTATCGGTACCTCAATCCTTACAGTGTGGTGCTCACAAAAGAAGAAACATTGCTGCTGGACATGGAAGCGGAAAGCAATCAATTTGTGGTGCGGAATATGCAGAAACGGGCGATGCGAAAGCATTTTGTCCGTTCACCGCAAGAAGGAGTGGTGCGGAACAAGGATTTTTATGATCTGGGACAAACTGTGCGCTTTTTGCTGGCCTGCGCAGATGTGAGCCCGTTTTTTTCGCCGGGGGAGATTTATCGGATCAACCGATATTTGAAAAAGACGGAAGAAATGGCAGAGCGCGGAGGCGGAGAACGAGGCGAAGAGGTTTTGAAAGAGCTGCCAAAGGCGAGACCGCCGAAGACAGAGCAGCAGCGGAAGCACTGGAAAATGGCAGCAGCAGGCGTATTGATTCTGTGTCTGGCCGGAGTGGGGAAGAACGTGTTTGCAGGAAAAGGCGGTGCGGATATGGGAAAAATAAGCCGGCAGCAGGAAAGAAAAATGTTGGGAAAAGTTTATGCAAAAGAAGCGGAAACGGCACAGGAAGAAATTTGGGAAAGTGCGTCAGGAAACGGAAAAACAACATCCGGGCAGACTGTGTCCGGACAAGTTTATTCCGGGAAACAGGGGACAGCTTATGAAAAAGAAGAAGGCAGCGGAGAAATGGAACGGATCCGACAGCTTTTTCTGGAAAATACATCGGAAGGAAATCAAGAAATCCTTCGCTCCGGAGAAGAAGTACAGGCGGAGTTGCTCTATTATCTAGCAGTGGTATATGAAAGAGAAGGAAAAACGGAAAAAGCCATTGCAAAGTACAAAATATTGTGTGCGGGAGACGGAAAAGAAAAATTACAGGAAGATGCTTTTTGCAGAAAAGCAGCACTGGAAGAAAAAGAAGGCAAAACCGAACAGGCGAAAGCAACATATAAGGAAGGAATGGAAAAATTTCCGGAATCAGAGCGGCTGCAAGAAAAGGCAAAAAAACTGTCGGAACAAGAGAAAAGCGCAGAGACGGAAGCGGCGCAATAGGACAAATATCATCTTTTATAATTCCTTATTGAAAAAAAGGGGACGAGGTATTATTATATAATGCGAGAGTGTATTTTATAATACTGCTTTAGAAAAGAGAAATACATTATTTTTGGAGGTACTGGAATGTTTACAAACATGATCGAGACACTGAAAAAGAATCCCCGTACTATCGTCTTCACAGAGGGTGCTGATAACAGGATTCTGGATGCTGCTGCCCGTCTGACAAAAGAGGGTATTATGGGAATCATCCTGTTGGGCAACGTGGATGAAGTAAAAGCTGCCGCAAAAGCAGGAAATCATAATATTGACGCCTGTGAGATCATCGATCCGGTCGGATATCCGGAACTGGATGCTATGGTAGACGAAATGGTAAAACTTCGTAAAGGCAAAATGACAGAAGAGCAGGTTCGCGCCGCACTGGCAAAGAGCAACTACTTCGGAACAATGCTTGTAAAAATGGGTAAAGCAGACTGCCTGCTTGGCGGCGCAACCTATTCTACAGCTGATACTGTTCGCCCTGCACTGCAGATCATCAAGACAAAACCGGGCAACAAGATCGTAAGCTCTTGCTTTATCCTGGTTCGCGGAGAAGAGAAACTGGCTATGGGTGACTGCGCGATCAACATCGATCCTTCTGAGGATGATCTGGTAGAGATTGCTACAGAGACAGCAAAAACAGCAAAAGTATTTGATATCGATCCTAAGGTTGCAATGCTTTCTTACTCTACACTGGGATCCGGCAAAGGACCTACAGTAGAAAAAGTAGTAAACGCTACAAAGAAAGTAAAAGAGATCGCTCCGGATCTGGCTGTAGACGGAGAACTTCAGTTTGACGCTGCTGTATCTATGGACACAGCAAAAGTAAAATGCCCGGGATCACCGGTAGCAGGACAGGCAAACACCTTTATCTTCCCTGACATCAACGCAGGAAATATCGGTTATAAGATCGCAGCCCGTCTTGGCGGATATGCAGCGATCGGACCAATCCTTCAGGGCCTGAACGCACCGATCAACGACCTGAGCCGTGGATGTAACGCAGAAGAAGTTTACATTATGTCCATCGTGACAGCTGCAATGAGCGTAGAAAGCGCTCCGAAAAAAGATGTAAATCTTGAGAGCGTTGTAAAAGAAGTTGTAAGCGCTGTACTGGCAGCAAAGAAAAACTAATTTGCAGCTGATTTACGATCAGAACTGATTTAAGATGAAAAAAGAAACCGGAATCATTTGAGATCCCGGTTTCTTTTATTGTTTTACTAAAGTCACAATACCCTTTGCTAATATCGTGAGGCGTAAAACGATAAGAGAAAAAGAAGCGCCTGTGGCTGAGAAAATTTCTTGTTAAAAGGGAGGATGCCGGGGTGCCCTGCGGCTCCCGGCAAAGTATTATGAAAAAGTTTATTCAAAATTGCAGCCTTTTGTAAGGTCTGCATAGATAATGTCTTTTTGAGTTGTTTTTTTGATGGTCTTAGTATAAAAAAAAGAAATGAAGAAAACGTGATGAAGAAATGAAAGAATTTTGAATGATAAATGAATAAATTGTGAACACAAAAAGATCTACAGAATCCCTCGTCGTTGTACAAAAAACGATTGAAAATCGTTTTTTAACTATCTATAATGAATTTATGGAACGGATAAATAACGGGGAAACAGAAAATATAGATTTGGAAGGATAAAGAATTTTTATGAAATATATATCATTTGCAGTGCCGTGTTACAATTCGGCGGCATATATGAACCATGCCGTGGATTCCATTCTGGAGGGTGGAGAGGATGTGGAGATCATCATCGTGGATGACGGATCCTCAGATGAAACACTGAAGATTGCAAAGGAGTATGAACAGAAATACCCGACGATCGTGCGTGCGGTCCATAAAGAAAACGGAGGCCACGGAGATGCCGTCAATATCGGATTGGACCATGCCGGCGGCAAGTATTTTAAAGTGGTTGACAGTGATGACTGGGTAGATAAAGAAGCACTGCACAAGCTTTTGGACGTGGTAAAAGGATTCGTGGATAACGAGGAAGAAGTGGATATGGTTGTCTCCAATTACGTGTACGAAAAAGTGGGGATGGCGCATAAAAAAGTGATCCATTACCGAAACGTTCTTCCGCAGGATGAGATTTTTCATTGGAATGAGATCGGACATTTTCGGCTGGATCAGTATATCCTGATGCACTCTGTGCTTTATCGGACAGAGTTGTTGAAGCTTTGTCAGCTGCGGCTGCCGAAGCATACCTTTTATGTAGATAATATTTATGTGTATTATCCGCTGCCCCACGTTCGGACCATGTATTATCTGAATGTGGATTTTTACAGATACTATATCGGGAGGGAAGATCAATCTGTCAATGAAAAGGTCATGATCAGCCGGCTGGATCAGCAGATTTTTGTGACAAAGACGATGATCGACATGTATAATCTTCACAAGATCACAGAGAAAAAACTGCGGAAATACATGATGAATTATCTGGCGATTATGATGACGGTTTCTTCGATCCTGTGTATCCGTTCGCAGAAAGAAGAAAACTTGAAGAAAAAGAAAGAGCTGTGGGCTTATCTGAAGAAAAAAGACGGAAGAGTGTTCTTGAAGATTCGGTACGGAATTTTGGGGCAAAGTATGAATATCCCGGGACGTCCGGGGCGGAAAGTATCTTCCATGGCATATTCAGTGGCAAGGCGTCTGATCGGATTTAACTAAAATTGCCATATGCCGGGCAACTAAAAACGGAAAGCTGCATATTTTATATTTTGAAGAACCGTTGATTCGAAGAAATATTGATTCGAAGAAATATTATTACGAATTATGTTGATCGGGAAAGATGGGAATATAGGATGGCAGATCAAAAAGCAGAAAATCTTTTAAATTTGGCATTAAACGCGACACCGGAGGAGCGGGAACGTTCCCGGAATTTGAATGTGGGGTATGATCCGCAGGAAAAAAGCTGGGATCTGATTGTAAAATATTCCGGTTCTTTGGACGGTGTGCGGGAATTGGGCGGGACAGTGGCAGAGCTGTTGAATGGATTTGCAGTGATCACTATTGCAGAATCCCGGATTGAACAGCTTTCGAGGCTGCCGCAGATCGAATATATTGAAAAACCTAAAAGGTTATATTTTCAGGTGGATTATGGAAAAGCAGTCTCTTGCATCACTGCGGTGCAGGAGGCTGCTTTTGATATGTCATCAGATGGAGAAGAGGAGGCAGACAGGGGCGGGCTGAGAGGAAAAGGGGTGTTGGTTGCGGTTTTGGACAGTGGGATCGATTATACCAGCGCGGATTTTCGGAAGGAGGACGGCACGACCAGGATCCGAAGTCTTTGGGACCAGACGTTGCCGGGAAGACCGCCGGCAGGCTACAGTATGGGAACGGAGTTTACCGAAGAGCAGATCGATGAGGCGTTGCGGCAGAGGGCGCCGGAGGACACATACCGCCAGGTGCAATCTCAGGATTTTTCCGGTCATGGGACACCGGTTGCGGCCATCGCCGCAGGAAACGGAAGAGGGAGTACCGGAGCCCGCTATGCAGGAGTGGCCCCGGAAGCGGAACTTTTGATCGTAAAGCTGGGCGCTGCGAAACCAGACCAATTTCCCAGGACCACGGAATTGATCCAGGGTTTGAATTATGTGCTGAAGAAAGCACTGGAGTATCAGATGCCGGTGGCTGTCAATATCAGCTTCGGAAATACTTATGGTGCACATAACGGGACCTCGCTCTTGGAATATTTTATAGATGCGGCATCCAATTTCTGGGAAAATGTCATCTGTGTGGGCAGCGGAAACGAGGGGACGGCAGCAGGATATGCAAAGATTTCGTTTGGAGAAGAGACAGAAGTTCCGGAAAACAGCCCAGGAAGATTCGCGGCAGCAGAAAAGGAGCGTGTGGTGGAACTGGCGGTGCAGGAACCGGAGCCGGCTTTAAACCTGCAAATTTGGAAGGCTTATACGGACGAGATCCGTTTTTGGATAGAAAGTCCTTCCGGTGCAATGGTGGGGCCGTTTGAGGAAAAGCCGGGGGCACAACGGTTCATCCTGGAAGATACGGAGGTTTTGCTGTATTATGGAGAGCCCAGTCCCTACAGCGTCAGCCAGGAAATTTTTTTGGAATTTTTGCCCAAGGCAGATTATATCGATGCCGGTGTATGGAAAATCCATGCAGTGCCGGTAAAAGTGGTAGATGGAAGTGTGCAGATGTGGCTTCCGTCGCAACAGGTGTTGAATCAAGGAACTGCATTTTTACGGCCGTCGCAGGAAATGACAATTACGATCCCGGCAACGGCGTCAAAAGTGGTCACGGTGGGAGCCTACGATGCCCGGACGCTGGCCTATTCTGATTTTTCCGGCAGAGGTGAAAAAAAGCCGGATCTGGTAGCGCCCGGCGTCGGAGTGATGACTCTGGCAGCAGGAGGTGAATATCGCGCCTTCACCGGTACGTCCTTTGCGGTCCCTTTTGTGACCGGAAGTGCAGCACTTTTGATGGAATGGGGAATCGTGCGCGGGAATGATCCGTACATGTACGGGGAAAAAGTAAAAGCTTATCTTAGAAAAGGGGCAAAACAGCTGCCGGGATATCAAAAGTATCCCAATGGACAGGTGGGGTATGGGGCATTATGTGTAAGCCAAAGCCTTCCTCAGAAATGAAAAATACAAAAAAGATCGATTCATCCGTCAGCTCAAGCCGCTTATGGATGAAGAGTATATAGGCGGAAGACGGGAAAATAAAAATCGTGTTTTTGCCGAAAATTCAGGAAAGACAAAGAACACATTGAGTACTTAAAGGGATTATGTTATAATAGATCAATAAGGAACCTGGTAATGGAAGTCCTGATTGCAAGAAAAACGGACAAAGGAGGAGCTGGATCATGGAAGTAAAAGATCAGGTAATCGCGCTCAGAGAAAGTACAGGTATGAATCGAAAAGAATTCTGTGAATATTTTGGGATTCCGTACAGGACCGTGTCGGAATGGGAAAGAGGAACACGGAAGATGCCGGACTATGTACTTCGAATGATGGAGTACCAGGTAAGAATGGAGAAGCTGGATAAGAAAAAGAAGAAAGGGTATACAACATGATAGACGTGACAGTGAATTTGATCGAGAAAGCCTATGGTTTTCTGTGGAATGATATGTTTACCATTCCTTTGCCGGGAGGCGGAAGCGTAGGGATTTCTCTTTTGGTGTTTCTGCTGATACCGGCAGGAATTTATTTTTCGATACGGACCAGACTGCTCCCGATCCGAATGTTTCCGGACATGATCCGTGCGCTTTTGGAAAAGAAGGAGAACGAAAGCAGTTTGTCTTCATTTCAGACATTGATCGTATCGACGGCTACCCGGGTGGGAATGGGAAATCTGGTCGGCGTAGTGGCCGCAGTTTCTGCAGGAGGAGCAGGAGCGGTGTTCTGGATGTGGATCACGGCCCTGCTGGGATCATCCACGGCGTTTGTGGAGGCGACTTTGGCGCAGATCCACAAAGAGAAGGATCCCCTTTACGGCGGCTACCGGGGAGGCCCGGCCTATTATATCCACCATTTTTTTGAAGAAAAGCTTGGGAAAAAGAAGCGGCACGTGTTGGTATCGGTATTGTTCGCGATCTCCGGACTCATCTGCTGGTGCGGAATCAGCCAGGTGATCAGCAATTCTGTGACAGAATCCTTCTCCAATGCATTTTCGATTCCACCGCTTTACACAACCATTGCCCTGGTGGTGCTGGCAGCGATCATTGTGCTGCGGAAAAATACGACGGTAAAAGTGCTGGATATGATGGTGCCGGTGATGGCGGTGTGCTATTTTGCGATCACGGTATTTATTATTATAAAGAATGCGGGCAGTCTCCCGGGTGTCTTCTCCCGGATATTTCGGGAAGCCTTCGGGCTCCGTCAGGTGGTAGCCGGCGGGTTTGGTGCCGTGATTATGAACGGGGTTAAAAGAGGTCTGTTTTCCAACGAAGCAGGATCCGGTTCGGCTCCGTGTGCGGCGGCAGCGGCAGAGTGCAGCCTTCCGGTCAAAGCGGGACTGGTGCAGGCACTGGGCGTGTTTATCGATACGATCGTGATCTGCAGCTGTACGGCGACGATCATGCTGCTGGTTCCGGAAAAAGTGATCGCCGGCCAGTCGGGCATGAAGCTTCTGCAGACGGCGATGGATTATCATTTGGGACAGTTCGGAGTGATCTTTATTGCGATCACGCTGTTTATGTTTAGTTTTTCCACATTTTTGGGGATTCTGTTTTATGCCCGCAGCAATGTGGCATATCTGTTTGGGGACAAATGGATCTGGCAGACCGGATATAAATTGATCGCATTGGCCATGATGTTTATCGGAGGACTGGCGCAGTATACGTTCGTCTGGGATCTGGGAGATGTAGGGATCGGCCTGATGACGATCTTTAACATAGTCCTTTTGTATTTGATGGGCGGACAGGCCTTAAAAGCATTGAAAGAATATGAAATGAATCCAAATCTGCGCAGAAAGAAAAAGAAAGCAGAGGTCATTGACAAAAAGTAAGGGATGTTTTATGATGTGGATGTAAAACAAGTTGGTCGTTTTGCAGCTGTGAAATTTTAGTTTGGGAGTTTCTGAGGCATAAACGGAAAGTTTTACAAAATAATTATATACAGAATAAGATGCAACAGTCGTTCAAAACGTTAAAAAGGGAAACCGGTCAGATTCCGGTGCCAAACAGGAGATTCAGCCTGAATGTGCGGAGAGCCCGTAGCCCTGCTGTTCCATGAAGAACGTGAAATTCGTCGTTCCGGAAGGGAAACTGAAAACCATAGAAAAGTAGTTTCGGATGGGTTCAGGCTGTTGTCAGATTTATACAGATTTATGAAAAGTCTCTCTTCGGAGGGACTTTTTTTGATGCCTGCATATATGAAGAAAAGGCTCGGAGGGAGTTTTAGAGCCAGATTATTTGTAAAGTTGTGTGTCTGCGTCAAACAGGATGTAGAGAAAGAATGGGAAAATGAAGAGAAAAAATAACAAGCATGGTTTTGAAAAAAGAGGAGTCGCAGGACTTCTTATAGTGTCTATGTTATTTACATCGGTGTCTTGGCTGCCCTTCTCTATCACATCGGAAGCAGAAAGCAGGGCGAGTGAGGAAATAACAGAAGAAATAACTGGTTTGAGCATGCTGGAGGGAATTAGCTTAGATAAATCTAATCTGGTCATGCAGACCGGTGAACAAAAAACGCTGCAGGTATCGTTGAAGCCGGCAGATTTGGAAGAAATGCCGAAAATCACCTGGTCTTCAGATGATGAAAATGTGGTGCAGGTAAAGGGCGATGGCTTAAAGGCCACAATTGTGGCGCCGGAAGGAGGAGGCGGCACGGCAACTGTCACAGTTAAAGCAGGGGAGTTTACGGCACAGTGCAGAGTACTGGTTACGGTAAAAGATCCGATGCTGGAAAGTCTTCTTTTTATGCAGAACAGTTCCGGCAGCAATTTGTATGAATTGACAGAGGAAGGTGTGGGAAGCCGGGAGTATACACTGCGGATTCCGGAAACGACCAATGTGGCATATGTAAGACCGCAGCTGCGGGATGATATTTATGAGAGTGCGACCATTACGGCAAAATTTCAGGATGCGGTATCCGGAGAAGAAAAGGAAGTAGAACTTCCGGTAGATGAAACCACATCGCTATCAAGTGTATCGACCGGCCGTTTGATCAAAGCATATAACACGGAAAAAAGAGAACTGGAAATAGAAGTGGAATATGAAGGACAGAAGGAGACGTATCGGATCCATGTGGTGAGAGGTACCTATTTGGGAAACTTCACACTAACAGATGAAAAAGGAAGCGCGGTGGAATATTCTCCTGCTTTTGATAAGACAACGTATCGTTATTCTCTTCATGTGCCTTCCAGCACGAAGCGGTTGAAGCTGCAGCTGCAAGCCTATGAAAAGACAAGCACTGTACTGACGGTCAACGGCAATGTGGCAGAGAACGGCAGTTATACACTGGAGCTAAACGATAATAAGACAAAAGCAGTGATTAGTGCAGGAGACGGGAAAGAAGCAAAACCGTTTGAATATGTATTGACGGTGTATGTGGATGAAATCTGTTATCTGACAGCGGTCTTAGATCCGACAGATGCGGTGCTGTCCATTTACGATGAAAACAAAGTACAGATCGATCCGGTGGAGGGCAAGTATGAGCTTTTGAAAGGTGGTACTTACACATATACGGTTTCTGCACCGGGATACAAGACGGAAAACGGAAGTTTCACGACAGAAGGTGATGAAGAAAAAAAATTCATCTTAGAGAAAAACAACAACAACCAACCGGAAGAAGTAGATTCTGAATGGGGCGGCTATTGGAAGAATGAGAACAATCAGAATGTTGTAGATGCACAGACACCGAGTTCACTGGAAAGTGCAGAAGTAGCCTGGAAGCAACAATACGGGAAAAGTGCAGATGTTACAAACAGTATCAGCGACGGAATCTTGGTAGAAAATTATGTTTGCTGTTTTCAAGGAAACCAGTTGTTGTACTTGAACAAAGAAACCGGTGAGACAGAAAAAAGTGTTCAGATGTCCGGTAAGGGCAACAGCACATTTAATAAACCGTTATATGCGGCGGGTATGATTTTCGTACCGTTGAATAACGGAAGAGTACAGGCGTTTAATGCAAAGACACTGGAGCCGCTTTGGCTGTATGAAGATACGGTCGGTGGTATGGCAGCCACTGCGTTGCGCTATGATTCAGGTTATTTGTATGTCGGATTCGCAGACGGAAATCTGGTGTGCTTATCTATAGAGGATGAAAATCCGGAGAAAAAGGATGAGGCAAAGTCGGCAGTTTGGCGTAAATATGACAGCGAGGGCTTTTATCGCACGGGAATTTATACAGATGATATTTATGCATATGCCTGTGGTCGGTCGGGCACTCTCTATTGTCTGAACAAAAAGACAGGAGAAACGGTACAGCAGATTACAGTACCGCAGGAAGCGGGAGCACCTTCTACTGCTATTTGTTTTGAAAAAGGAAGAATTTATTTTGCCACAGAAAATGGCTGGCTGTATTCTTATGCGTTGGCGGAAAACGGAAAAATCAGAGAAGACAGCGTGTCCAGTATCCGCTTAGGAGGCGTGATCTATGGGACACCTCTGATATACAAGGGAAGAGTGTATGTGGGGAGCGGTGCGAAAGATGTATACGGTGTAGTGCGTGCGCCATACAATTTGAATGTGGTACAAGTCGGCACAGACGGTTCTCTTTCTCTGGCATATCAGATGGAGATCGGCGGCTGCCCGAAAGGTTCCGGCACCTTGACGACTGCTTATGAGCAGCAGGATGGCTTTGTATATCTGTATTATACGACGGATACATCCCAAGGAAAAATTTATTTGTTGAAAGATCAAGCAGGCCTTACAGAACCTGGAAAAGGAAGCGGCTTGTTTTATCAGCAAAACGATACGTCAGGAAATGGCGGCAGCAGTATTCTGGCGGATCAAGCAGGAAATTTGTATTTTCGATATGAATCGGCATGGTTTTACAAACTAAAAGCATCGCCATTGTTTTTGAAAAACGTGGAGGTTTCCGGTGAAGAAAGTCTGGTGGATGGAGGGGCAGTGTTTGACGGACAAGCAGAGAGTCACAAGATCCTTTTGGCACCGGACAGTGAAAGCGTGTCACTTCGCCTTGAAATCAGTGAAGGAGCAGAAGCGGCCATAAATGGCGTGGTCGGGACAGAGCGGGAGATCTTCCTGAAAGACGGAATGGCGGAAGCAACGGTGGTACTCAGCAAGGACGGACAGACCAGAACTTATTATTTTTCGATCCGTTCCAGGAGCAGAGATGCTTCGCTGAAAAATATACAGGTTAGTTATTCAGCCGTCGTCAACGTGATGGAAATGGAATTGGAGCCGGCATTTGAAAAGGAACAGACAGAGTATCGGTCATCCATTTATGGAAATAAAGACATGCAGATCTTTTATGTTTGGCCGGTGCTGGAAGAAAAAAGCGGCTCCACAATGAAGATGACAGTAGTGTCCGGTGTGAAGGGCATGCGGCCCGGTGAAGAAATTGAAGGTATGGAGGTGTGGCTGGATACGGGACCGAGACTGCGGTACAAGGTGCCGCCGGTGGATACGACCGGTACCGTGGTAGCACTTACGGTAACGGCGGAGGATGGAGTTACGACAAAAACTTATCAGCTGACGCTGGAGAGAGACAATACACTTCCCGGGGTTACAGCGGGAGCCGGAGCTGTGGTCAATAGAGAAAAACATTCTGTAACACTTAAAGTAAATGCTGCGATAAACGGTTATTTATATTATTTGCCGGACCGAAAGGAAGGTACGGCAGGAATGCCGACAGCCAGTGAGATCAAAACGAATGGCCAGAGGCTCGCAGTAAGTGCGGGAGAAAATCTGGTGATGCTGGAAGGAGTTCCGGAGGAAGAAAGTGTGATATATCTCTACGAAATGAGCTATGCACAACGCTTCAGTAACGGAATCCTGGTGGAGGTTCCGGCTTATACGGGTCAAACGGATCCGGATCCGTCGACGCCTTCCGGAAAAGGAGACGTCAATGGGGATGGCGTGGTCAATCTGCAGGATGCGATTTTTTTGTTAAACGCACTGACCGCTGGGAAAAATCTTTCTGCAGAAACAGCAGATATCAACGGGGACGGGATGGTCACCCTACAAGATGCCATAGGGCTTTTGAATCAGATTACCGGAGGAACCGGATAGAAACAGCCGATGGAAAAGTAACGGCATAAGAAATGTGGAAAACACGACGCAGGGTCGTGATGATCCAAATAGATTCATAACACATAAATAAAAAGGAAAAGGAGAAAAAGTATGAAAGCAAAGAAAAGATGGCTGTCACTGCTTGGTGCAGCAATAATGGCTCTCACTGTAGCAGCAGTTCCGGCAAAAGCAGCAGGAATTACAGCAACAGCAAACACTTCAAACGTATCAGCTAAAGTAGGAGATACCATTGCGGTACCGGTTACTTTTACAACAAGTGAAAAAGTGCAGGGCTTCGGCGGAAAAGTTGTTTATGATGACGCTGTTTTGAAGTTTACAGGAGTGGAATTTAGCGTAAGCGGAATAAAATCTGTAGTCGGTAAAAACTTTAACTATATGGTAAGTGCCAATGATGCATTTAAAGAAGGTACAATCAATCTGAAGTTTGAAGTGCTGAAATGTGCAGCAACAGCTCCAACCGTAGCAGCAAATATTTATTTTGCAACAGAAAGTGCACAGAGCGCTGATTCTCAGGTGACTTCTACTGTTACCGTTGCACATCCGGCTGACAAACAGACGACAGAGGTTACAACACCTGCAACCTGTACAACAAAGGGTGTAAAAACAACAAAATGTGGTGTTTGCGGTGCTGTTATCAAAACAGAAGAAATTGCTACAGTTCCTCACAAATGGGTAGCAGGCCGTGTGATCAAAGAGGCAACCTGCCAGGCAGAAGGCGAGCAGGAATACAAATGTGAAGTAGGCGGCGAGACCAAAACAGAAAAAATCGCCAAGAAAGCACACAAATGGGTAGCAGGCGATGTGATCAAAGAAGCAACCTGCAAAGAGGAAGGCGAGCAGGAATACAAATGTGAAGTAGGCGGCGAGACTAAAACAGAAAAGATCGCAAAAAAAGCTCACGAGTGGATCGTAAATGACGATACAGACAAAGACGGCTGGAAAGTAATCACAGAAGCCACAAAGGACAAAGAAGGCAAAAAAGAAAGAGAATGCAAAATCTGCGGAGAAAAAGAAACAAAGACGATCGCAAAACTTTCTGATGCAAAGAAAAACGATACGAAGAAAAACACAACGAAAGCAAACGGCACAACGAATAACGGCAAAAAAGCAACTACTGTAAAAACAGGAGATAACTTGGTAACAATGTACGTTATGATTGCAGTTGCGCTGGCAGCGGCAGTGATTGCAGTTGTGATGCTGAAACGTCGTAAAGAACAATAAAAAGTAAACAAAAGATAAAATTTCCGGATTTCTGAAAAGAAATCCGGAAATTTCGAAAGAAAGCAGGATGGTCGGCTTATGAAAGAAAAAAGAATCGGGGAAAAAGGAAGAAAGATTGTTGGTACACTGGCAGGGGTCGGACTGGCAGTCTTATTTTTTGTATTCTTGCTCGGCTTTGGAAAAACGGCGCCGGAAAACCCGATGGAAGATCAAAAAGCAGATGCATCCCATATGTATTTGACATCGTCCACATTAGCCATGGACAAAGAAGCTCTGGCTGACGTGGAGAATGCCAATATCAGCTCCGGCGGCTCAAAAGAGTCTGTGGAAGAAGAAAAGGAAGAGCAGCAGGAACAGCAAGAACAACAAGAACAGCAGCAAGAGGAACAGCAGGAAAATCAAAACGATCAGCAAGGACAAAGTGAATCCCCGACACAGATTGACAACAGCCTGATGTCCCTGATCCGCAAAAATCAGACCGGTGATTCCAATAACAGCGAAAATACAGGAAACAACGGGAATGACAACGGAAATGGAGGGGGAAACGGAGGAAATAGCGGAAATCCGAGCTCCGGAGGACAACAGACGACCTTGAATCCGTCTCAGTCTAGTGCTTTGTTTACGACCAGTATCGTAGATGGAGACGAAGTAGAAAAAGCAGAGTATCCATTTACTATTACTTTGACAGAAAAAGGAAAGCAGCTGACCTTAGTCAGCATGTCCTACACTTTGAATAGTTCTGCCCACACTTGTGCAAGTTCAGATTCCATGAAGCTGAAGGAAGGAGTCAATACCGTTTATGTGACGGTGCGGTTTCGGGACAGTAAATATAATCAGATCGATGCAAAAACAAAAACGTATACCTTGTTTTATATCCCGAAAAACAGCGTTTTGCTTCTGGTAAAAAATACAAAGACAGGGGAGTATTTAAACAACGGGGATACGGTTACGGTATATGAAGATAATATCTGGGTAGAAGTGACAGCTCGGAAAGCGACTGCGAGCGGTGTGACAGATGTCAGTTCCCGACTTCGTTTAAATAATAAAAGTCAGAGCCCGAATTCAGACGGGGTTTACCGGCTGAAGCTGTCAGTTGGAAATCAAAATAAATTGAAAGTGACGGCTGGTGAAGGCGGCACGACCCAAAAGACCATGGAATGTACGATCAATTATAAGATTGATGGTTTTGTGCTGAGCTTTGAAAGTGCTTCATTTTCAGAAAAAATTTCCAACAATCGTTTGATCGGAAACAAAACTTTTGGTTGGATGACAACGAAGCAATATTCTTCCTCATCACCGGATTTTGCTTTCCGGCTCAGCCATTCAACGGTGACGGGACAGGAGAGCATTGACAGTGTACAGGTGACTACCCGTAACGGTACGACGGATATGAAGGATATGAAAGGCGCGGACGGTTATATCCATGTGACATTGGATGCCTCTCGTTCTACTTATATCAAAGTATATTGTACAGATTCGGACGGGAAGCAGCAGTATTATACTTGGGAAATCCTTTATAAACGTGTGGTGGATCCGGCAGAGAATCAGAAGAAAGCACCACGTATCCGAACCCAGCTAACCAATGAGACGGTACATGACAATCCGTATATCTTGCCGATCAAAGTATTTGACTGGCAGGGAAATGAATTAAAACCGAATACAAACTTTAAAGTTTATCTGAATGGTCAGTATCTGAACTTTGACAGTATTGTCCCGGACGGAACGTATGAATACAATTTGTATCTTACAGAAGGAAAGAATACTGTATATATTTATGCGGTGGACAATGAGCAGTATACGGCGGAAAAGACGCTGACAGTGACTTATACACCGGATGAAACGGAAGCAAAAGTTCATGTGATTGTCTCGGCAGAAGTAGTGGGATTGGGGACATTTTTCGACGAATACGTGACGACCACTACCGGGAAATCAGTGGCCCAGATTGTGGAAGAACGTTTGGCAGCGCACAGCTACGGAACAATTTATGACGGAACTCCGGCGTCAGGAGATTATTTCCTGCATTTCCTGGAAAAGAATGGTATTACCAATGACTGGTCTATTTCAACAGAAGAACGAAATCTTTTGGCGGAGTTGGGATATGAAATCACAGAAGGACCGAATAACCCGAAACGTCTCGGAACAAAAGATTTTACGGCCGGTTCCGGATGGATGGTAACGCTAAACCACTATTATATCGGACAGAGTATGGGAACCCGGGCGATTCGGGATGGAGATGAGATCCATGTGATTTATACACTGAGTGTGGGAAAGGATATCGGAGTAGACCCGACTACCAGGGTGTATTAAATGAAGCTGACAGAATTTGAAGCAGGCACGAGAGGATAGAAAAAGAAAAACAGATCATAAAACTGGAGGAAAAAAGATGAACAATCAGACAGAAGCTGTAATTAACGAGATTGAGAAAGTGATTATCGGAAAAAGAAGAGTCGTAGAAAGGGTTTTGATGGCGATTCTGTCAGAAGGACATATTCTTCTGGATGATGTGCCGGGAGTCGGAAAAACGACATTGGCTCTGGCTTTTTCCGTGGTAATGGGTGTGAAATATCAGCGTATGCAGTTTACGCCGGATGTTGTTCCGTCTGATATCGTCGGATTTTCAGTTTACAATAAAGAAACAGGAAGTTTTGATTATAAGCCGGGTGTGGTTATGACAAATCTGCTGTTGGCAGATGAAATTAACCGTACTTCCAGTAAGACACAGTCGGCTCTTTTGGAGGTCATGGAAGAAGGACAGGTAACGGTAGATGGTGTAACGCATCAGCTTCCGAAACCGTTTGTAGTAATTGCGACACAGAATCCGGTAGGATCTGCCGGAACACAGTTGCTGCCACAGGCACAGCTGGATCGTTTTATGATCCGTTTGCAGATGGGATATCCGGATTTTGAAAGTCAGGTGGATATTTTGAGAGACCGTCAGACTTCTAATCCGATTGAACGGGCGCAGCAAGTGATAAATGGAGAAGATATTATCGCGATGCAGGAAGAGGTGAAGAACGTCCACGTGGAAGATCGGATCTTAGAGTATGTAACAGCACTGGCAACGGCCACCAGAGAACAAGAAATGATCCGTTTGGGAGTCAGTCCGCGAGGTGCGCTGGCTGTGGTACGGATGGCAAAGGCACATGCATATTTGGATGGAAGAGATTATGTGATGCCGGAGGATGTCCAGCAGATTTTTACGGATGTATGCAGTCATAGGATTATTTTGAATCCGAAAGCAAGAGTGGCCGAGCTGACGGCAGAGGATATTTTGAAACAGGTGATGAAGCAGACAAACTCTCCGGACAGCGGACGGTAACAGGAGGTAAAAGGGCAGGATGAAGATGTCCAGGAACTTGTGGATTTTATGGATAATAACGACGGTCTTATACAGCGCATGGACAGATAGTCGGATGGGATATCTGCTGACAGCAGTTTCTGTTTTGCTTCCGTTGCTGACAGGTGTGATCAGTCGATGGATCCTGAAAAAAATCCGATGCGAGATGAGCTTGTCGGCATATGGAGAAAAAGACGCGGAAATTTCCGGCAGATTGACAGTGGAAAACAAAGGCTTCCTTCCGGCAGACCGATTGATCTGTCAGGTTTTATGCGAAAATCTTTTGACGGGAGAACGAGAGACGATCCCGTTGCGCATGGCAGTTCCGGCAAAAAGTAAAGAAAGTACGGAATTTCGGATGAGAAGCTGCCATGCAGGGCGTATAAGGGTGTCGGTAAAGAAATTGATCTGTCTGGATCTTTTTGGGCTTTTCCGTTTTCAAAAAAAGCCGGAAACAGAAGGCAGTGCGCTGGGATTAGTGGGACCGCATATTTTTTCGCTGGAAACACAGATCGCATACGGGGAAAGTGCCAATATGGACAGCGATGAATATTCTATGAAAAAAGCAGGTTATGATCCTTCGGAAACCTTTGCGATCCGAGAGTATCAGCCGGGTGACCGGATCCGACAGATCCATTGGAAATTGACGGAGAAATTTGATTCTCTTATGGTACGCGATTATGGTCTGCCTATACAAAATACAGTATTACTTTTGTTGGAAACCGGGCGTATGCCGGGAAGCGAAAAAGCAGATCCGGATTGTCTGGATGCGTTGGCAGAAGCAATTTTGTCTGTGTCGAGGGAACTGATCAGCCAACAGATCGTGCATAGTATTGGCTGGCAGAATCATGAAGAGAATGAGTTTTCCTGTGTGGAAATCGAACATGATGAGGATTTGAATTTGGCTTTACCGGGGATTTTGGGTGCCGTTCCGGGAGAAGATCATTCTTCCGTGGCGGATCATTATATGGAAAGCAGAGAACAACTG
Source organism: uncultured Mediterraneibacter sp. (assembly GCA_934418295.1). GTDB lineage: Bacteria > Bacillota > Clostridia > Lachnospirales > Lachnospiraceae > Mediterraneibacter_A. Next base: position 27,015 of record CAKRWZ010000014.1, read on the forward strand.
GAGTTTGCCCATATGGTTGTGTTTACACCGGCGCACCAGGACAGTCTGGGTGCGTTGGCGGAGCAGTGTCTGGTTACAGAAGTGATCTGCAGCCCGCAGGCAGCCGGGTATGACCAGCAAAACGGAGTGGCAATGATTGGTGCAGCACCGCAGGAATTGCCAGAGACTTTGGCATATCTGGAAATTTAAAATGTGATAAAAAAGCAGCACAACATGATACTTCCGGAAAGGATAGATAGATGAAAGCAGCGGCATTGGAAAAAGCTTCTGAAACAAAACAGGCATTTTGTCTGGAAACAGTCCAAGAGCAAAAAGAGAAACAAAACAGAATAACGGCGCTTGTGACAGACACGATTTTTATTTGGATGTACCTGGCAGCTTTAAGCAGCTGGTCGGCAGCGGCTTTTGGGCTGCCGATTTCCATGGGGGCGTGCCTGTTGATCCAGGCGGTGGCAGCCGTGGCGGTTCAAATGCTGTTTGGGTGGAACAGAGGCAAACACTGGTGGAAGCTGTTGGGCTGGTGTGTGATTTTGTTGGTGACGGCCTTTGCTTTTTATAAAATCTGGAGCAGCGGGATTCATTTACTTTTAAATGCGGCAGAAAACGAGATCGGAAAACGGTTCCCGTACATGCTTCCGGCATATTCCGTAAGTGTATCAGAAGCAATGGAAAACACTGCGGTCTACTTTGCAGTGACTTGGCTGGCACTGCTTTTTGTGCTTCCTGGCTGGTATTTCGTAAAAAAGGGCAATCGAATTTTACTGGGGGTCCAGATCTTGGTGCTGTTGGTGTTTCAGGCGGTAACGGGAATCGCACCATCGCTTCTGTGGGAAAGTGTCTCGCTGCTTTGCTGGATCGGAGTGTGGATGCGGGGGCATCAGGAAAAAATCCCACAAGGCAGACAGAAGCTGGCAGGGATCCAGACAATGGCGCTGGTATTGGTGCTGGCAATTCCGCTGATATTGGCGGGAAACGTGTTGGCTAAACGCTTCCTTCCGGAAACTACGGTTTTGACAGAATGGAAAACGGCAATGCTTCAGAAAACAGAGAATGCGCGTTATCAAGGAAAGAGCAAAGTTCTTCCGGATGGGAATTTTGAAGGCTTGGATTCTTTTACGCCAAAAGATAGAACGGTGCTGGAAGTGACGATGAGTCAGCCGGCTTCCTATTATCTGAGAGGCTTTACCGGATGTAATTATACAGGAACCGGCTGGACGGAAGCAGATACCGCCGGACTGTGGGCAAACAGAGACCTGTTTTACTGGCTGCATCAAAAAGCGTTTTACGGACAAGAATTGCTGGGAGATGCTGCGGAAGCTTTGGGATCGGAAGCAGATCTGGGAGAAAAAAATACGATCCAGATAAAAAATCTGAATGGAAATGCAAAATATTGCTATGTACCTTACGAACTACAGTCTGAGCAAAGCACAATACTGCGGGCGACCATGGATGCTCAAAAAATAGGGGATGCCGGGATTTTGACACAAGGCTGGAAAGGGAGCAGAAGTTACAGCTACGAAGCATTTCCCAACCAGATCACCAATTATCCGAAATATGCAGCGGCGCTTTTGGAGGAAGATTCTTTAAGTGAAGCGGGAAAAGACTACAAAGTATTGGAAAGCTATTACAATGAATTTGCCTATGCGACCTATCTGTCGATACCTGCAGAAATCAATGCGTCTTTGTCTTCGATTCTGGGGCAGCCGGAGATGGAAGAAGGGGAGCGTCATATGGATTATGCAAAAGCAAAACAAAATATTTTGTATGCGTTGACGGCTTCTTACAAAGATACCAGCGAATTAGCTGAAAAATGGGAAGGTTCTGATTTTATTTCTGATTTCCTGGAACTGTCAAAGGAAGGCTATTCCGTACATTTTGCCAGTGCGGCAACTATGATGTTCCGTTATTATGGAATTCCGGCTCGTTACGTGGAGGGGTATCTCATCACGCCGGAGGATGTGAAGTCCATGCAGGCAGATGAAACATACAAGGTGGATGAGACCCATGCTCATGCCTGGGTAGAATATTATCAGGACGGAGTGGGATGGCTGCCTTTCGAGACGACACCGTCTTATTTGAATACGATGGAACAGTCTGATGATTATCAGGATATCAGCGGAATTTCCGGGCAGAGTCCGCAGGATGAGAATCAGCCAAATGAGGACGATACGGAAGAAAAAGAAAATGAAGATACGTATGATTTTGATTGGTTTCTTTTTGCTATTATCGTGATGAGCGTATTGATCGTGCTGCTTCTTCTTACCATGATTTCTTTCCTGGTCTGGGTGATCTTACAGAGAAGAAAAAGCAAAAAAGCCAAAGGGCTTTTTGAATCAGAAGACAGAAATCTGGCGATCCGTGCCATGTTTGAATATACGATGAATCTGTTTTCCGTGGCAGGGCTGAAGATAAGAAACACTTCCTTGTATCGTTATGAGAAATCCATCCGGAAAATGTTCGATGAGGACATTGCGAAGAAGTATCGATGTGTCGTTGATATCCGGCAGGAAGCGGTTTACAGCGGCCATGAAAGCACGGAAGAACAATGGCAGGAGAGCAAAGCCTTTGAAGAGGAGATCTGGGAACGGATTTATACGAATGGAAGTAAATTGCAGAGAATGCAGTTGAAATATATTTATTTCCTGTAAAAAGGGGAAAGGAATGAAACATATGCAGGGGAACGGGAAGGTAAAATTACGGATCGTTGCAATGATCATGGCGCTTATCATGATCGGACCGCTGGTGGCGCCGGCAGCGCTGGAAGTCATGGCGGCTTCTGTGGAAAATCCTTGGGACGGCCAGACGCTGACCGCACCGAAAACGGATGAAAACGGAACGTATCTGATCACTACCGGTGCGGAATTGGCATGGTTCGCGGCAGAAGTCAATAATGGCAACGGTGAGATCAACGGAAAGCTGATGAATTATATTTACCTGAACGATTATAATACGGCGCATAACTGGATCATGATCGGAAATACAGAGGAGGCGCCTTATAAAGGAACTTTCGACGGAAACGGACAGAAAGTCGTTTATATGCGGGCAGAGATCAACATGGATGATCCGGAGCACAAATTTGCCGGACTTTTTGGTGTAGTGGATGGAGGAACCGTCCGGAATCTGACAGTTTTGGGGAAAGTGATCCAAGGATACGGAAATTATGACGCAGAAGACGGCCGGGAGCAGTTCTGTGCCGGAAGCGG
>CAKRWZ010000015.1 GCA_934418295.1 uncultured Mediterraneibacter sp.
TATTCTTAGTATGTTACTTATCCAGTATATCATTCGGGCTGAAAAAAGTACAGAACAAAATCGAACTTCTGTTCTGTGCTTTTATAAGCTCATGCTGTCCATCTTTTCAAGGATCCTCGTGTAATACACATAGACAATGATCATATCGATGGCAGTACACATACTCTCTACCTTGCTGTTTGATATCTAAATCTTGTTTTTTATTATTTCACATCTCTTTTTATTTTTCAATGGCTCTCTTCCGATATTTTATTTCTCAACTATCACGGAAGCCTTGCTTTCTTTGCACCGCAATGCTAGGATGATAGCATCTGCTGAAAAGCTTTTGCTGATTTTCTGCAGTACAGATAAAGGGAGGCATACTTTATGGATTTTTCAAAACTGGAGCAAAATCTGATCAATATCATCCGGGAACAGCAAATCAAACTGGGGTATCGCAGCGAGACGGTTCGGCTTTACTATCCGCTGCAATCTTTAAACCGTTTTCTCTCCACGCAGCTGGATGCCGCCGGCATGCAAAATTGTCTTCAGGAGTTTTCCTCCTCCATACAAGACCGTTTAGGAGAGGTTCAGATCTCTCACAAAAAGGATCGTTTTTGCCTTGCTGTCCCGGCAAAAGGAACGGACTATATTCACAGCCTGCATCGTGACTTTTCTTTCCTGACAGAGTTTATCCACACCGTTAAAGATTCCAAAAATGACATGGATTCCATCCTCTCTGTTTTCCGCCGGCATTCTGAGCATGTACACATTGAGCGGCTTTCCGGAGAGGAATTTGACTGGCTCGTTTATTTTGAAGACGGCATTCCCGATTCCTTTCGTTATTGCATTGCAGATGAAGGCCATCACATCATCTACCACCGTTTTACCGAAGCAGACTATCAGGATCTTTTTGGAGAAACAGCGCAATAAAGATCATACAAAAAGCAATTTGTGGGAATTTCTCCCTTGCATCCCATCGATTTGAATGCTACCATAACTATAACAAAGATTGGAGGATTTTCATGAATTATATCAAACACAAATCAGAAGAATCTCTGGAAGATTATCTGGAAACAATTCTGGTTCTCAGTAACCGAAAACCTGAGGTTCGTTCTGTAGATATTGCTGCAGAGATGGACTATTCAAAGCCCAGCGTCAGTGTGGCTATGAAAAATTTAAAAGCCCACGGATATGTGCACGTGTCAGAAGAGGGTTACATCACTTTGACGCCGGAGGGCAAAAAACTTGCTTCTTCTGTTTATGAGCGTCACACCCTGATATCAGGCTGGCTGATACAACTGGGGGTGGCACCTGAGGTTGCAAAAGCGGATGCCTGCAAAATGGAGCACGATATGAGCCAGGAAAGTTTCCAGGCCATCAAAGATTATATAAGAAATACCGGGAAGTGATCACTTCCCGGTATTTTTGTATGACGACGAGTCAAAGTCCGAGCTTGCGCAAGACCTTGACGACCGTCTACAATCCCGGAATGTGCCGTCCGGCACTTCCGGTGATTGATATCACTTCGTCAATTTCTTAATGATAAACAGGACTGCAAGCATCAGGAAAATTCCGATCGGCAGTACGATCCATGCATTCTGTACAAATCCTGCAATAATATAAGTCACAAAGGAGATTGCTGCACAGGTGATCGCATAAGGAAGCTGTGTGTTTACATGGTTGATATGGTTACACTGGGCTCCCGCCGACGCCATGATTGTCGTATCCGAGATCGGCGAACAGTGGTCTCCGCATACAGCTCCTGCCATACATGCAGAAATGGAAATGATCATCATTGTTTCGTCTTTTCCTGCAAATACAGATACTACGATCGGAATCAGGATACCAAATGTTCCCCAGGACGTTCCGGTCGCAAAAGCCAGAAAACATCCTACCAGGAAGATGATAGCAGGAAGCAGCTTTATCAGACCGGTTGCACTGGCTTCCACTGCACCTGCCACGAAATCAGCAGCTCCCAGGCTGTCTGTCATTGCTTTCAGTGTCCATGCGAAGGTCAGGATCAAAATCGCCGGAACCATGGCTTTAAAGCCTTCCGGGATACATCCCATACACTCTTTGAAGCTCAGGACTCTTCTTGCCAGGTATACAACGATCGTGATGATAAATCCAAAGAAGCTTCCCAGCACCAGACCAACAGAAGCATCGCTGTTGGAGAATGCCTCTACGAAACCTACTCCGTCAAAGAAACCACCGGTATAGATCATTCCGATGACACAGCATACGATCAGGGAAATGATCGGGATCAGCAGGTCGCAAACCTTACCTTTCGTTCCCTCTTCCTCTGCATTTTCTGCATTTGCATAAGGACGATCCGGAGTCGTGTAAATATCACCCTTTTTCGCATTGTCTTCATGCAGCTTCATTGGACCAAACTCTACCTTCATCACTACCATAGCGATCATCATCACGATGGTAAGCAGTGCATAATAGTTAAACGGGATCGCACGGATAAAGATAGAAAATCCGTCTTCTCCCGGTACAAATCCGGTTACGGCTGCTGCCCAGGATGAGATCGGGGCAATGATGCAGACCGGAGCGGCCGTCGCATCGATCAGATAAGACAACTTTGCACGGGAAATATTTTCTTTGTCTGTTACCGGACGCATAACGCTTCCTACTGTCAGACAGTTAAAATAATCATCGACAAAGATCAGGATACCAAGCAGGATCGTAGCCAACTGTGCGCCTGCACGGGACTTGATATGGGTGCTTGCCCAGCGTCCGAAGGCTGCGGAACCTCCCGCCTTGTTCATCAGGCATACCATGGTTCCCAAAATAACCAAAAATACCAGGATACCTACATTATAGCTGTCGGAAAGAACAGAAATGATTCCGTCCTGGAAAATATGTGTAACCGTTCCCTCGAAGGAGAAATTGGAGTAGAAGATACCGCCTACCAAAATTCCCACAAACAGAGAACTGTATACCTCTTTGGTGATCAACGCCAGCACGATCGCCACGATCGGCGGTACCAATGCCCAAAATGTTGCATGCATCGGCGGTACATATTCGTCTGCCGCAAACACTACAGCCGGACAACACAACACAGCTATCACGACTGCCATGGAGATCTTACTCCACGCTTTTACTTTCGTTTTCATTTGAAAACCTCCTCTTTTTCTCTCATATCTCTCATATTCCCAGTTGAGTCCTCGATCCAGATCGGACTTTTCCTCGTCGCCAGCAACGATAAGAAAGGCAGGTATACCACGGACCTGTTCTTTCCAGAACACATCCGTGGTATATCTGCCTTTATTGGTCTTATATCTCAGTTCTTCTTCCTGTTATATAGGTCCGATAGCGCTCCACAAATGTGACAGTACGATACATATTCTGCATCGTCCCAAAAAGCAGTTTGAGAAGGCTGCTTTTTTCGGCGGATCCCCCTTTCCTGCACGGCAGCTTCTCTGCCTGAAGCCGTACATTACTCTTGAACTCCGCTCCTCTATCTGGTCATGAGTACCTCTTATACGTTTGTACCATTTTTAGTCCGGAATGTCAACTACTTCCGTCTTTTATTTTACGGCTGCAAAAACTCTGTCTCTGCCAATTCCCAGATTTCATCCCGTCCCTGTTTGGTGACGGAAGAAAACGGGATCACTTTGGTCCCTGCCGGAAGCTGCAGCGTCGTCCGAATCATTTTTAAATGCTTTTGCAGTTGACTACGTTTGATTTTGTCTGCTTTCGTCGCAATGATCACGGGATAAAAACCCTGACGGACGATCCAGTCGTACATCATCACGTCATTTGCAGAAGGTTCATGCCGGATATCGATCAGCAAAAAAACGGCTTTCAGCTGTTTGGATTCCTGCAGATAACGCTCGATCAGTTTTCCCCATTTTTGTTTTTCCGCCTCAGACACTTTCGCATAACCATACCCCGGAAGATCCACCAGATACATTTCATCGTTAATGTTATAGAAGTTGATGGTCTGTGTCTTTCCGGGCGTCGCCGAAATCCGCGCATAAGATTTCCGGTTCATCAATGCGTTGATCAAAGAAGATTTTCCCACATTCGATTTTCCGGCAAAGGCGATCTCCGGCTTCTGATTATCCGGCAGCGTACTGGTGATCCCGCATACCGTCTCCAAATCCACTTTTTTGATGATCATTTTTTCTCTCCTGCTTCTTTTTCTTCCGCCAGCGCGTATGCCAGCACCTGTTCCATACGCTCTACCGGTAAGATTTCCAGACCTTTGGTAATCTCCGGCGAAAATTCTTCCAAATCCCGTTCATTTTCTTTGGGAATCAGCACCGTTTTGATTCCGGCATTTTTTGCCGCCAGCAGCTTTTCTTTCAGGCCGCCGATGGGCAGCACTCTGCCCCGCAGTGTAACTTCTCCGGTCATTGCCACATCTGCTCTTACCTTTTTCTCCGTAATCGCAGAAAGGATCGCCGTGGCCATGGTGATACCGGCAGACGGACCGTCTTTCGGAACCGCCCCCTCCGGAATATGTACATGGATATCGTGCTTCTCAAAAAAGTCATCTGCGATCTGATAGGTTCTGCCGACCGAACGGATGTAGCTGATCCCGGTGCGTGCAGATTCTTTCATGACATCCCCCAGCTGGCCCGTCAGTATGATCTCACCGGATCCCGGCATCACGTTGACTTCGATCTGGAGGGTGTCTCCGCCCACGCTGGTCCATGCCAGTCCTCTGACGATCCCGACCTCATCCTCCTTGTTTGCCATCTGACAGGTGTAAATTTCCTGTCCCAGATATTTGGACAGATTTTTTTCGGTCACACCGACCGATTTTTTATGATCTTCCAAAATCTCTTTCGCCGATTTTCTGCAAATATCACCGATTTTTCTCTCCAACTGGCGCACTCCCGCTTCTCTGGTATAATTTGTGATCATTTTCCAGAGTGCGTTCTTGCTGATATGGACCTGTTCCTGTTTCAGGCCATGCTTCTCCAGCTGTTTCGGGATCAAATGCTCCACCGCAATGTGCATTTTTTCATTTTCGGTATAACTGCTGACCTCGATCACTTCCATACGGTCGATCAACGGTCTCGGAATCGTCTGCAAAGTATTGGCCGTCGTCACGAACAACACCTCCGAAAGGTCCAGCGGCACTTCCAGATAATGGTCCCGAAAACGATAATTCTGCTCGCTGTCCAGCACCTCCAGCAATGCGGAAAATGTATCCCCCTTGTAATCTGTGCTGACTTTGTCGATCTCATCCAGCAGCATCAGCGGATTCTTCACACCTGCTGTGCGGATCCCTGCCGCGATCCTTCCGGGCATGGCTCCGATATACGTTTTCCGGTGTCCGCGGATCTCCGCTTCATCTCTTACACCGCCCAGTGAAATCCTTACATATGGTTTCTGCAGCGCCCGTGCCAGAGATTTCGCAATGGATGTTTTACCGGTTCCCGGCGGCCCTACCAGGCAAAGGATCGGCGCTTCTCCTTTCTTGGTCAGCGTTCTCACCGCCAAAAACTCCAGCACCCGCTCTTTTACCTTGTCCAATCCGTAATGATCCTCATCCAACACCTGTTTTGCATAAGCGATGTCGCTGTGCTCTTCTGCCTCTTTGTTCCATGGCATCTCCAGCAGTGTCTCTATATAGGTGCGCAGAACGCCGGCCTCCGCAGCGCTTTGCTGGGAGTTGCGGAATCTGCCGATCTCTTTCAACAGCTTTTCCTTGACTTCCTGCGGCGCATCCAGCTTCTTTGCTGCCTCTTCAAACTCTTCTGCGTCTGATCCCGTCGTATTTTCTCCCAATTCTTCCCGTATCACCTTCAGCTGTTCCCTGAGAATATATTCTCTTTGCTGCTTATCCACCCGCTCTTTGATCTTCGCCTGCAGTTCTTCCTTGATTTCAATGATCTGCAGCTCGTTGGTCAGCTTCAGCATCAACAATTCACAACGTTTCCGGAAGTCATCTTCTTCCAAAAGCTCCTGCAGTTCATTGTAAGGCAGGTAAACATTTGTCAAAATCTGTTCTGCCAGTTCTTTCAGTTCCCGGATATCCATGATCTGTGCGATCGACTCTTTCGACAGCTTGCCCAGTCTGGAAGCATATTCCAAAAACAGCTCTTTCAGTCCCTGCTCCATAGCCTGATCCGTCAAAGAATCCGGTTCCTCCTGGAAGTGGTCTTCCAAAATTTCCACGGACGCTGTCAGGTAAGGATCTTTTTGTTTGAGCTGCAGCAGCTTTCCTCTGGTCTCTCCCGTCACCATCACCCGGATAATGTCTTTCGGCAGTTTCATCACCTGCTTGACCATGGCAATGATCCCTACTTCATAGAGATCTTCCTGCTGCGGGTGTTCTGTCTCTATATTTTTTTGTGTCACCAGGAAAATCTTCTGATCTTCTGTCAAAACTTCCTGCACCGCTGCCGCAGAACGTGGTCTGCTGACATCAAAGTGTACGGTCATCCCCGGAAGGATCGTCATTCCCCGGAGCGCGATTGCCGGCAGGATTTTTGTCGTTTCCTTTTCACTCATAGGCTTCTTCCTCTCCATACAAACGAAACGGGCGCATGGTTTCCCCGGTGCACCCGTCTGTCATCTGTCTGTTTTTAGGCACTTTCTGTCGTCAAAAAGTCCTTCCTCTCTTCTCCGTCACATTCATACAGCGGAGCAGCTCCTTCTTCAACTACCTGCTTTGTAATCCTGCAGCCTTTTATCGTGTCATCCGACGGCACTTTATACATCGTGTCCATCATGATATTTTCTACGATCGCCCGCAATCCTCTTGCGCCGGTTTTACGCTTCAATGTAACATCTGCGATCGCATCCAATGCTTCCGGATCGAAATCCAGACGCACACCGTCCAGCTCCAGGAGCTTCTGGTACTGTTTGATGATCGCACTTTTTGGCTCTGTCAGGATCCGTTTCAAGGCTGTTTTATCCAGCATATCCAGTGAAACCGTGACCGGAAGTCTTCCCACCAGTTCCGGAATCAGGCCAAACTTCACCAGATCCTGCGGAAGGATCTGATGCAGAAGCTGATCGATATCGGTTTCTGTATTGTCTTTGATGATGGCATTGAATCCGATACTGCTCTGATCCACTCTGCCTTCGATCACCTTTTCGATTCCTTCAAAAGCACCGCCGCATATAAAGAGAATGTTGGTCGTATCGATCTGCAGCAATTCCTGATGCGGATGCTTTCTGCCACCCTGTGGCGGCACCGATGCGACCGTTCCTTCTACGATCTTAAGCAGCGCCTGCTGCACGCCTTCCCCGGATACATCACGGGTAATAGACGGATTTTCTGATTTTCTCGTGATCTTGTCGATCTCATCAATATATATAATTCCATGCTCCGCACGCTCAATGTCGCCGTCCGCAGCCTGAATGATCTTCAACAGAATATTTTCCACATCTTCTCCGACATAACCTGCTTCTGTCAGCGCCGTAGCATCAGCGATCGCAAAAGGTACATTCAGGATCTTTGCCAAAGTCTGTGCCAACAAGGTTTTTCCGCAACCTGTCGGACCAAGCATCAAAATGTTACTCTTTTGGAGCTCCACATCCAGATCCGGTCCCGCCAGCACTCTTTTATAATGGTTGTAAACCGCCACAGAAAGTACTTTTTTGGCTTCATCCTGCCCGATCACATAATCATCCAGAAACGCTTTGATCTCTTCCGGCTTCAGAAGATTGATCTCATCATACTTTTTCTGGTCCTCGTATTCAAATTCTTCTTCTATGATCTCTGAACAAACCTCGACACATTCGTCGCAAATATAAGCACCGCCCGGCCCTGCGATCAGCTTTCTGACCTGAGACTGCGGTTTGTTGCAAAACGAACACCTAACGGTGTCTTCCGTTGATCTTCCTGCCATATATAATCTCCTTGAAACATTTTTAGAATCCGCCATGCAAAAAGACAGGCCTCTGTGTGCTTCTGCCCTCCTAGAGACCGGTCTTTTTCTGACAATTATTCCTACCGTCCCGTGATCACCTTATCGATCAATCCGTACTGCATTGCTTCTTCCGCTGACATATAATTGTCGCGTTCGGTATCGATCTTGATCACTTCCAGTTTCTGACCTGTGTTCTCCGCCAGAATCTTGTTCAACTTCTGCCGGATCGTCAAAATGTGCTCTGCTACGATTTGGATCTCTGTAGCCTGTCCCTGCGCTCCGCCGGAGGGCTGATGGATCATGATCTCTGCATTCGGAAGAGCCATTCTTTTTCCCTTTGCTCCTCCTGCCAGCAGAAATGATCCCATGCTCGCAGCCATACCCACACAGATCGTGGATACATCACACTTGATATACTGCATCGTATCGTAGATCGCCATACCTGCAGTCACAGATCCGCCCGGGCTGTTGATATACAGCTGAATATCCTTCTCCGGATCCTCAGCCTCCAAAAACAGAAGCTCTGCCACGATCACGCTTGCGGCTGCATCTGTCACTTCCTCACCGAGAAAAATGATTCTGTCTTTTAAAAGTCTTGAATAAATATCGTAGGAGCGCTCCCCACGACTCGTCTGTTCAATGACATAAGGCACTAAACTCATGTATATCCTCCTGTCTGTCCACACTGTACGGCAGCTTATTCTTCAACAGACTCTTTTACCAGCAGATCAACTGCCTCCTGTACCGCAATATCTTCTTTCATGCGGTCGATTTCGCTGTCGCCCATGAACTCTTTGATCTTGTCAACTTCCATCTGATAGGTCTCTGCCATTTTTGCAAATTCCTCTTCCAGTCTCTCATCTGAAACCTGGATATCCTCAGCCTTTGCAACCGCTTCCAGCACCAGTCTGATCTTGATCTTCTTCTCTGCCTGCGGTTTCAGCTCTTCCATCATCTTATCTTCATCAAGTCCCGTAAACTGGAAGTACTGCTCCAGAGTCAGTCCCTGCTGACGGATCCGCATTGCAAAATCATCTGCCAGCTGTCTTGCCTGTGTCTCGATCATCGCTTCCGGAATGTCCATCTCAGCGTTTTCAATCGCTTTTTCAATGGCCTGCTCTTCTTTCTTTCTCTTTCCGTCTTCTGCTTTACGCTCTTTGATCTTTGCCTTTACGTCTGCTTTGTAAGCATCCAGTGTATCGAATTCGGAAACCTCTGATGCAAATTCATCATCCAGCTCCGGAAGTTCTTTTTCTTTGATCTCATGTACTGTGCATTTGAAGACTGCGTCTTTTCCTGCCAGCTCTGTTGCATGATAATCCTCCGGGAATGTAACCTTTACTTCTACTTCCTTGCCGATCTCAACTCCCACCAGCTGTTCCTCAAATCCCGGGATAAATGCGCCAGATCCGATCGTCAACGGATATTTCTCGCCTTTTCCGCCTTCAAATGCTTCTCCGTCGATAAATCCTTCAAAGTCCATTACGATCTGGTCTTTATCCTGAACGGCGCGGTCTGTTACCTCTACCATTCTGCCGTTTCTCTCACGCTCTTTTTCGATCTCAGCTTCTACTTCTTTCTGTGTTACTCTGGTAGAAACTTTGTCTACTTTCAGTCCTTTGTACTCACCCAGTTTTACATCCGGTTTTACTGCTACTTCTGCAGTAAAGATGAATGCTTTTCCTTTTTCCAGCTGCTCTACATTGATCGCCGGCTGGGAAACGATCTCCAACTCGCACTCGTCATAAGCATCTTTATATTTTTCACCGATCAGCTGATTTGCAGCTTCCTCATAAAAAATCTCCGGTCCATACATTTTTTCGAGCATCTGGCGAGGTACTTTTCCTTTACGGAATCCCGGCATGGTAAGATTGCCACGCTGTTTCAGATATGCAGCCTGAAGAGCTTTTTCCAATTCTTCTGCAGGCACTTCAATTGTTAATTTAGCCATATTATGCTCTAATTTTTCCACCTGTAAACTCATTTTAAAATTTCCTCCTTCATATACCTGATCGGGCCGCACAGGTTTGGCCGTCTGATCCGCCGGGCATCTATCCTGTAATACCCGCTTTATACTTTAAATGCAATAATAGCCTGCACTCGCAGTCATTGAGATAGTATATCACAGAAACACTCTGATTTCCAGTCTTTTTTCCCTGTTTCAGGGCTTTTCAGGCATTTTTTATCTCTCGTAAACAATGGAATCTGCGATTTGATCCGCCTTTTCTTTTCCGCACAATACGCGGATCAACTCCAATGCAAAAGGAATCGCCGTCCCCACCCCTCGGCCGGTGATGATAAACGAATCTTTTACCACCGGTTCAAAAGATACTTCTGCCCCTCTGAGGTCATCCTCCATCCCCGGGTAAATGCACGCCTTTCTTCCTTCCAGGAATCCGAATGCACCGAACACACCCGGTGCCGCACAGATCGCTGCGATATATTTTTTCTTTTTGTAATATTTTTTCAAAAGCGTTTCCAGACCTTTGTGATTTTTCAATCCCAGCGTTCCCGGCATCCCGCCCGGAAGAATCAGAAGATCCGCCTGCTCCAGACTGAGCGCCATCTGCTCAAAGGTCGCATCTGCCGTCACTTGGATCTGGTGAGAACCGCATACTTTCTTGTTTCCTGTCACAGAAACCATCTTTACGTCGATCCCCGCCCTGCGCAGCAGATCCACCTGCACCAAACCTTCTACTTCTTCAAAACCGTCCGCCAAAAAAACATACGCCCTTTTTTCCATTCCGAGTCCCTCCTTGCGTTTCTGCTTTTCCCATATTATTATGATGGAAACACACAAAAAAGTAAAGGAGGATTCCGTATGGAAATCGAACGTAAATATCTGATCGACAAAATCCCGTTTTCTCTGGAAGGATTCTGCTGCCGCCGTATCGAACAAGGATATCTCTGCACAGAGCCCGTCGTCCGTATCCGCAGAGATGACGATACCTACTACCTGACTTACAAATCCAAAGGACTGATGGTCCGTGAAGAATACAACCTTCCCCTTACCCGGGAAGCTTATGAACACCTGAAAACGAAAACGGACGGACGGATCATTTCCAAGCTCCGCTATATGATCCCTCTGGCGGGTTCTCTGACTGCAGAACTGGATCTTTTCCAAGACGATCTCGCCCCTCTTATGCTGGCGGAAGTCGAGTTTGATACCGTCGAGGAAGCCGAGCATTTTCTCCCGCCGGAATGGTTCGGAGAAGACGTTACCAGCTCCTCCAAATACCACAACAGCACCTTGAGCAAAAAATAATTCTCATTTGTTTCATTTTGTTGCGTTTTAACCGATTCATGCAGTTTGTTGCTATAATGTAGGCAGATTTTATCATCCAAAGACGGCCTTTACCATTTACGGAGGATCTGCTGCAGCAATGGCGAACATACAATTATCGAAAAATCTTCGTTATAAACGGAAGCAATACAATCTGACGCAGGAAGATATCAGCGCAAAACTTAACATTTCCAGACAGGCATACTCCAACTATGAGACTGGTAAACGGATCCCGGATTTAGATTCACTGACGTATCTCTGTCACATTTTCAACCTTTCTCTGGACGAGCTGGTCTATCAGAATCTTGAAAATCAGATCCACGAAGAAAAAGGACCTTACACCCCGGCGATCGACGTAAAATCCGGCAATATGCTCTATCTGACGAAAGAAGAGACCCAGCTGCTGTTGAAATTCCGAAACGCTGATGCGGATACCCGTCTTTTGCTGGAAAAGCTGCTCTTTTAATATTTAATAGCTATATGATAACCAAATCCCCGGAAATGCCAAACGGCACATCCCGGGGATTTTCTTTATCTTGTAACTCTGCTTCTGTTTCTAATGCTCCACGCGGATCATATGGATGATCCCCGGGAAATCTTTCGCACACTCCTCGTATTTTCCTTCGGAAATGCGTTCCGTCAGGAAACCGAACTCTCCTGAGATTCCTTCTGCGTGTACAACCTGTATCGTTCCGAAACGACTCTCCAAATGTGCTTTCAGCGCCGTCTCCTCTCCTTCGATCCGCACGAAAAACTTCTTTTCTGTCTGACGGATCGGATACAGTTCCAGCTTGTCGCTCTTCCACATCGTCATCACATTGCGGTTCAGATTTTTCGCTGCCTCTACCACGTCCGACACCACTGCGCTGGCCGTAGGAAGCTTTCCTGCTCCGCTTCCGTAAAACATCGCATCCCCCAGCACGTTACCGTGCACAAAAATGGCATTAAACACACCGTTTACATTGTAGAGCGGATGGTCTTTTCCCAGCAGATAGGGGGCAACGATGGCATACAGACGGTCTCCGTCTCTTCTGCAGGAAGCCAGCAGCTTGATCGTCATGCCCATCTCTTTTGCATACTGCATGTCTGCTGATGTGATCCCGGTGATCCCCTCCGTATAAATATCTTCAAAATCCACCTGATGTCCGGAGATCAAAGATGCCAGGATCGCGATCTTTCTGCAGGCATCATAGCCTTCCACATCCGCTTCCGGATCTCTCTCCGCATACCCTTTCTCCTGAGCCTCTTTCAGGACTTCGTCATAATCCGCACCTTCGTAAAACATTTTGGTCATCATATAATTCGTCGTCCCGTTGAGGATTCCTGTGATTTCTTCTATTTCATCTGCAGTCAGTGAAGAATTCAGCGGGCGAATGATCGGAATACCGCCGCCTACGCTGGCCTCAAACAAAAAGTTGATTTCTCTTTCTTTTGCAATGGAAAGCAGCTCTGCGCCGTGCTTTGCCACCAGCGCTTTATTGGAAGTCGCCACGCTTTTCCCTGCAAGAAGTGCTTTTTTTACAAAAGTATAGGCAGGCTCGATCCCTCCCATAACCTCGACTACGATCTTGACCTCCGGATCCTGAAGGATCACATCAAAATCGTGTACGATCTTTTCCTGTATGGGATCTCCCGGAAAATCTCTGAGATCCAGGACGTATTTCACGGCAATTTCATCGCCGACCCGCTGGTTGATCCTTGCGCCGTTTGTATTGACGACCTCCACAACTCCGGAACCAACCGTTCCATATCCTAATACCGCAATATTTACCATACTTTTCTCCTTTGATGCTGTTCTATTCACTTTGCTGAGCATGGTTTCCTGCCTGCTCTGCCTTTAAATATGCATTGATAAACAGATCGATAGACCCGTCCATTACCGCCGATACATTTCCGGTCTCCGCATTCGTCCTGTGATCTTTTACCATTGTATACGGCTGCATCACATAAGAGCGGATCTGGTTGCCGAATCCGATTTCTTTCACCTCTCCGCGAATATCCGATACTTTATCCGCCTGCTCCTGCTGCTTCAGAATAAACAGTTTTGCTTTCAGCATCTGCATGGCTTTGTCCTTGTTCATATGCTGAGAACGTTCATTCTGGCACTGCACGACGATGCCCGTCGGCAGATGCGTGATCCGGACTGCCGATGATGTCTTGTTGATATGTTGTCCGCCGGCTCCTCCTGCCCTGTAGGTGTCGATCCGCAGATCATCATCGTTGATCTCCACATCCACATCTTCCTCGATGTCCGGTATCACATCACAGGATGCAAAGGATGTCTGTCTTTTTCCTGCTGAATTAAACGGCGAGATCCGCACCAGACGGTGCACTCCTTTTTCCGATTTCAGGTACCCGTAGGCGTTTTCTCCTTCCACTTCAAAGGTGACCGCTTTGATTCCTGCCACATCTCCTTCCAGATAATCCAGCACTTCCAAAGCAAATCCTTTTTTCTCCGCCCAGCGGCTGTACATACGGTAAAGCATGCCCGCCCAGTCGCAGGACTCCGTCCCGCCTGCTCCTGCATGAATCGTTACGATCGCATTCGACTCATCGTATCTGCCTGACAGCAGGGTCTGGATCCTCAAATCTTCAAACCCTTCCTGAAAACGCTTTAGTTCTTCCCGGATCTCTTCCAGCTCACTTTCGTCATTCTCTTCTTCACAGATCTCGATGAGCATTCCGATTTCATCATACGTATTGTCCAGATCTTCGATCTCTTTTACAAATGCCTGCAGATTTTTCAGCTTCTGCATAATCTTTCTGGACTCTTCCGGGATATCCCAAAACCCCGGCTCTTCACTTCTTCTTTCCAGTTCTTCGATTCTTTCCTTTTTTTCTGGTAAGTTAAAGTGAATCCCTCAATTCTTTCAGTGGTTCTTCATATGCCATCCATTCTGTTTTCAATTCGTCCAGCAATACCACCTTAATCACCTCTTTCATATTTTAAAATCTCAGAGCGTCAGATTTTTTTACGCCCGCAGCACTGTTTGTACTTCTTGCCGCTTCCGCAGGGACACGGATCATTCGGATAGATCTTTTTATCTTCCCGCTTCTTCGGCGCACGCACTGCACTGTCGTCTTTATTGGTACCGGTCACTTTTGCGACCTGTTCTCTTTCTACTTTCTGCTCGATCCGCACATGGAACAACGTTTTTACCGTAGCTTCCGTAATGCTCCGGGTCATCTCCCCGAACATCTCGTATCCCAGCATTTTATATTCCACCAGCGGATCTTTCTGTCCGTAAGCCTGCAGACCGATTCCCTGGCGAAGCTGATCCATATCGTCGATATGGTCCATCCATTTTGCGTCGATGGCTTTCAAAAGCACCACGCGCTCCACTTCTCTTGCCTGCTCCTCTTCCGGGAACTCTGCCTCTTTTTCCTCGTAAGCTTTAACCGCCTTTTCTTTCAAAAGATGCTCCAGCTCTTTCGCCTGCATGTTTTCCACTTCTTCCACGGAAGGCATCTCCATCATCGGGATCGTATCTTTCAGACTGATCTCCAGCCCTGTCAGATCCCAGCTGTCCCGGTCAGCATCCTGCGGAATACAGCTTTCCACCGTATTTTCTACATAATCCGTGATCATGTGATAGATAGCATCCCGCATGTTTTCACCATCCAGGACCTGCCGTCTCTCTCCGTAAATGATTTCTCTCTGCTCATTCATAACCTGATCATATTCCAGCAGATTCTTACGGATTCCGAAGTTGTTGCTCTCGATCTTCTTCTGTGCTTTCTCGATGGCGTTGGAAAGCATCTTATGTTCGATCTGTTCTCCGTCTTCCACGCCGACTGCATTAAACACACTCATCAGACGCTCAGAGCCAAACAGACGCATCAGATCATCTTCCAAAGAAAGATAAAATCTGGATTCACCCGGATCTCCCTGTCGTCCGGAACGTCCGCGCAGCTGGTTGTCGATACGTCTGGACTCGTGTCTCTCTGTACCGATGATCTTCAGACCGCCGGCTTTCTTAGACTCTTCATCCAGCTTGATATCTGTACCACGACCGGCCATGTTGGTCGCGATGGTGACCGCTCCGTGCAGTCCGGCATCGGCTACGATCTCTGCCTCTTTCTCGTGGAATTTTGCATTCAACACATTATGCAAAATGCCTTCTTTGCGCAGCATCCGGCTCAAAAGCTCGGACACCTCGATGGTGATCGTACCTACCAGTACCGGCTGTCCGGTGGCATGGGCACGTTTTACCTCTTCTACAACCGCCTCGTATTTTTCTTTCTTTGTCTTATATACCGCATCGTTAAGATCCAATCTGCGCACCGGCTCATTGGTCGGAATCTCCACAACGTCCATTCCGTAAATATCGCGGAACTCCTGCTCCTCCGTCAACGCAGTACCGGTCATACCGCATTTTTTATCGTATTTATTGAACAAATTCTGGAACGTAATGGTCGCCAGTGTTTTGCTCTCTCTCTTTACTTTTACATGCTCTTTTGCCTCGATTGCCTGATGCAGACCATCTGAATAACGGCGGCCCGGCATGATACGTCCGGTAAACTCATCTACGATCATAACTTCGTCGTCCGGCGTCACCACATAGTCCTGGTCGCGGAACATCAGATTGTGTGCGCGCAAAGCCAGGATCACATTGTGCTGAAGCTCCAGATTCTCCGCATCGGCCAGGTTGTCGATATGGAAGAACTGCTCTACTTTCTTTACACCGTCTTCTGTAAGATTAACGGTCTTTTCTTTTTCATTGACGATGAAATCTCCGGTCTCAACAATCTCCTCTCCCAGGATTGCGTTCATCTTGGAGAACTCACCGCTGGCCTCGCCTCTCTGCAGCTGTCTCGCTAAAATATCGCAGGCTTCATAAAGTCTGGTTGACTTTCCGCTCTGGCCGGATATGATCAGCGGGGTTCTCGCTTCGTCAATCAAGACTGAGTCCACCTCATCGATGATGGCATAGTGCAGACCTCTCTGCACCAGCTGGTTTTTATAGACTACCATGTTGTCACGCAGATAATCAAATCCCAGCTCATTATTGGTCACATACGTGATATCACAGTTGTATGCCGCTCTTCTTTCGTCATTATCCATGGAATTCAGGACGACGCCTACCGTCAATCCGAGAAACTCATGTACCTGTCCCATCCACTCCGCATCACGCTTTGCCAGATAGTCGTTGACCGTAACGATCTGTACGCCTTTTCCTTCCAATGCATTCAGATAAGCCGGCAGTGTAGAGACCAACGTCTTTCCTTCACCGGTCTTCATCTCCGCAATACGTCCCTGATGAAGGATGATACCGCCGATCAGCTGCACTCTATAGTGCCGCATTTCCAGGGTCCTGGTAGCCGCCTCCCGGACTACCGCATAGGCTTCCGGAAGCAGATCGTCCAACGTCTCTCCCTCCTGAAGGCGCTTCTTAAACTCCAGTGTCTTTTCTCTCAGCTCCGTGTCCGACAATGCCTGCATTTCCGGTCCGAGGGCCTCGATATGATCCACAATGGGGTAAATTCGCTTTAATTCATGTTCACTGTGGGTACCAAATAATTTTTGCATCAAACCCATAATCCAAATTACTCCTCATTTATCTATCAATTCTGTCGCATACATTCCATATTTTAACACTATATTTTCTTTTGTTCAACCATCTTTCCAACTGTTCACAGCTTATTTACAGTTTGGAAATCTGCGCATAAGGAACCATTCCTCCAAAGAGATCCAACGCACTTCCGATGGTGAAATCCAGAACGCCTCCCGTGAGCTTTTTAAAACGCTCCAACTCTTCCAATGACCCGATCCCTCCGGCATAAGTCATCGGTTTTTTCCCCCAGTCTGCCAGCAGCTTGATCAGCCTGTCTTCGCAGCCGGAACGTTTTCCCTCCACATCTACTCCGTGTATCAAAAATTCATCGCAATAATCGGCCAGTTCATCTAATACCTGTTCTGACAGGACCACTTCCGTAAACTTCTGCCAACGGTCTGTCACAATCCGGTATTTTTCTTCCTTTTTCCGGCAGCTGAGGTCCAAGACCAGATGTTCTTTCCCAACCGTCTGTCTCAGCTGTTCCAAACGCTTCCAATCTACCTGTCCGTCCCGAAACACATATGAGGTTACGATCACATGGCTTGCCCCCGCTTTCAGATATTCTTCCGCATTTTCCCGGGTCACGCTGCCGCCCAACTGCATTCCCTTCGGATATGCCGCCAGCGCTTCCACGGCCTGTTTTTTGGTTGCTTCATAATAACAAGAAGACGGCGGATTCAATAAAATAATGTGTCCGCCTTTCAATCCGTCCCTCTGATAAAGCCGCGCATACCAGGCTGCATCCAGCTCCGAGGCAAAATTGGTTCCTGCCCGGTCTCCTTCGTCCCGCAGACTTCCTCCGACGATCTGTTTTACCGTTCCGTTATGTATATCGATGCATGGTCTGAATTTCATACCTGCTTTCCTCCTGTTCTCAGACTTTCGACCATCATAGCACACTGCTTTTGCAGCCGCAAGAAGGGATGTGCCGACGCACATCCCTTCCGTGATGATCTGTTTGATATCGATCCTTACTTTGCTTCATTTTTATTTTCTGTGTCCGTTGTGCGGTCCTCCGTCAGATCTTCTACTGCGTCCCCCGCTCCGTCGGTGATATCCTGTACGGTCCTTCCGGCATCATCTACCGCATTTTCGATGTCTCCCCCCACGGTTCCCCGGTTTTTATCCCGTTCGTCTTCGGAGTTTTCCTCGGTTTTTTCTCCGTTATCCTTGCTTTCTTCCGGATAAGAAGCCTCGTCTGTCCCTGCATCTCCCATTCCGGCTTCATCCTTCGACCGATCTCCGCAGGCAGACATATTTACAGCGATACATATGCATGCCGCCAGCACACACCATTTTTTCCACATTTTCATAGATGTTATCTCCCTTTCCATAAAAAATCTTTTGTCTAGTAATATCTGCACTTCCAAAAGGATTATGTATGGGAAATATTTCTAAAATGCAAAATTAAAGTTTTTCGGTCAATGTACCGTTTCTGTAAGCTTCCAAAAGCACCTCCAGATCGGCTACCTCTTCCTTCAGTTTGCTTCCGATATCCGTATCTCCTACCAGCTTTCTCTCCAGCATTTGTGTGACGATCACTGTTTCTGAATGAATATCACTTCCGTTTTCAATGGCCAGTTCCTTCGACTGGAACGGCTCATGAGCGACCAGACGAAGTCCCTGTGAATTGTAGATCAAGGTATATCCGGCAATTCCGGTTTCTTTCTGATATGCTCTGGAAAATCCGCCGTCAATGATCAAAAGCTTTCCGCCGCATTTGATGGGGCTCTCACCGTTTTTACTCTTCACCGGCACGTGTCCGTTGATGATATGAGAACCTTTGGAAAGAAGTCCGAAAGCTCCCAGGATCCGGTCCAGCACTTCTTCGTTTTCCAGGAATCTGTAATATGCATTTTTCGTTTCTTTATGGGTCTCTTTATCTGCAAGGAAATACCGCTCGAAGGTCGCCATTTTGTCTTTTCCGAAAAGAGGGGAATCCGGATGTAGCCATATATACCACATCATGTCTTTTCCTTTTTCTTTTTCTACCATATCAAGTGCAAAGAACCCTTTCCGCACATAACTTTCCAGCGCTTCATACAGTTCCTGTCCACGGTATTTCTTCCCGTAGATCTCCACCGTTTTCAATTCTCCGTTCTCATCCAGCGGAACACAGCCATGATACAGAAGATTTCCGTTATATACTTTATAAAGTCCGCCTTTCGACAACAAGAACCGCATATGTTCCCGCAGTTTGTGGCAGCCTGTAAACGCCTTTTCCAGACGATCCATGATATCTTCTTCCTCCGGCGTCAATTTGTACGGATTTTTCGGGTCGATAGTCGGAAAATTCTTATCCAAAAGCTCATAGGTCTTCCCGTCCAGACGGATGGTTCCTTTTTCATAATCGATGCGGTGCAATAAATTTCTTTTTTCCAGATGAAACCACGGATTCCGAGCAATGATCTGTCCTTCCACTTTAAACTGGATGATGGAGATTGCCTTGTGCATCCGAAGGTTCAGCTCGCGATCCTCCTGCTGCGGTCCCTTTAATGCGAAACAGGTACACGGATCATCCCCGTAGACCCGGAGTGCAAAAGCTGCCAGCGGAAGCAGGTTGATCCCGTAACCGTCTTCCAGGATATCCAGATTGCCATACCGTGCACAGATACGGATCACATTGGCGATACATCCTCTCTGTCCTGCTGCCGCTCCCATCCAGAGCACGTCGTGATTTCCCCACTGAACATCCACCGAATGATAATCGATCAGCATATCTACAATATGATGTGGACCAGGACCTCTGTCATAAATGTCCCCGACAATATGGAGATGATCTACTACCAGTCTCTGGATCAAATGTGCCAGCGCATAGATAAAATCTCCCGCACGCCCGATCCTTACAATGGTTTTAATAATATTATTGTAATAGGATTCTTTATCCGAAACATCCGTCTTTTCCGTGATCAACTCTTCGATCACATATGCAAAATCTTTCGGCAAAGCCTTTCGCACTTTAGAACGCGTATATTTGCTCGCCGCTCTTTTGCTCAACTCCACCAAACGATAAAGATTCGTCATATACCAATCTTCCAGATTCGGCTCCGTTTTTTTGATCAGATCGATCCGCTCTCTCGGATAATATACCAAAGACGCCAGGTCTTTTTTGTCTCTGGCACTCAAGCTGTTCCCGAACACTGAGTCGATCTTTCTCCTGACAGATCCGGAACCGTTTCGCAGCACATGTGAGAACGCTTCGTATTCTCCGTGCACATCCGTCAGAAAATGTTCCGTTCCTTTCGGCAGATTTAAAATTGCTTCCAAATTGATGATCTGCGTCGATGCAGCCGCGATCGTCGGATACAGTTCAGACAGCCTTTCCAGGTACTTTTCTTCCAGGGATTTCATCTCTTTCTCCTTTCCCCATCTTTTCATTTATGAAAACTGAATCACATCTCCCATGTCATACATGCCGGCCGGCTTTCCGGCAAGAAATTTTGCTGCTTCCAGGGCACCTTTTCCGAAAATGCTCCGGGAATAAGCCGTGTGCTTAAATTCAATCACTTCATCGGTTCCTGCGAAAAGGACCTCGTGCTCACCTACGATCGTTCCGCCTCGTACTGCTGAGATCCCGATTTCTTTCTCGGCACGTTTTCTGTGTACCTGGCTTCTGTCATACACATAGGTATATTCCTGATCCAACGCTTCGTTGATGGAATCTGCCAGCGCCAGCGCCGTTCCGCTGGGGGCATCCAGCTTCTGGTTGTGGTGACGCTCCACCAGTTCGATATCGTAACCTGCAGGCGCCAGGATCTTTGCAGCATTCTGCAGAAGTTTCAGCAAAAGATTGATCCCTACCGACATATTTGCCGACTTCAGTACCGCGATCTTTTCGGAAACCGCATGTACTTTTTCCAGCTGCTCCTCCGAAAGTCCCGTGCTGCACAATACCACCGGCAGCCGTTTTGCTTCACAGTAATCCAAAAGTCCGTTTACTGCAGCCGCAGAAGAAAAATCGACCACTACATCCGCTTTTACATCACAGTGGGCCGGATCTGCAAACACCGGATACTCATTTTCCACACCTGTGTATGGATCGATTCCCGCCACAATCTGTACCTTGTCATCTTTTTTTGCCAATTCCGTGATGACACGTCCCATTTTTCCGTTGCATCCATGCAATATTACTTTTACCATAATCTTCTCCTTCTGTTTTGATAATAAAATCTCAATCTTCTGTTAAAATCGTAAAAGGATATCACTCGTGTCTGCCGACCAACGGATGATACCCTTTTGCTTTCTTCTTCACCAGCTTCTATGCTAAGCTAATTTGATTCCAAAATCAATCATTGCTTTTTTCAGTTCTTCTGTGTGCTGCGGTGTCAGCTCTGTCAGCGGAAGACGCAGTCCTCCGACTTCCATCCCCATCAGATTTACCGCTTTTTTCACCGGGATCGGATTTACCTCGCAGAAAAGCTTTGAGATCAACGGCAATGCTTTCAGCTGCAGATCACGGCTTCCCTTTACGTCCCTTGCTGCGTATTTTGCAACGATATCATGGGCTGCCTGCGGCGCCACATTGGAAAGGACAGAAATGACACCCTTTCCGCCCAGAGACAGAATCGGTACGATCTGATCATCGTTTCCGGAATACAGATCGATGTTTCCGTCTGTCAGCTGCATGATCTTTGCCACCTGGGAAATGTTGCCGGAAGCTTCTTTTACTCCGACGATATTTTCCGTCTCTTTTACCAGAGTCGCCACTGTCTCCGGCTCGATATTGACTCCGGTCCTGCTTGCAACGCTGTACAGGATGATCGGAGCTTTTACTTCTGCTGCCACGGCTTTATAATGCGCGATCAATCCCTGCTGTGTAGCCTTGTTGTAATAAGGCGTTACCAGCAGCAGTCCGTCTGCACCTGCCTCAGATGCCTCTCTGGACATTTCGATCGCAGTGTATGTAGAATTGGAACCTGTCCCGGCAATAACCGGAAGTCTTCCCTTCGTTCTCTCGATCGTAAATTTTACACAATCCATGTGCTCCTCTTCGGATAACGTAGATGATTCTCCCGTCGTCCCGCAGATGACGATTGCATCTGTCCCGTTCGCACAATGAAAATCGATCAGTTCGTCTAATTTATCATAATTTATACTTCCATCTTCATGAAACGGAGTAATGATCGCTACTCCAGCACCTTCAAAAACAGTCATTTGAACCCTCCTGACACTACTTTTATTGCTGTAAATTCTATCATTATTGAACTGGGATGTCAATTGGTTTCAGGCACCGGAAATTTTATCATAATTTTGCTCCTATAAATCTTCTACACATTCCAGTTTGCTGACTGAAACCTCGTAGGCCGTCCTGGTCTGGGTTTCCGTCTCCGATAATTTTTTTACATAATCCCTGCTCTGGATCCTTCCGATCAGCTGTACATGCTGTCCCACATCAAACCCGGAAACATATCTGGCATTTCTTCCCCAGCAGATGCAGGGGATATAATCCGATTTCCCGTAAGGTCTGTTTACGGCAAGCAGCAGATCTGCGATCTCCCTTCCCAGCGGCGTCTTCCGATACACCGGCAATTTGCAGATATAACCTTCCAAAATGATCTGATTGGTCTTCGATGCATCCATTTCCTCTTCCACAAATGCAATCTCCCGCACAAACACTGATAAAACCAACCGGTTTTTTTGTTCTTCATGACGATTGTATGAACGGAATTGTCCGGTTACATAAATGTATTCCCCGCGATAATCCTGAGTCACGTCAATGAGACGTTCCGAGATCATCAGCGGGATCCGATCTTCCGAATTGCTCAGCCTTTTCACCGAGATCTCCAGCATATAAAACCCTTCACCGAACACCTCGTGGCTGAACTGAAATTCCGTCACCACTTCACCCATCACAGTTACCTGGTTGTTCTCAATCACCTTATCCGACATAATACTCTTATTTCTCCCTTCCTCTTCACAGTATTTTTGAGTCACTACCAAGTCTATGAAGTGATTTCCTGTTTTAGAACCGTTTCCTGCTATTGTAAAAATAAATTTTTTGATATAAAATAAAAAATGCTGTATTTTCAGTAATTTATAAAAAAGGAAGTATCTGACCATATGAAAATAAAAAGAGAAGATGTCCGGAACATCGCCATTATCGCCCATGTAGACCACGGCAAAACGACTCTGGTCGATGAACTTTTGAAACAAAGCGGTGTTTTCCGGCAAAACCAGGAGATTCAGGAACGCGTCATGGATTCCAACGATATCGAACGGGAACGCGGGATCACGATCCTCTCCAAAAACACCGCCGTCTATTATAAAGGTACAAAGATCAACATCATCGACACGCCTGGCCATGCCGACTTCGGCGGAGAGGTGGAGCGTGTCCTGAAAATGGTAAACGGCGTTATCTTGGTGGTGGACGCTTTTGAAGGTGCCATGCCCCAGACAAAATTTGTGCTGCGCAAAGCTTTGGAGCTTCAGCTCCCGGTCATCGTCTGTATCAATAAGATCGACCGGCCGGAAGCCCGCCCGGACGAAGTGATCGATGAAGTCCTGGAGCTTTTCATGGACCTGGATGCCTCAGACGAGCAGTTGGATTGTCCTTTCGTCTACGCTTCCGCCAAAAACGGAGTTGCCGTGCTGGATCTGACTGATAACGAAAAAGATATGAAGCCTCTTTTCGAGACGATTTTAAACTACATCCCTGCTCCGGAGGGGGATCCGGATGCCGCTACCCAGATTCTGATCAGCACCATCGATTACAACGAATATGTCGGCCGTATCGGCGTCGGAAAAGTGGACAACGGAAGCATTTCCGTCAACCAGGACATGGTTCTCGTCAACCATCACGATCCTGACAAATTTGAAAAAGTAAAGATCAGCAAGCTTTATGAATTTGACGGGCTGAAAAAAGTAGAAGTCTCCAAAGCAGAGATTGGTGCCATCGTCGCCATCTCCGGTATTTCTGACATTTCCATCGGTGATACCCTCTGCTCCCCGGAAAATCCTCAGGCGATTCCTTTCCAGAAGATCTCCGAACCGACGATCTCCATGCAGTTTATCGTCAATGACAGTCCTTTTGCGGGACAGGACGGAAAATATATCACTTCCCGCCATCTCCGCGACCGTCTTTTTCGGGAGCTTCAGACGGACGTCAGTCTCCGGGTGGAAGAAACGGAAAATACCGACTGCTTTAAAGTTTCCGGCCGAGGCGAGCTTCATCTGTCCGTACTGATCGAAAACATGCGGCGGGAAGGCTATGAGTTTGCCGTAAGCAAAGCGGAAGTACTTTATAAGGAAGACGAAAAAGGACACAAGCTGGAGCCTATCGAGCTGGCTTACATCGACGTACCGGATGAATTTTCCGGGATCGTCATTGAAAAGATGAGCCAGAGAAAAGGTGAACTGCAAAATATGGGAACCGCCAGCGGCGGCTATACCCGTCTGGAGTTTTTGATCCCTTCCCGCGGCCTGATCGGTTACCGCGGAGAATTCCTGACGGACACGAGAGGAAACGGAATCATCAACACCAGCTTCAACGGCTATGCTCCTTACAAGGGAGATATCCAATACCGGAAGCAGGGCTCTCTCATCGCTTTCGAAAACGGAGAAGCGGTTACCTACGGCCTTTTCAATGCTCAGGAGCGAGGAACCCTATTTATCGGTCCGGGAGACAAGGTATATTCCGGCATGGTAATCGGACAAAACAACAAGACCGACGACATCGAACTGAATGTCTGCAAGACGAAACATCTGACCAACACCCGTTCTTCCAGCGCCGACGAAGCACTCCGCCTGACAGCACCTAAGGTCTTGAGCCTGGAACAGGCACTGGATTTCATCGACACCGACGAGCTTTTGGAAGTCACCCCGAAGAATCTGCGGATCCGCAAAAAGATCCTGGATGCCCGTCTCAGGAAGCGTGCTTCTTTAAACAACAAATAAATCACCACAGGAGGACTGACCATGACCAAGTACCTGAACCGGATCCTGAAAAACATCACTGTAGCACTGGAATTTGTTATTTCCTTCATTCTGGCAACCGCGATCTGCGTCATGATCTACCAGCTGATCACCACCTTTGGTCATCTGCCGGATCTGCAGACCTACCCCAATTACGATGATCTTCTCACCAGTTGTTTCAATCTGATCATCGGCATTGAAATGATCCGCATGATCTACCTGCACACCCAGTCCACTGTGTTTGAAGTACTACTGTTTGCCATTGCGCGTCAGATCATCATCGACCACTCCGATCCGCTGCACAGCCTGATCGGCGTGGTATCCATTTCCATTCTCTTTGCCACCAGAAAATTTCTTTTTGTGGCTTTCGACGAATCGGAAAAAACGATCTTCCGCGCTTCCCAGAAGGTACGTCTTGTCAATGCCCTTCTTCATATCCACATTCCTTATGAGGCAAAGGATGAATCACTGGAAGACGTTTTCCGTCGTCAGCTTGCAGAAGAAGAAACTCCTCAGGATATCGGCATAGGAACTTGCATATACTATCATGATTTCGGATTCCGCATTTCTAAAATGCATGAAGATAAAATCTCCCGGATCGAAGTGATTCGTTCTATACATTAATTATCTTTTATGTTATAATATACACAACAAGAAAATAAACATATTATTTTCAGACTTTTATGTTTGTTTTCGATTCTATTTGTAAAGGAGTTGGGTATATGAAATTTATTATCAGCGGAAAAAACATGGTTGTAACCCCAAGTCTGAAGGAAGCAGTTGAGACAAAGCTCGGAAGACTGAAAAAGTATTTTACTCCTGAGACAGAAATTATTGTAACACTGAGCGTTGAAAAAGACCGGCAAAAGATCGAAGTTACGATCCCGGTCAAAGGCTCCATCATCCGCTCGGAACAATCCAGCACCGACATGTACGTCTCCATCGATCTTGCCGTCGAGGTAATCGAACGCCAGCTTCGGAAATACAAGACCAAGCTGCTTGAACGGGCTCAGGGCAGTGCTCCTGATTTCCAGCCGGATTTTATCGATTCCGAATCCACCGATCCGGAAAACGAGATCCGTATCGTCCGCACCAAACGTTTCGGGATCAAACCAATGTTTGCAGAAGACGCCTGCATACAGATGGAATTGCTGGGACACGCCTTTTTCGTATTCTACAATGCAGAGACGGAACAGGTAAACGTCGTATATAAAAGAAAAGACGGCTCCTACGGATTGATCGAGCCGGAATTTTCCTAAAATCATAGCTTTTTGTCGTATGCCTGGCATGAGCGATAAAACGTGGATCCGTACTTACGGATCCACGTTCTTTTTTATCTTTATACTGCCATCCACTTCCGCAAACCAGCACATTCCCTCTTTTTCGATCACTGCTTTTCCTGCCGTGCTTTCCGTGATCTCCGCTTCCAACGCACCTTTTTCACTTTCCGGAACCACCACTTTCAACTGTACCGCATCGGTATACAACGTGTCGAGGGGTTTGATTTCTCTTTTTCCCAAAAGATACTGTATTTTCCCGATCCCATTGTAATCTGTATGGATCGTCAGTTTAATTCCCAGCTTTCTGGTAATAATCCTACTGTGGGCCAGCCCCTCCTGGGAAGCTTTTGAATATGCCCGCACCAGCCCGCCCGTCCCCAGAAGCACCCCGCCGAAATATCTGGTCACGACCACCAGTACATTGTGCAGCCCCAGCCCCGTGATCACGTCCAGGATCGGTTTGCCGGCCGTCTGTGCCGGTTCCCCGTCATCGCTGCATCTGGCGGTCACCTGTTCAACGCCGACTACATAAGCCCAGCAATTATGTCTGGCATCCCAATATTTTTTCCGCATCTGTTCCAGGATCGCCAGCGCTTCCTCTTCTTCTTCCACCGGAAACACATTGGCGATAAACCGTGACTTCTTTTCCGTGATCTCCGCACTGCCTCCGGTATCTATTGTCTGATATTGCTTTTTCATGCCATACTCCTTCCACTGAAAGTATAACAGGGAACCGTTTCCTGCAACAACTGTTTTCTTAAGATTTTATTTTTTTCTTTATTTAAGAATATAACTTTGCTATAATTTGTACAGGTAAAGGAGGATACTTTTCATGCATTATGATAAAAAGAATATTGCAAAAAAGCAAAAAAGGATATCTTCAAAGAGCAATATGACAAAAAAGCGCGTCGGAGTGCGGCTTTTTAAGGCTTTCATCGCCTGTTTTTTACTGCTTCTTGTACTCGGTGCCGGTGCTGCAGGACTGTTTATCAAGAAAGTAATCGATGATGCTCCGGCTATCACTCCCGAGAGTGTCAAACCGTCCGGTTATACCACCTTTGTGTACGCCGCTGACGGAACCGAACTGGAACGTTTCGTTGCTTCCGGTGCTAACCGTATTTACAAAAAAATCGATGAGATCCCGGATCTGCTTGGAAAGGCTTTTATTGCAATAGAGGATGAGCGTTTTTATAAGCATAAAGGTGTCGATCTTCAGGGAATCCTCCGTGCCGGTATGGTCGCTCTTACGACCGGGCATTTTTCGGAAGGTGCCAGTACCCTGACACAGCAGCTGATCAAAAACAACGTCTTCCCGAACTTTACGGAAGAAAAGACGCTCCTGGACAGTCTGGAGCGAAAAATCCAGGAACAGTATCTCGCTCTTCAGATTGAAAAACAGATGAGTAAAAAAGAGATCCTGGAAGCTTACATGAATACCATCAACCTGGGACAAAACTGCCTTGGCGTACAGTCTGCTTCCCTGCGTTATTTTAACAAGGATGTCTCCGAGCTGAATCTGTCGGAATGCGCCGTTATCGCTGCCATCACATCCAGTCCCGGACGTTACAATCCGATCACAAACCCTGAAAACAACCAAAAGCGTCGGAAGATCGTTCTGAATGCCATGGTCAAGCAAGGATATATCAGTGAAGCAGAAAAGGATGAGGCTCTGGCAGACGATGTTTACAGCCGTATCCAGAATACAAACGCTGTGGCGACCGATGAAACACCTTATTCCTATTTTGTGGACGAATTGACCAAACAGGTCCTTGAAGATCTGCAGAACAAAAAAGGCTATTCTTATACACAGGCCTACAATGCGCTTTACAGCGGCGGTCTCACGATCAAAGCCACTCAGGATCTTTCGATCCAGCAGATCTGCGATGAAGAGGTTGCCAACAATGCCAACTATCCGTACCTGACAGAGTATGGCGTGGAATACGTTGCCACGGTCACACGCGCTGACGGAACCGTACAAAATTACAGTACCGAAATGCTGCGTTCGTATCTTGCAAGTACAAGAGGCGGCAAATATCCACTCATATTTTCTACTCCGGAAGCCGCACAGCAGGCAGTAGACGAATATAAATCTACTTTAGGGATAGCAGAGGGAGACACTTTAGATGAACGTATCTCCATCACTCCGCAACCGCAGACTTCCGTTGTCATCATGGATCAATATACCGGTGAAGTAAAGGCAATCGTCGGAGGTCGTGGCGGAAAAAGTTCCAGTCTTTCCCTGAACCGTGCCACTGATTCTCCGCGTCAGCCAGGCTCTTGTTTTAAGATCCTTTCTACTTATGTGCCTGCACTGGATGCCTGTGATTATACGCTTGCTACTGCCGTAGAAGATTCTCCGTTCAGCTATCCGGACGGCACGCCCGTCAAAAACTGGTGGGGAGCTTCCTACCGCGGCAATATGACAGTCCGAACCGCGATCGAGCAGTCTGCCAACGTCGTGACTGTAAAAGTTTTAAATGACATCACCCCGCAAGTTGGTTATGATTATTTGATGCGTTTCCGCTTCTCTACTCTTGTAGACGGAAACGATCCAAACTACCCAGGCTTCTCTGATATCCAGCTGCCGACAGCCTTGGGCGGTCTGACACGAGGTATCTACAACCTGGAAATGACGGCTGCTTATGCTGCTATCGCCAACGACGGTGTATATACGGAACCGATCCTTTATACACAGATCCTGGACCATGACGGAAACGTTTTGCTGGACAACACGCCGGAAACCGAACGGATCATGAAAAAATCCACTGCAGGTCTGATCACCGATGCCATGACGGGTGTTATCACCCGCGGAACCGGTACCCGTGCACGGCTCAGCAACATGCCGGTATCCGGTAAAACCGGTACAACTACGGACAACGTAGATATTTGGTTCTCCGGATATACCCCTTATTACACCTGCTCCGTCTGGGGCGGTTACGATACCAACAAACCGATGAACAATACCGTTTGGCATCTGACCTTATGGAAGAGTATCATGAGCCGTGTCCACGCAAACTTAGAATACAAAGAATTTACGATGCCTTCTGATGTGGAAAAGGCCAGCATCTGTAGTTTGACCGGTCTGCGCGCTTCGACCGGATGTCCGGCTATTACCGAATATTTCGCAGCGGATACAATTCCGAAGCAATATTGCAGCGGACATGTTACAGAACCGGAAGAAGATGAAAACAATGAAGACGGCAATACTGACGGCGAAAATACCGGTGACAACAATACCGGCGGCAACACCGGCGGCGACACCGGCGGCAACAATACCGGCGGCAACACCGGCGGCGACAATACCGGTGGTAACACCGGCGGCGGAACCACTCCGTAATCTCGATATTTCA